>JANJTU010000151.1 GCA_024710965.1 Thauera sp. | reverse complement strand
CGGCCGCACGCCCCATTTGCTGAACAGTAACGCGCCAGTGGGCGTTTCATTCTTGGCTCTGCGCCAACGTCCTGGATCGTGATTCACCTCGGCTACGCTGCTTCCTCGCAGATGACCTGCCTGGGGCTGATGGCCAGGAAGAGATCGTGTCCCGGGTCGTGGTGTAAGACGGATTCGGCAGATCCTCGGCTCCAGTTTGGCCGGAGCGCCGGTCAGGCCGGAGCGCCGGTCAGGCCGCCGCGGCGGACAGGCTGACGTCGGGATTGACGCCAACCTCGGCGAGCGTTCCAGCGTCATGTAACGGCGCTGCAGCGGATAGCGACCGACTGCGAGCGGCGATACCGCCCCACCTATGTCGCCTTCTTCACGACGAGACTCGTCAGTTGTTCGAGTAAGCGATGGCTGAGCACACCCAGTTCCGCCAGTTTCGCCTGCACCTCCGTGCATGCCCCACAGGCATGCAGATCGAGGATGTCGCGGGCGAGCCCATGCGCGGTCTGATGCAGCGTATCGATGGTTTCCAGCGTCGACGCACACCCGCCATAACCTTCCGCCTTGGCTCGATCGAACCACGCTCCGAGCCCGCACTCATGATGGTCGAGCCGCGGCGCGGTGTCGCACTCGCCCGCGAGAAAGGCTTCGAACCGGCGGATCCACGCCCGATGCTCCACCGTCGCATACAAGACGGGCATGTCCTCGGGATCGGCGCGGCGGGCTTGCGACCAGGCCGGCTCCGGTCGCCACGCGGCCATCCAGGCAGGCAGCTCGGCCGCGGGCATCGGCCGGGCAACGGCATCACCTTGCGCCAGTTCGCAGCCCAGCCGGACCAGGAGTTCGCCCTGGGCGACCGACTCCACCCCTTCGGCGATGACCCGACGCTGGAAGGCTCTGGCGAGCCCCAGCACGCCGTCCAGTGTGGCGAGGTCGTCCGGCTCATCGAGCACGCCCCGCACGAAACTTCTGTCGATCTTGAGCGTGGAGGCCGCCAGGCGCTTCAGATAGCTGAGCGAGGAATAGCCGGTGCCGAAATGATCGAGGGCGAACCGTACGCCCATGCGTTCGCACGCGCCGATGACATCGGAGACGTGACCGAGGTCCTCCAGCGCGCTGATCTCCAGCGTTTCGAGTTCCAGGCTGCCCTTGGGCAGATCGGGGTGGGTGGCCAGTTGCGCCTTCAGCCGGGCGACGAAGTCCGACTGCTGCAAATGGTGCGCCGAGATATTGACACTGATCGGCAGCACGATGTCCTGCGCCCGCCACGCTTTGCATTGCGCGAGGGCGCGCTCGATCACCCATTCGTCCAGTTCGACGCCGATCGGATGCACTTCGACTTCAGGCAGGAATGATTCCGGCGTGAGCAGGCCTCGTTCAGGATGTTGCCAGCGGATCAGCGCCTCGACGCCAAGGACGACCCCGCTGCGCAGATTCACGCGGGGTTGGTAGTGCAGCACGAACTCGTCCCGATCCATCGCCTGGCGAATCCGCGCCAAGCCTTCGTGACCGCCTGACGCTTGCTCGTCCTGCACCGCCTCGACGAGGTGATAGCGGTTCCTGCCCGCGAGCTTGGCCTGGTACATCGCCTGGTCGGCCTGGCGCAACAACTGGTCAGCGTCGATCTCGTTCGCCTGCGGGTAGAAGGTCACGCCAATGCTGCCCGAGACCTGCAACACCTGCGCGCCCACCTGGACGGGCTGGGCTGCGGCATGCAGCAGCCGGCGAATGAACGGCACGCTCGCCTGCACGTCGGCGAGGTCAACCAGGACGGCGACGAATTCGTCGCCGCCGAGCCGCGCAACCGTATCGCCCTCCCGCAGCCCTTCTTTCATCCGCTTCGCGACGGCCACCAACAGTCCATCCCCCGCGTGGTGCCCATGGGCATCGTTCACGGCCTTGAAACCATCGAGATCAATGTAAGCGACGGCAAGTTGCCGGCGGTGGCGTCGGGCCTGGGCCATCGCCTGCTTGAGTCGGTCCGCCAGCAGCACGCGGTTTGGCAGTCCGGTCAGCGCATCGAAGTGGGCGATATGCTCGAGCTGCTGCTGGTAGGCCTTCTGGGTGGTGATGTCGGCAAAGATCCCCACGTAGTGTTCGGGCTGACCATCCCGCCCCTTGACGGCACTGATCGTCAGGAGCTCTGCGTACACCGTGGAGTCCTTGCGCCGATTCCAGATCTCGCCGTGCCAGTATCCGTGTGCGGCGAGGTTGTGCCACATGTCGGCATAAAAATCGGGACCGTGGCGGCCCGAGCTCAGAATGCTCGGTTTCTTGCCCAGCACTTCCTCGCGCCGATAGCCCGTGATGCGGGTGAAGGCGCGATTGACATCCACGATCCTGCCGTCGCGGTCAGTGATCGTGATGCCTTCCATCGCGTGTGTGAACACGTTGGCGGCCAGTTGCAGCCGTGCTTCGGCCTGCTTGCGCTCGGTAATCTCGAGATGGGTGCCCGCAATCCATAGCGGCCCGCCATCGCCGCTGCGCGAGATCAGCCGGCCACGTGTGAGCACCCACACCCAGTGACCGTCGCGGTGGCGCATGCGGACCTCGCATTCGTAATGGTCGACCTCGCCGTCGAAATGCCGCCGCAAGGCTTCATTCGCGCACGCGAAGTCGTCCGGATGAACGAGGCGGACCCAGGTTGCGAAACTCAGCGGCGCGAGCTCCTCGAGCGTATAGCCGACGATCTCCGCCCAACGCTCATTGAAGTGCGTCTCGCCACTTTGCACGTTCCATTCCCATGTGCCGATGCCGGTGCCCCAGAGCACGTTGAGCAAGCTCTGGCGCTCCCGCGCCAGCTGCAGCTCGAGTTCCTTGATGCGGCTTTGGTCAAACAGGTAGCCACGCAGGCGCACCACCTCGCCATCCTGGCCCCGAGTCGCCCGGGTGAAGTCATAGTGCCAGGCGTACTCGCCGCTCGCCCGGCGCAGGCGATAGGACTGCTCCCACGTCTCGGCGCCACTTCGAAGGTGTGTTGCGACGTCCTGCCGAATTTGCGCCAGGTCGTCCGGATGCACGATGCTGGCAAAGCGGAAGCTCGGGGAGCTCACCTCCTCGGCGGCATAGCCGAGCAATGCGAGGACGTTGCTCGAGACCCGGCGCACCGGCCAGTCGCGTTCCGGCAGCCACTCGAAGACGATGACCGGGCCGCCCGAGAACAGGGCCAATTCCTGCGCAATCAGGTCCTCGGCACGCTTGCGTTCGGTGATGTCGTGCCAGACACAGAGCACGGCCGGACGCCGCCCGAAGGTCGACGGCAGCAAGCTCAGCTCGACGAGCAACGCACTGCCGTCGGTTCTGCACAGCGCCCACTCGAGCTGTCGCCGCCCGCCGTGGGCGACCTCGGCGAGGAGGCGTTCGGCCTTGATCCGGGAATCCTCGCCGTCGGGCTGGCGCGGCGGGGAGTGCTCATGCAGCGCCCGATTCAGGATGGTGCTGGCATTGGCATGACCCAGCGCTTCCACCGTAGCCGGATTGCAACTGATGCAACGACCGTCGCGCAACACCATGATCGGCGCGGGTACATTGTCGAAGAGCTGATTGAAGCAGCGGTTGGCACGCACCGTGCGGCGGTTCAGCGTCAGGACGTAGGCACTGCCGAGCACCACCAGCAGCACCGCCAGCGCGGCGACCATGAGCCGCTCGCGGTGCTGCGTCCAGATGTCATGCCAGGTGACTGTCGCCGGCGCATCAAAGGGCGGCAGCCGAAGCCTGCGTAACACAGCCTCGACTGGCTGATAGTCGGCGGGCACGCTGAATCCATGGATGCCGAGCGCGCGCGCCGTCGGCGAATCGTGTTCGAGCAGCAGCAGCGCGGCGGTGACCTGGCGGGCGGTCATTTCATCGACGTGCGGCAATGCAAAAAGCGGCCACTCGGGGTAGAGCCGGGTCGACACGGCATGGGGATAGCCGGGGAGGTCCTGCGGATTGAGAACGCGCAGCACCCCCGGCTCGAGCTTGCCCTCGAGCGCCATCGCCTCGATCACGCCGCTGGCGACGAATCCGGCGTCAAACTCACCGCGCACGACCGCATGCACGACGCGGTCGTAGGGCATGCCCACGAAATGCAGTTGCCCAGGCTCGGGCGGCGTCAGGCCTTGCTCGATCAGCATCTGCACCTGCGCCTGGTGTCCGGCGAGGGAAAATGGGCCAGCCGCCGCAATGCGCTTGCCCGTCAGATCGTCCAGGTGCTGGATGTCGGCACGCCCCGCCCGGGTGACGATGACCCCTCCCAGACTGCGCAGCTCTTCACCCGCGCTGCCGCCGATCAGGGTCACGAGTGCCCCCGACAGCGGATTTCGATTGCGCAGCATGATGTAGTGGCTCGGATCGGTCAGCACCAGGTCGACCTGCTGCCGCGCCACCCGCTCGTTGAGCTCGGCGTAGGGCAAGGCAACGATATCGACTTCGTGGCCGTCGAGCCGCGCATCCAGGTAATCGGCCAGCGCCTGCCAGCGCGCCTCGAGTTCCGTGGCCGGGCGATGGTTGAGCAACCCGATGGTCAGCGAACGGCTCGCATGCGCCTCCAGACTCCACAGCGCCGCGGGTAGCATGCCGCAGACCAGGAGCACGGCGCGCACATGCATCATCATGGCGAATGCGCTGACGATGCGCTCGACCGACCCGCCCCGCCTCACGGCTCGGTGCGCGGCAGGTAGCTCGCGTCCGTGAGTGCATCGATCTCGGGCAGGGACGGCAGCCTGCCCTGCTGGTGCAGCAGTGCCACCAGTTCGCGCGCGGTGGCCATCAGGCCGCCATCGCCGCCGGCCAGCAGTTGCCGGTTGGCGTACGGGTCGGGCAGGACGAGGCCGCGATAGCTCTCGAGCGCCTTCGGGCCGGAGCCGCCAAGGCGGTGCGCAAGACGATAGGCGGCGTCGTCCGGATGGCTGTGCAGGTGCGCGAGCGCGCGAAAGTGCGCGGCCAGCAACGCACGCACGGCGCTGCGCGTGTGGCGCTTTTCCAGGGCTTGGGCGCGTACCGCCAGCACATCGACGATCAAGTTCGGGATCGCGCTGCTGTCAAAGAGAACCGTTCCGCCTTGACGCACCAGCGCGTCCGCCACCGGCTCGTAGGTCACGAGCGCTGCGACGCGCCCTTCCTCCCAGGCTCGCAGGTGCTGATCGATTGTCAGCGGCACCGGGATGATCTCGTCGGCCGCCAGACCCCCGGCCTCCAGCGCCTTGTGCAGCATCAGCGCACCGAGTGCGCTGTCCTCGACGCCGACATGCTTGCCCGCGAGTGCGGCCAGACGCGTGATGCCGGGCCGCGCCACGACCTTGTCGGCACCCGATGAGATGTCGAACACGAGGACGACGCGGACGTCGGTGCCGCGCGCGCGCACGCGCAGCGCTTCGTCGAGCGTGAGTGCCGCCGCGTCGACCTCTCCTCGCTCGAGTGCGGCCATGGAGGCGGAGGCGGATTCCATGTCGACAAGGCGCACCGTCTTGGGGTCGAGCCAAGCTTCGCGGCGAGCAAGAAACATCAGCTCGTAGCCGGGCCAGGTGTGCGCGGCCACCGTGAGCGGCGCTGCACCCAGCGCGCAGCCCGACAGCAGCGGCCAACCGGCAAGCGTGACCAGGCCGGCAAGTGCACGGCGCCGATCCAGGCACACAAGATCTCGGCTTGGCGGTGAGGCAAGGGGAAACTCTGACGGTGGCGGGAAATGCATGAGCCGTGGGAGCGGTAATCTTCAATCGTCGGGCAAGCACCGACGGTCGGGAGGGCAGCGTGATGACGAATTCGCCATCCAGACGCGGCGACGACCGCCCTTGATGGACGACGCGTGCGATCGCGACGTGAGCTTATCGGCGCTTTCGGCGAATGAACGTGACTTGCGTCAAAGTGGGGCAAATACGGCTCCGAGGGAAGGGCCGCGCCACATGATCCATCCACTCATCGCATGCTCAGTGCATCCCGGCAATGCCGCACCCGGCGTGCTCTGACCTGGTTCCACCGCTGGCTGAGCCATCATCAGCCGACGCTGCTGCCCCGCTCGCCGCTGGGGCGGGCGTTTGCCTATGCGCTGTCGAACTGGACGGCGCTGACGGCATGTGCCGACCGCGGCATCCTCGCCCCGGACAACATCACCGCCGAGCGGGCGATGCGTCCGGTGGCGACATCCAGGAAAAACTGGCTGTTTGCCGGCCGCGAGCGTGGCGGACGGGCCGCTGCCGCAGGCTCCGGCGTGGACTCAGCGCAGCCGCCGATCGTAGTCGAACCGCCGAATCTTCGTCGCGGTGATCCGGGCGGCATCAGGGTGAGCCGGATTGAGGAGGAAGTTCGGCTCCTCGGGGAGGATCACCGACGGCACCTCGAGCACGGCCGACGCTGCCGATCTCACCCAGTCGCTGCCAAGCTCGAGGCTGAGCCTTCCTGGCGGCTGCGCATCCCATCCCACACGCTTGGCTGCAGGGGCGAGGGCGTCCAGATCGAGCCGCCGCGCAAACACGTCGTCCGGGATGTAGACCCGCACGAGGTAGCGGTTCAAGGGCAGCGGCGTCGCGCTCAAGTGCACCAGGGTCTCCAGGCAGGCAAGCGCCGCAGAGCCAGAGGCATAGACGATCGCGAGGCCCTTGCGATTCCAGCGGCCGCCGCTCTTTTCCGCGCCCGCGCCGGTGAGATCGTCGGCGGTGTAGTCGGGCGTGTCGGCGGCGATCCGCCAGACCTGCGCCATCAGGCGTAGGCCCCACTTTCCATCTGCGACAACAGATTGCGCACCACCTGGATGCCTTCGTGGGTGTCCAGATAGTCCGTTGGCTTCTGGCCGCCGAGTGCGGGGCAGGGGGCATCGAGCCAGGTGGCCAACCACCTGGCGGCATCGAACCCGGTGGCATCGCCCGAACGCGCGACGATCTGCTGAACCTGAGCAATCATGTCCAGAACGGACAGCAAGCGTTCCGAGTCGGGGCTGTCGAGCAGTTGATGCTCCTTGATCTTGCGCAGCACCGTTGAGCGCTTGAGCTTCAGGGCATCGATCGCGTGTTCCCTGGTCCAGCCCATCTCATCGGCAAGATGGGTCACCACGCCCGCTGGAAAGCCACGGCGAATCACCTGGATGCGGTCGTCCGGCGCCGCGCCGACCACCTTTTCGATGACGACCGTCGAGGCGAGGCTCGATGAAGTACCGCGCGCCCCTCGCACAGCGTGCGTTGCTGTTTGCGCTCCAGACATGGCTCTCTCCTTTTGTCCCATTATAGACAACTGGAGATCTCTAGTGGGACATACGGAGACGGGGCGACCTCTCTCGTGGCCAGCGCTGGCCAAGAGCAACCGCGCGCTGGCGTCTGGCGCCTTACTCGCCGGCGTGCGCCGTGAGGATTCATCAATGAGCGCGTGCGCTGAAGGTCCTCCGGCTTCAGATCCGGGCGCCGCTTCGACACCGCGATCACGCGCGACGAGCCGGACGGCTACCGCCTGTAGGCGCGGGCCCCGGAGCGGTTGTCGGGGATCAGCAGAGGCGGGGGACCTGAGCGCCAAACCAGCCTTCGACCGGGTTGATCCAGGCGGCCACGGTCGGGGTGAAGGGGACGTGGAGACGCGGCTGACGGGCAAACGCACTCCTGCGCTTTGCCGCATTGTGCGTGCGGTCAGGCGTGGATGAAGGCGGCGGCGTTCGTATCGATGGATACGATCGAGCTCGAATCGGCTGCTCGGCGCTCGGCGGCAGGTCAGCCGCCGGTCGCCGCTTCGATCTCCTCGGAAAGTTGCAGCCAGCTGTCCTCGTGCGCGTTCAGGGTTGCTTCGATCTGCTGCAGATTCCTTCCCAGCTCAGCGAGTTGCTGCACTGATGGCGAGCTGGCCAGCCGGGCCTCGGTGGCGTGCTTGCGAGTCTGGACTTCCAGGATTGTTTGCTCCAGCTTGCCAAGCTCGCGCTTGAGGCTCTTGAGCTTCTCCGGGCTGATCCGGTGGGCGGCAACCGGCGCCGGCGCAGCCGCGTGCTTCGGGCTCTTGAGCGAGGCCTTGAGCTCTTCGCGGGCACGGCGGGCTTCGTCGAGGAGGTATTGCTGGTAATCGTCGAGATCGCCGTCGAAGGGTTCGACGCCGCCGCGGGAGACCAGCCAGAACTCGTCGCACACCGAGCGCAGCAAGGCCCGGTCGTGGGAGACCAGCATCACGGTGCCCTCGAATTCGTTGAGGGCCATCGCCAGCGCTTCGCGGGTGGCGAGGTCGAGGTGGTTGGTCGGTTCGTCCAGCAGCAGCAGGTTGGGGCGCTGCCAGACCAGCATGCACAGCACGAGGCGGGCCTTCTCGCCGCCGCTCATGGTGCCAACCGGCTGCTGAACCATGTCGCCGCTGAAGTTGAAGGTGCCGAGGAAGGTGCGCAGATCCTGCTCGCGACCGCTCTGGCCGGCGGGCAGGCCTTCGCGGGCCATGCGCACCATATGTTCGAGCGGGTTGTCCTGGGGGCGGAGCACGTCCAGTTCCTGCTGGGCGAAGTAGCCGATGCGCAGCCCCTTGCCCTCGGTGACGACGCCGCTGGTGGGGGCGAGGTCGCGGGCGATGGTCTTCACCAGCGTGGACTTGCCGCGGCCGTTGGCGCCGAGGATGCCGATGCGCTCGCCGGCCATCACCGACTTGTTCACGCCACGCACGATCACCGTCGGCGGCGTGCCGGCGGGGGCGCCTTCCGGCGGGGGATAGCCGAAGCAGGCGTCTTCCATCGCCAGCATCGGGTTGGGCAGATTGAGCGGTTCCTTGAACTCGAAGGTGAAGTCGGCGCTGGCGAGCACCGGCGCGAGCTTGTCCATGCGGTCCAGCGCCTTGACCCGGCTCTGTGCCTGCTTGGCCTTGCT
>JANJTU010000134.1 GCA_024710965.1 Thauera sp. | reverse complement strand
CGCGATCCCCGGCGAAGCCCGAAGCGAAGCCCGAAGCGAAGCCCGAAGCGAAGCCCGAAGCGAAGCCCGAAGCGAAGCCCGAAGCGAAGCCCGAAGCGAAGCCCGAAGCGAAGCCCGAAGCGAAGCCCGAAGCGAAGCCCGAAGCGAAGCCCGAAGTGCGCCGTCATGGCGCCGAGCGGCGTCCGCAGTCGGTCGGGCTGGCGCCTGCCGGGGCACGGCCGGCGCCGGCGTCGCCGCAGCGATCGGCAACGCCTGCGGCGGCGGCTGAGGACGAGCGCGCGTCGAGACCGCTTGCCTCGGCCGCCACGCGGCGTGCGGCGGCGGTGACCCAGACCGCCACCGCGAAGGCCGCGCCGGAGCAGCCGCTCGTGGGGCAGACGGCGGGCGTGCGCACCACCCGCCTGCGCCATGATGAGCCCGGCTGGCGCTACGAGGGCGAGAGCGGACCGCAGGCCTGGGGCCGGCTGCGGCCCGACTGGCGGCTGTGCGAGGAGGGCGCGCGGCAGTCGCCGATCGACCTGCGCAACGGCGTCGCCGTCGACCTTGCGCCGGTGCGCTTCGACTACCGCCCGACCGGCTTCCGCATCCGCGACACCGGCAACACGCTGCAGGTGGACGTCGGCGAAGGCATGAGCATCGAAGTGCGCGGCAAGCGCTACGCCCTCGAGCGCTTCACCCTGCACCGGCCGTCGCAGGACCGGGTCGGCGGCATGGCCTACGACATGGCGGTCTATCTCGAGCATCGCGCTGCCGACGGCCAGGTGGCGATCCTGTCGCGCTTGCTCGAGGCGGGCGGTGCGACGAATGCGCTGCTGCAGACGCTGTGGAACAACCTGCCGCTCGACCGCGGGCGCGAACACGCGCCCGAGGCGACGATCGACCTCGGCGCCTTCGTGCCGGCGAGCCCGGCGCACTACCTCTACCTCGGTTCGCTGCCAATGCCGCCCTGCACCGAAGACGTGCTGTGGGTCGTGATGAAGGAGGCGCTGCCGATGTCGGCCGAGCAGCTGGCGGTGTTCGCGCGCCTGTACCCGCGCAACGGCCGTCCGATCCAGCCCGCCAACGGCCGCCTGATCCTCGAGTCGCGCTGACGCGGGCGCGGGCGGCGGCGGGCGTCGCGCGCGGCGACGCCGGCCCGCTGCTGCCCTTGGCGGCCGCCCGCAACGCGCCCGAACGGCTCGCCGCCGTCGCGCTCCCCTGCCGCCGTCATGGGTGCAGAGCGCATCCGGATGGGGCTACACTGCCGTCCGCGCGTTGCGGCTGTCATTGCGGCCGGGCGCGGCTCCCCTCCCGATCCGGCATGAGTATTCCGATGGCGTTCCGTCACCGCTTCGTCTGGCTCGCCGGCAGCGTGCTGCTGACGGCCTGCTCCGCTCCCGCCCCCGACGCGCCGCCGCCGCCCGCGGTGCTGGTGCGGACGATCGACGGCACGGGGGCGGTGGCGCCGGGGGCGGTCTATACCGGCGAGGTGCGCGCGCGGATCGAGGCGGACCTCGGCTTTCGCATCGGCGGCAAGCTGCTCGAGCGCCGTGTCGATGTCGGGGCGCGGGTGGCCGCCGGCAGCGTGCTCGCGGTGCTCGACGCGCAGGACGCGCAACTTGCGGCAGGGGCGGCGCAGGCCGCCGTGGCCGCAGCCGGGGCCGACCGCGCGCTGGCCCACAGCGAGCTCGAGCGTGCGCTCGAACTGCGTGCGCGCAACTTCATCTCCGCCTCGGCGCTGGATGCGCGCCGCAGCGCGGCGCAGGCGGCCGATGCGCGCTGGCGCCAGGCGCGGGCGCAGGCGGCGACGGCCGTCAACCAGACCGGATACACCCAGCTGCGCGCCGACGCCGACGGCGTCGTCACCGGCGTCATGGCCGAGCCCGGCCAGGTGGTGGGCGCCGGCCAGCCGGTGCTGCGCGTGGCGCGGCCGGGAGCACGCGAGGTGCTGATCCACCTGCCCGAAGGGCGCGCGCGTGCGCTCGTACCCGGCGCCGCGGCCGTGGTGCGGCCATGGGCGGCGCCCGATTTCGCCTACGCGGCGCAGGTGCGCGAGGTGGCGCCCGCCGCCGATGCCGCCACCCGCACCTACGCCGTGCGCGTGGCGGTGGCGGAGGCCGACGACGCGCTGCCGCTCGGGGCTACTGCCAGTGTCGTCTTTGCCGGCGCAGCCGGCGCCGGCGTGCTGCTGCCGCTGCCGGCGGTGACGCGCGAAGGCGGCGAAGCGCGTGTGTGGCTGGTGGGCGAGGACGACACGGTGAGCTCGGTGGCGGTGACGGTGGGCGCCTGGCGCGAGGACGGCGTCGTCGTCGGTGCCGGCCTGCCGGCGCGGGCGCGGGTGGTGGTGGCGGGCGTGCACAAGCTGGTGGCGGGCATGGCCGTGCGCGCCGTGGAGGAGGGTGCGCCGGTGCGCCTGGACGTGCGGCGATGAGCCACATCGACCTTCCGCCCGGCCCGGCCGAGACCGGCCGCCCAGCGCGCCCGCGGCGCCTGCCGCGGGGCTTCAACCTGTCCGAATGGGGCCTGTCGCACCGCGCGCTGGTGTTGTACTTCCTCGTCGTGTCGACGCTGGTCGGCCTCTTCGCCTACACCCGGCTCGGCCAGTCGGAGGATCCGCCCTTCACCTTCAAGGTCATGGTCGTGCGCGCCGAGTGGCCGGGGGCGTCGGCGCACGAGGTCGAGCAGCAGGTCACCGACCGCATCGAGAAGAAGCTGCAGGAGCTCGCCCAGGCCGACACCGTGCGCAGCTATTCGCGCCCGGGCGAGGCGCTGGTCTTCCTCACGGTGAAGGACGCCACCCGCTCGCGCGACATCCCGGCGATCTGGTACCAGGCGCGCAAGAAGATCGGCGACATCGCCCACACCTTCCCCGCCGGCGTGCGCGGGCCCTTCTTCAACGACGAGTTCGGCGACACCTACGGCAACATCTTTGCCCTCGTCGGCGAGGGCGTCGGCCAGGCCGAGCTCAAGCGCTACGCCGAAGCGATCCGCGGCGAGCTGCTGCGGGTGAAGGACGTCGCCAAGGTGAGCTTCTTCGGCGAGCAGCCGCAGCGCGTCTTCATCGAACTCTCCAACACCAAGCTCGCCACCTTCGGCCTGCCGCTGGCCGACATCGTCGCGGCGCTCGCGGCGCAGAACGCGGAGACCGGCGCCGGCTTCTTCGAGACCGCCGAGGAGCGCGTCTGGCTGCGCCCGAGCGGGCAGTTCGAGGACCTCGAGGCGATCCGCGACACCGTGATCCGCGCCGGCGGACGGGCCTTCCGCCTCGGCGACGTGGCCGAGGTGCGGCGCGGCTACGCCGACCCGCCGGGCGAGCGCCTGCGCTTTCGTGGCGAGGAGGCGTTCGGCATCGGCGTGTCGATGCGCGACGGTGGCGACATCGTCGCCCTCGGCCGTCATCTGGACGAAGCGGTGCAGCGCATCGAGCGCCAGCTGCCGCTCGGCATCCGCCTCGAGCGCGTGGCCGACCAGCCGCGCGCGGTGGTGCGCGCGGTGGGCGAATTCACCCGCGTGCTCGCCGAGGCGGTGCTGATCGTGATGGCAGTGAGCCTGCTGTCGCTGGGTTTTCGCACCGGCGTGGTGGTGCTGGTGATCATCCCGGTGGTGCTGGCGATCACCTTCCTCTTCATGTACCTGCTCGACATCGGCCTGCACAAGATCTCGCTCGGCGCGCTGATCATCGCGCTCGGCCTGCTGGTCGACGATGCGATCATCGCCGTCGAGATGATGGCGAGCAAGATGGAGCAGGGCTGGGACCGCGTGCGCGCGGCCAGCTTCGCGTGGACCTCGACGGCGATGCCGATGCTCTCCGGCACGCTGGTGACCGCGGCGGGCTTCCTGCCGGTGGCGCTGGCGGCTTCGTCGGTGGGCGAGTTCACGCGCTCGATCTTCCAGGTCACGGTGATCGCGCTGCTGGTGTCGTGGGTGGCGGCGGTGATCTTCGTGCCCTACCTGGGCTACCACCTGCTGCCGGATTTCGGCGCGGCGCGCGGCCGGCCCTCGCGCCTGGTGCGGCTGCTCGGGCGGTTCGCGCCCGGCCTCGGCCGCCGCCTGGCCGAGCGCGCCGCACATGCGCACGAGCGCCACGACGAGTACGCGATCTATCACACCGCCTTCTACACCCGCTTCCGCGCCCTCGTGTCGTGGTGCGTGCGCTTGCGCTGGCTGGTGATCGGCCTGACGCTGGCGATCTTTGCCGCCGCGCTCGTGGTGTTCGTGCGCTTCGTGCCGCAGCAGTTCTTCCCCGACTCGACGCGGCCCGAGCTGCTCGTCGACCTGCGCCTGGCCGAGGGCGTGTCGCACCAGGCGACCGCGGCGGCGGTGCAGCGGCTCGAAGCCTTCCTCGACGCTCAGGAGGGCATCGACAACTACGTCGCCTGGCTCGGGGCGGGCAGCCCGCGCTTCTACCTGCCGCTCGACCAGCAGCTGGCGCAGACCAACTTCGCCCAGTTCGTGATCCTGACCGAGGGCAGTGCGGCGCGCGAGGCGCTGCGGGCGAAGCTGATCCGGCTCTTCGAGGACGAGCCCTGGCCGCTGCGTGGCGTGGTGAGCCGGCTCGAGAACGGCCCGCCGGTCGGCTTCCCGATCCAGTACCGGGTCAGCGGGCCGGAGGTGGACGAGATGCGCCGCCACGCGCACCAGGTGGCGGCGCTGCTGCGCAGCGATCGCCGCCTCTCCAACGTGCATCTGGACTGGGAGGAGCCGTCCAAGGTCGTGCGCCTGCAGCTCGACCAGCACAAGGCGCGCCTGCTCGGGGTCTCGAGCGAGGACATCGCCCGCCTGCTCGCGACCTCGCTGCAAGGTACGACGGTGACGCAGTTCCGCGAGGGCAGCGAGACGATCGCGGTGATGCTGCGCGGGGCGCCCGCCGAGCGCGTGCACCTGGGCCTGCTGTCCGAGCTGGCACTGCCGGTGGCGGGCGGGCGCAGCGTGCCGCTGGCGCAGGTGGCGACGCTGGAGCACGGCTTCGAGCAGGGCGTGATCTGGCGCCGCAACCGCATCCCCACCGTCACCGTGCGCGCGACGCTGTACGGCGGCGCGCAGCCGGCGGTGGTCGTCGGTGCGCTCGCGCCGGAAATGGAGCGGATCCGCGCCGCACTGCCGCTCGGCTACCGGCTGGAAGTGGGTGGCGCGGTGGAGGAGAGCGCCAAGGGCAGCAGCTCGGTGGGCGCCGGCATGCCGCTCTTCGTGCTCGCCGTGCTGACGGTGCTGATGCTGCAGCTGCAGAGCTTCTCGCGCACGGCGATGGTGGTGCTCACCGCGCCGCTCGGCATGATCGGCGTCACCGTCTTCCTGCTCGCCTTCGACAAGCCCTTCGGCTTCGTCGCCATGCTGGGGACGATCGCGCTGTCGGGCATGATCATGCGCAATGCGGTGATCCTGGTGGACCAGATCGAGCAGGATCGCGCGGCCGGGCGTGCGCCATGGGAGGCGATCGTCGAATCGACCGTGCGCCGCTTCCGCCCGATCATGCTCACCGCCGCGGCGGCCATCCTGGCGATGATCCCGCTCTCGCGCAGCGCCTTCTTCGGCCCGATGGCGGTCGCGATCATGGGCGGGCTCACGGTGGCGACGCTGCTGACGATGCTGTTCCTGCCCGCGCTCTATGCGGCCTGGTACCGCGTTGCGCCGACGGTGCACGCAGGCGCGGATCGCGCCGCGGCATCTGCGCTAGAATAATACGGTTTGAGTTTACGGATCACGCTATCAATTAGCGTGTGCTAATATTTCGCCAGGAGTCCCTGATGAATTTCGAACAAGCGCGCTTCAACATGGTTGAGCAACAGATCCGCCCCTGGGAGGTGCTGGATCAGGATGTGCTCGACCTCCTGATGACCGTCAAGCGCGAGGAGTTCGTGCCGGCGAGCGCGCGTGCGCTGGCTTTTGCCGACATCGAGATCCCGATCGGCTGTGGTCAGGTGATGCTGAAGCCGGTCATCGAGGGCAAGATCCTGCAGGCGCTGCAGCTTGCCAAGACCGACTCGGTGCTCGAGATCGGTGCCGGTTCCGGCTTCTTCGCCGCGCTGCTGGCGGCGCGCACCGAGTGGGTGCGCACGCTCGACATCGAACCCGAGCTGGTGAAGCTGGCGAGCACGAACCTCGCCCGCAACGGCGTGCAGAACGTCATCGTCGAGCAGGGCGACGGCATCCAGGGCTGGGCCGAGCGCGCGCCCTACGACGTCATCGTCGTCTCCGGCGGCCTGCATTTCGTGCCGCAGGCGCTGCTCGAGCAGCTCAAGGTCGGCGGCCGCCTGTTCGCCTTCGTCGGCGAGGCGCCGGTGATGAAGGCGCGCCTCGTCACCTGCGAGGCCGAAGGCCGCTTCCGCACCGAAGACATCTTCGAGACCGTCGTGCCGATGCTGAAGAACGCGCCGCACCACGACAGCTTCAGCTTCTAAGGGAAACGATGCGCCAGATCAGCCCCGCCGAGCTCGCCCAGCGCCTGAACGATCCGCAACAGCCCGCGCCCGTGCTGCTCGACGTGCGCGAGCCGTGGGAATTCCAGCACTGCCACATCGCCGGCTCGGTGCCGATGCCGATGGCCAGCGTGCCGGCGCGCTTGTCCGAGCTCGATCCGGCACGCGAGATCGTCGTCATCTGCCACCACGGCGGGCGCAGTGCGCAGGTGTGCATGTTCCTCGCGCATCAGGGCTATGCGCAGGTCGTCAATCTCGCCGGCGGCGTCGCCGGCTGGGCGGCGCAGGTCGATCCGTCGATGCCGCAGTATTGAGCGCGGGCGCGCGATTTCAGGGGGCGGAATGAAGCGAGCGGTGGCGATCTGTCTGGCGGGGCTGTGCTGCAGTGGCGCTGCCGCCGCCGACCTGATGCAGGTGTATCGTGACGCGCTCGCCAACGACGCCAGGCTCGCCGCCGCGCGCGCGCAGTACGAAGCGGGGCAGGAACGGGTGGTGCAGGGCCGTGCCGGGCTGCTGCCGCAGCTCGGGCTGAGCGCGGAGTCGGCCTGGAACGACGCCGAGATCCGCTCGCGTACCGTTGCCGGCCGCGGCGAATTCAACAGCAACGGCTATGGCGTGCAGCTCACCCAGCCGCTGTTCCGCTGGCAGAACTGGGTGCAGTTCAAGCAGGGCGAGCTGCAGACTGCGCTCGCGGGCACCCAGTTCGGCATCGCGCAGCAGGATCTCGTGCTGCGCGTCGCCGAAGCCTATTTCAACGTCCTCAACGCGCAGGACGCGCTCGCCGCCGTCACCCAGCTGCGCACCGCCGCGGCCGAGCAGCTCGAACTGGCGAAGACGAGCTTCGAGGTTGGCACGGTGACGATCACCGACGTGCACGAGGCACAGTCGCGCTTCGACCTCGCCTCGGCGCAGGAGATCGCGGCGCAGAATCAGCTCGAAGTCTCGCGCCAGGCGCTGGCGCAGATCATCGGCCGTGAGCCCGACGCCCTCGCCGGGCTGCGCGAGGGCGTGCAGCTGCAACGCCCGCAGCCGGACAACATCGGCGACTGGGTTGCCGCGGCAGAAGCCGGCAGCTTCAGCGTGCAGGCCCAGCAGCTCACGCGCGAGATCGCCGTGCGCGAGGTCGAGCGCGCGCGCGCCGGCCATCTGCCCACGGTGGACCTCGTCGCCAGCCACGGCGTCAACCATCGTCCGCAACTCAGCACCGAGCGCTCCGAGGCGAGCACGATCGGCGTCCAGCTCAACCTGCCGCTGTACGCGGGCGGGCGGGTGTCGTCGGTGAGCCGCGAGGCCGCGGCGCTGCGCATGAAGGCCGACTCCGACCTCGAGGACGCCCGCCGCAGCGCGGCGCTCGCCGCGCGCCAGTCCTGGCTCGGCCTCACCAGCGGCATGGCGCAGGTGAAGGCGCTGGAGGCGGCACGTGTGTCCTCGACCTCGGCGCTGGAGGCGAACAAGCTCGGCTACGAAGTGGGCGTGCGCATCAACATCGACGTCCTCAACGCCCAGACCCAGCTCGCCGACACCCTGCAGCAGCTGTCGCGTGCACGCTACGACACGCTGCTCGCGCAGCTGCGCCTCAAAGCCGCGGCCGGCACGCTGGGCGAGGCCGACGTGCAGGAGATCAACGCGCTGCTGGCGCCCTGAGGGCGGCGCCCGGGGCGCGTGCTGTCGCACCGGCCGGTGCGGCGCCGGGCGGAGCCATCCCCCATCTGCCGCGCAGCGCCAGCGCTTGCAGCCTGGTTGCGTTGCGGGACGGAGCGGTGACCACCATTCAGCGCGCGAGCGCTTCCAGGACCGCCACCGTGCGCGCGGTGGCGCCGCGGTGGGCATCGGCGAAGGCGCGACCGGCGGCGGCCATCGCCTCGCGCGCCGCCGTCTGTTGCAACAGAGCCAGGGCGCAGCCCACCCCCGCCTCGACGTCGGCCGCGCGCCGCGCCGCGCCGACCGCTACCGCTTCCTCGGCCACCGCCTCGAAATTGAAGGTGTGCGGGCCGAGGACGATCGGCGTGCCCACGGCGCAGGCCTCGATCGGGTTCTGGCCGCCGAAGGGCAGCCAGCTGCCGCCGATCAGGGCGACGTCGGCGGCGGCGTAGTAGGCGAACATCTCGCCCATCGAATCGCCCAGCCAGATGCGGGTCGAGCTCGCGACCGGCGCCTCGTCCGAACGCCGTTGCAGCGCCAGCCCGCGCGAGGCCGCCAGCGCGGCGACGTCGTCGAAGCGCTGCGGGTGGCGCGGCACCAGCATCAGCAGCACTCCGTCGGCCGCGAGGCGGGCGAAGGCCTCGAGCAACGGCGCCTCCTCGCCCTCGCGCGTGCTCGCGGCGAGCAGCACCGGGCGCGCGCCGAGGCGGGCGCGGAACTGCTCGGCCAGCGCCTGCGTGGCCGGGCTGGTCGTGACATCGAACTTGATGTTGCCGGTGACCGTCACCCGGCGCGCGCCGAGCGCGGACAGGCGGGCGGCGTCGGCCGCGGTCTGCGCGCCGATCACATCGAGCGCCTTCATCGTCAATGCCGTGAGCGCCGGCAGGCGCGCGTAGCGCCGGGCCGAACGCTCGGACAGGCGCGCATTGGCCAGCATCACCGGCACCTTCCTGCGCCGGCAGGCGGCGAGCAGGTTCGGCCACAGCTCGGTTTCCATGATCACGCCGAAGGTGGGGCGGAAGTGGCGCAGGAAGCGGTGTGCGAAGCAGCCGAGGTCGTACGGCAGATACACCCGCAGCACGCGCGATTCGCCCTCGAACAGGGTCTTCGAGGTCGCGCGCCCGGTCGGGGTCATGTGCGTGAGCAGCACCGTGTGCTCGGGCCAGCGCGCGAGGATGGCGCGCACCAGCGGCTCGGCGGCGCGCGTCTCGCCCACCGACACCGCGTGCACCCAGATCACCCGCCCCGGCGCGCGCACCCGGTAGCGGCCGAAGCGTTCGCCGAGGTGCTTCAGGTAGGCCGGCTGGCGTCGTGCGCGCCACAACAGGCGCAGCAGCACCAGGGGCAGGGCGAGGATCCAGAGCAGGGTGTAGGGCAGGCGGGTGAGCATCGGCACGGTGCAGGGCTGGACGGCGGCAAGTATAAGCGCCACGCGCGCTCACTGGCTGTAACACGCCGCCGGCATGCATGCGTGCGATAATCGGCGCCACATCCTGCACCCGGGCCAGCGATCTCATGAAAATCCTCGTCACCGGCGCCGCCGGCTTCATCGGCATGCACACCACCGAGCGCCTGCTCGCCCGCGGCGACGAGGTGGTCGGGCTCGACAACCTCAACGACTATTACGACCCGACGCTGAAGGAGGCCCGCCTCGCGCGCCTGACGCCGCACACCGGCTTTCGCTTCGTCAGGATGGACGTCGCCGACCGCGGCGGCATCGAGCGCCTGTTCGCCGAGGAGGGCTTCGATCGCGTCATCCACCTCGCCGCCCAGGCCGGCGTGCGCTACTCGCTGCAGAACCCGCATGCCTACGTCGACAGCAACCTGGTCGGCTTCATGAACATCCTCGAGGGCTGCCGCCATGCGCGCGTGCAGCACCTGGTGTATGCGTCGAGCTCCAGCGTCTATGGTGGCAACACGAAGATGCCGTTTGCCGAGCGCGACAGCGTCGATCACCCGGTCAGCATCTACGCCGCGACGAAGAAGGCGAACGAGCTGATGGCCCACACCTACAGCCACCTCTACGGCCTGCCCACCACCGGCCTGCGCTTCTTCACCGTGTATGGCCCGTGGGGGCGGCCCGACATGGCGCTGTTCCTGTTCACCAAGGCCATCCTCGAAGGTCGCCCGATCGACGTCTTTAACCACGGCCGCATGAAGCGCGACTTCACCTACATCGACGACATCGTCGAGGGCGTGATCCGCACGCTGGACCGCGTCGCCACGCCCGACCCGGCCTTCGACGCCGACTGTCCCGACCCTGGCACGAGCAACGTGCCCTACCGGGTGTTCAACATCAGCAACCACGATCCGGTGGAGCTGATGGCCTTCATCGGCGCGATCGAGGATGCGCTCGGCACGACGGCGCAGAAGAACCTGCTGCCGCTGCAGGACGGCGACGTGCCGGCGACCTATGCGGACACGGCGGCGCTGAATGCCTGGACCGGGTTCGCGCCGGCGACGAGCGTGCGCGCGGGGGTGGGGCGGTTTGTGGCGTGGTATCGGGGGTACTACGGCGTCTGAAGCGAACCGTGCGGCACAGTTCTCGTGAGTCAATGGAACTGCAACTGCCGCGATCCCGCCAGCGGGCCTGATCCATGCACTCTGGCGCGCAAGCCATTCCGGGTTGCATTCACCTCCCTGCCATGCCGGCCGGCCGGCAGTTCGTGATTTCTTCCTCTCGCTACTAGAAGAAAGGCCTGCACCATTCTGCGGGCGATACGTCGCGCCGTGTCCCGGTTGCGAGGGATGGTCACGTCCGTGTCGAGTCGCGCCTCGGTGCTTGGCGCCCGGACCGGCGCGAGCAGTCTCGTCTTTGCAGATGCAAGGCATCAACTCCCATCACGCGAAACCGCGAGCTCGTCCAATTTCGGTCATTATCATGCGTTTGACATTCTGGCTGCCATTCGGTGTAATTCGGCGCGGTGATGCGAAAAGAATTATTCAATCTCTTTGGCATCGGTCATTTGATTTGTATCAGGTATTGCCTTTAGAGGTGCCGTTGTCGTGATAGCCGAGGACAAACTGCAGGAAGTGCATATTCTGGCCACAGGTACGGCGGCCAGTGCCAGCGATCTCGCCTGGTTGGAGAAGATTCGGGCGGAGGGAGGAAGTGGTGGCGGGATTGCAAATGCCATCAAGGGCCACATGGGAGCGATAGCGGCGGAGGTCGGCGTCAATGCGGTCGTTGCCATGGTCGCGAAGAATGGTTTCGGTCTGAGTCTGAGCGCGGAGCAGACGCAACGAATCGTCGACGATCTGATCGCCCAGGGCGTCGATTCATGGGCGAAGCTGTTCGATTATTGCCTTGAGCTGCAGGGCGGCGAGGGAATGACGCTCGAGAACCGCGGGAAGGCGGCCGACGCCTTTGTCGCGATGCTGGACAAGGCCGGCAAGGCCGGGTGGTTTCAGGGCGCTGCGGTCGATGGCGCGGTAAGTGGCCTATTGCAGAACATCGGCGCTTCTTCCACCAGTTTCAACAAGGGCCTCGATGGCCTCGAAGCCCTCGCCGCGAACCTGCGCGCCGATGGAATCAGGGGCTCAGTGGTCGATGGCTACGTCTCGGGCGCCACCGTCTTCGTCGACGCCAATGGCAATGGTCTGCGCGATGAAGGTGAATGGTCGGGCACCACTGACGAGAGCGGCAACTTCGTGCTTCCGAACTTGGTCGCAGCGGGCAAGGTCATCGCCTTCGGCGGTATCGACATCATGACGGGGAAGTCGTTCACGGGCGTGCTGACCGCGCCGGCCGGCGCGACGGTGGTCAATCCGCTCACGACCCTGGTCGAAGCCATGCTGAGCGGCGGGCACGCGGGGACGGTGCAGCAGGCCACCGACGCCGTGCAGCAGGCCTTGGGGTTGCCGGAGGAACTGGATGTGCTGTCCTATGACCCGCTGGCGGTGCTGGCGGACGCGACCGCCGGTTCCGAAGCGAAGAGTGCCGCCCTGACGGT
Source organism: Thauera sp. (assembly GCA_024710965.1). GTDB lineage: Bacteria > Pseudomonadota > Gammaproteobacteria > Burkholderiales > Rhodocyclaceae > Thauera. Next base: position 14,083 of record JANJTU010000134.1, on the reverse strand, counting down.
GCAGTCGGCCGCCCTCCAGGTCGCCAACGTGATCACCCAGACCGCCGCAGCGCTTCATGCCGTCAGCGCGAGAGCGAGCCTCGAGGGTACGGCCGGCGCGGTTGCGGGGGCCCTGGCGGGTGCGATGGCTTCCCGATTGGCCAATGGGGCAGGCACGTTCGATCTGTCCAGCGCACCCGCGCTGGCCGAGGTCGTTGCCGCGGCGGCGGCCGGAGGCGGCGCCGGGCTTGCCGGGCAGACGCAACAACTGGCGCAGGTGACTGCAGCGAGCAACAAAGCGGCGGCGCAGGCTGCAACCATTAGCGAGCTTGCACAGGTGGCGGTGGTCGCCCAGGGGGCGGCCGCCGATGCGCTTGCAGCCGGCGCCAAGGCCGGCTCCTTGACGAGCGCGGTCGGAAGCTTTACCGGCGTGAGCCTGAGCCAACAGGTTGACAGCGCGAAGCCCGGCTACATTGCCCCGGGCGTCGAGGCGCCCACGGTGCCCGAGCCGCCCGCTGACCCGGTCACACCGCCCCCCTCGACCGACGGTGGCGGTGGCACCGGAACCAGCTCGAAGACCGTCTGGGCCGGCCAACTCGAAGGCACGCAGTCGGCGGCGGCGCGCCTCGCGGCCGACAAGGCCGCGGTCACGCTGAAGGTCGATCCCGCTTACGATGCCTTCGTCACTCTCACCGGCTTCGGTGCCGATGACACGCTGCAGTTCAACTCGGGTGCCAGTGCATTGCTGGCGGTCTCGAGCGCCCAAGGCAACGTCACGCTGGTGACCAACCTCAACGGCGCGATCAATCAGATCGTCCTGCAGGGGGTTGCCGATAGCGAGGCGATCATCTACGACGCCGCCTCGTTCAATGCGCTGACGGTCGGTGACATCGTGTTCACCGGCGGCTCGGTTGCGCCGAAGACGACCAATCTCGACGCGCTTGGCGGCACGCCTGCCGCGCCGCAGATCTTCAACGCCGCGGCGAGCAGTTTCAGCTTCACCGATAGTGCCGCCCGCGCCAATGCGGTGAGGACTTACAACTTCGGTTCCGATGACGCGCTCACGTTCGCTGGCGGGGCTGTGCCCGCCGTTTCCAGCCAGAACGGCGACGTCATCGTCAGCGTGAACAACGGCGGCACGGTCTCGAGCGTCACCCTCGTGGGCGTCGCGGCCCAAGGGCAGATCATTCACGACCTTGCGAGTTTCAACGCGCTGAGCATCGGCGACATTTCCATTGCATGACATCGGGGCACGAGGAGTAACAATGCAAAGCAATTTCTATGGCATCCTGACCGCAACGACGCCGCATTACACGGTCGACAACGGTTTCTTTACCACGCTCTACGACGCGGGTGGCGAGCAGGGGATCAGCGTGCAGCCCGGCGGCTCGCTGTCGCTGCTGGGGGCCAGCGGTCACAACGACATCATGCTGCACGGCGATTCGGAAGACTGGCAGGTCAGTCGCGACGGCTCGACGGCCATCTTTACCCACGTCGGCGGTGACCGCGTCGAGATTCCGGCGATGCTCGACTTCCAGACGATCTACTTCGAAGACGGCTCAGCTTTTCTGCAGATCGACACTAGTGGCGATGCGCCCCGCGTGATGTTGGGCGACCAGGAACTGACGACGGCGCCGAGCGTGATCAGCGCCTGGGACGACGACGGGGAGCCGGGAGCTGGCGACGGCGGCGAAGGGGATGGTGGCGGCGTGGTCGGCAGCACCGAGCAGGCGGCATGGACGCTGTTGATGACATACTCGGGCGACGGTGGATCGAAAGGCGGCCAGTGGATGCCGCCCGGTCTGTACGCCAGCGACGGCAGCGCGCAGGGATCGCGTTTTCTCGTTACCGAAGTGTCGGCCCATTCGAGCGAGCTGTTTGTTTCTGCGGATCAGAGCCAGGCAATCCTCTTCGCCCCAGGGGGCTGGATCCACGATGGCTACAGCTACAGGTACACAGACGTCGAGGTCTACGGCAGCGACGGTACTGCGGCCGGCACAGTTCTGCTCGGAGACGGTCTGTCCGGTACGCCCTATGTCTTCGGCGACGTCTTCGCCCTGCTCGGCGAGGCCGGCCTGGTCACCGACGGCACCGAGGCGGGCACTGCTGCAACGAGTGTGACCGCGCCATCCTCCGGTGCCCTAGTCGATGGTGCGCACCAGACGATCTGGGATGTCCAATATTCCGCACCCTACGGCGGTGAGCTGTACCGCACGGTCATTGACACCGATGGAGCGACGCGCGAGCTGGTGAAGGACATCCAGCCCGGCTCCGGGTCGGGCACTGGAGGCTACTTTGGGGACGGTTATCGCGCCGTCCTTCCCGACGGCCGCCTCGTATTCCGCGCCAACGACGGCGTCCATGGCGATGAGCCCTGGGTCAGTGACGGTACGGTCGCGGGCACCTTCATGCTGGCAGATCTAGGCTCTGGCGCGAATGACTCGTCGTGGCCGGGGCAGTTCACCGTCTTTGGCGACAAGGTGGCGCTGACTGCTTCCGCCTGGAGTCCGCCGGGGAGTGAGCCGGACACCGATCCGGGTGAGGTGCTCGTCTTCACCGACGGCACGAGCGCGGGTACGAGCTGGCTGGATGTCGATCCGGAAGGCTATTGGTCCTCGCCGGGCATTCTCGGCGAAGCGGGCGGGCTGCTCTATTTCACTGCCGAGCAGACGAACGAAGAGGGGCAGACGAGTCACGGCATCTTCTCCAGCGACGGCGAGAGCTTCACCCGTCTGGGCGACATCGCGGGCGACGCCGCCTTCCTCGGCCAGACCGCGACGGCCGCTTTCTTCCGGGCGGGCGACAGCGAGCACGGTGAGGAACTCTGGGCGGTCGATCTGAGCGGCAGCGGCAGTTTCGAGCTCGTCAAGGACGTGCTGCCGGGCACTGGCTCCGCGCTGGCCGGCTCCAACGACATCTTCGTCGCTGGCGACAAGCTGGCCTTCACTGCCTACACCTCGGATGTCGCGCAGGGTTTCTTCCTGTCCGATGGTACCGGGGAGGGCACGGTAAAGGTGGGGGCGTCGGTCCCGCTCTCCACGGTGATCCTCGACGAGGTGCTGGTGTTTGCCGACGCGCAGGGCGTGCATGCGGTCAACCTGGCGGCGCAGACGGTGGAGGTTAGTGGGCTTGGCCCTGAGGGCGTGGTTGGCGAAGGGCTGCAGCACGATGCCGACCAGGTCTTCTTCCGCTCTGACAGCGGCGAACTGTTTGCCTCTGACGGGACCGAGACGGGGACCGTCCTACTCGCAAGCGAGGTCGTCAGCTTCAAGGTCGTCGCCGAAGACGCGCTCTACCTGATTCAGCAGCAGGATGGCGAGGCGTCGCTGTGGTCTAGCGACGGCACCGCGAATGGCACGCATCTCGTCGCCGGGCTCGACGGCAATCCCTACAGCTACGACCTTGCCAATGCGGTGGCGGTCAAGACCGTGGGCTTCGTCGACGCCACGCCCGAAGCGCTCTGAACCGGCGTCCGGGGGTAGCAGCTGCGGCCGCCTTGCGCGCGCTGCTCCTGGCGCAGGACTGGCCGCGGCTGCAGACGTTCGCCGCGGCCGAGCCAGCGAGCGTGCTCGCCGGTCTGCGCCAGCTGCGGGTGCTGGAGCCGGCCTCCGGCCTGCACCGGGCGCCGGTTCTGGTCCTGTACGCCGAGCTCGCGCTTCGGCAGGGGCTGCGCATCGAGGCGGGCTGGGCGCTGTACCAGGCGGAGCCGCTTCTCGGTGGCCGTTCCGCTCTGCCGCCGGTGCTGCAGGATGCCCTGCGGTGGACGCATCCGCTCTGGCACCAGTCGGTGCATGGCCGACGAGTGAGCCTTTGCCGCCCGCATCGGCGCCACAGCGCGTTTCTGCGCACGACGCTCGCCAGCGAGGATTTCGTTACCCGTTACAACGCCTTCCTGGGGGCTGCCGACGCCGCGGCCGCCGACTACCTCAAGCGCAGCGGCCAGCCTGCCGAGCAGCTGCGCCAGCTCGACTGGGTGATCGAGGATCGCTGCACGGGTCGGCCCATCGGTCTTGCCAGCATTGCCGATCTGGTCTGGGCGCACCGGCGGGGGGAGTTCCTGCTCGGCTTTCCGGAGGCCAATGTCAGCGCGCGGGGCGTGGTCGAGGCAGCTCTGCTGGTTCTGTGCGTCGCATTTCGGCATCTGCAACTCCACAAGCTGGTGAGCTACGTCTACGCGCACAATCGGCGTGCGCAGAAGGCAACGCTCGATCTTGGCTTCATTGCCGAAGGCAGGCTCAACCGCCACGTTCTGCTGGCAGACCATCCCCACGGCATCGATCTGCTCGTGAATGGCCTGCTGCGCGAAGATTATCTGGTCAGCAGCTCGCTCAGCGCGCTGCATGAGCGCCTGCTTCCGGATTTCTGCCTTGAGGGAATGTTTCGACTCAAACTGGGGCCTACAGTCTAGGCTAGTCGAAACCGGCAGTTACACCCTCGCCGTGAGGCTTGCTGGCTGATTCCGGCGTCCTCACGCACCTTTCCGGCTGCTGGCTCCGGGATTCAATGCGCGTAGCCAGCAGGAGAGGAAGAACAGCACCTGGTCGCGCGGTCGGCGACGGCACTGGCGCGCCTTGAACGACAGTTTCAGCAGGCCATTCCGGCCGCGGTTCAGCCAGTTGGCGATGTAAGGAATGCGGTCTGCACCGACGAGGCGGGCGACAAGCGCCGCCTGCTCGAATGCCCAGCCGCTTCCGACCAGCCGGAAGCGTCGAAGCAGCGCGCGCAACCCAGTATTGACGCCGACCTGGTTGTGCCCGTGCTGGCGGTAGCGCAGGTGAGGCTCGCTGTCGATCACCCAATGGAAGCCCTGCGCCCGTGCAAAGGCGTAGATCAGCCAGTCGTGCAGGAACACCTGATGACACTCGTCGGGCCGACTCAGCAACAAGGCCTTGAACGCGTCGACGAGGGCAGCGCGCAATACGTAAGTGCATCCTGGTCCCGCCGCTTCGAAAACAAAATCCGCTGCAACCTGGGGCTGTGCCTTGTCAACCAACTGTTGTCGTCCGTCCGGCCAGAATGCGATCACGTTGCCTGAGTAGCCGCTGGCCTGATGCCGATCCAGGCACGAGATCGCGCGCGCAAGCTTGTACCGAAACCAGACATCGTCCTGATCGGCCAGGCTGACGAAATCGAAGCCCCGAAAATCGACATCGCGAAGCAGGCGGTAGAAATTCGGTGCGGCCCCCCCGAACCGGCCCGGAGGCAGCACAACCAGGCGATGGTCCGCGGCGGCCTGGGCCCTCAGCCAGCTCTCGGTACCGTCGGTCGAGTGGTCGATGCTGACGAAAACCGTCACGTCGACATCCTCCTGCCCGAGGATCGAAGCGAGCTGCTCGGGGAGCCAGCGGATGCCGTTGTAGGCCGCGAGCAATACCGCCACGCGCGGCCGCATGGTGCAGGCATTCTGGGGCGGATGACTTCGGGTGCGCGGCATGAGGGTGGGGGGCAGTCGGTCGGACTGATGAGGCACGCCTATCGTGCGCTCAGCCAGGCATTGACCTCGGCAATGCTCCGTTCCCGATCCTGTCCCACCAGGGCGCGCAGGCGGATTCGGGACACCAGATACAGGTAGCGCGCCTCGGCGAGGTCGCGCAGCGTCGTCTGCAGCTGTTGCTCGGCGTTGAGGACATCGACCATCGTGCGGCTGCCGGCCTCGAACGAGCGCTTGCTCGATTGCACGAGCTGCCGGGCAGAGCGGACAGCCTGTTCGAGTGCCTTCACCCTGAGCACGCCCTCGGTCACGCCTCGGTGTTCGCGGTGTACGCGCACGGCGAGGTCTCGTCGCGCGGCCTCGAGCGTCTCTTCGGCACGAACGTGCTCGGCGACGGCCTGGCGGGTGGTCGAGTTCACATAGCCGCCCGCGAACAGCGGGATGTTCACCTGGACGCCGATCAAATGGTTGGTGTAGCTCGAACTGGGCGAGGTCACGTTCTCGCTGCCACTGCGCGAGACCTGCGCCACGGCATCGACAGTCGGGTAATGGCCGCCGCGTGCCTTGTCGATCTCGGCGCGGGCCGTTGCCAGGCGGGCCCGCAGCGCACGCACTTCGGGGCTGTTGTCCTCGGCGATCTTGATCCATTCCGCCACGTCTGCGGGCTCTGGCGGCAGGAGTGGCAGTCGTTCGGCGTCCACGTGGGCGAGCGTATTGACCGGCTGGTCGATGAGGATCTCGAGCTGACGGCGGGTGAACTCCACATGCTGGCGCGCGCTGAGTTCGTCGGCCGTGTTCATGTCGAGCCGCGCCTGCGCCTCATCGATGTCGGTGCGGGTGCCGAAACCGGCAGTTAGCGACTTTCGTGCCGCATCGAGCTGGGTCGTGGTCACGGCTTTCTGCTTGAGTACGAGCTCGAGCGCGTCCTGGGCGAGCAGGGCGTCCATGTAGGCGCCGGCGACGCGGGAGCCAAGCTCTTGCAGCGCGCGCTCCAGCGTCGCCTCGGCGTCGTCTACCACGTGCCCGGCCTGGCGCAGGCCGGCGAACAGGGGCATGCGGAACAATGGCTGGCGCAGCTGCAGGGTCTGGTTGTAGCTGAAATACTGCTCACTGAAGTCGACATCCTGCCCAAAGGCGCTCTCCTGTTTGCGGTCGATGTCATTCTTGTTGCGACCGAGGTTGATTGCAACATTGGGCATCAGCTGTGCCTGCGCCTGCGGCAGACGCTCAGCCGCTGCATCCCGCGCCGCTCGGGCGGCCCGTACCGTGGCGTCCCGTTCAAGCGCCGCCTGATAGGCCTGCATCAGGTCCAGACTCCAGGCCGGTGCGCTGACGACGCTCAATGCGGCCGCGACGGTCAGGCGGCGCATCCAGCGTGCACTGCGCCGGCGGGCGGGGAGAAAGTCGATCATGCTCACTCCTCGGTCATCGACGCGGCCAGGCGCTTGGTCAGCGGGTTGAGCAGGTAGGTGAGCAGCGAACGTTCGCCCGTCTTGATGATCACCTCGGCCGGCATGCCCGGCTGCATGCGACGATTGCCCAGGACCTTCATGCCCGCGGGTGTGACTTTCACCCGCGCAAGATAGTACGAAATGGCCGTGTCACCGACCTGTTCGGAAAGCAGGTCGTTCGAGATCGAAACCACCTCACCCTGGACCACCAGTTGCGGCGAGTGCGAGAAGGCGCTGAAGCGGATGTCGGTGGGCAGTCCTGTCCGGACCTTGTCGATCAGGTGCGGCTCCACCTTCGCCTCGAGCAGCAGCGGTTCGTCCTCCGGCACCACATCCATCAGCTTCTGGCCCGCCTGCACGACGCCCCCCACGGTCTGGAAGGCCAGCCCGATCACCTGGCCAGCAGCGGGTGATCTGATCTCGGTACGCTCGAGGTCGGCGCGCACGGCGACGATCTTCTCGGCGTCGGACTGCACCTCGCGGGTGACCTCCGTCAGCTCCGACTCGACCTCCTTCCGATACTCCTGCTGGCGCGCCACAACCTGTTGCCGCAACTCGGCGATCGCGCGCTGGGCGCGGATGGTGTTGCCCGTCAGCTCGGCGATGGAGGCATTTGCCTCGGCCACCGATCGCTCGAGTTCGAGCTGGCGATTGCGCGGCGCATAGCCCTCGGCGACCAGCTCACGGGTGTGTTTGAGTTCTTCCTGCAGCAGCGCCAGCTGGCTGCGACGGGGGCCGATCATGCCTTCGTAGGCTTGCAGCAGCGCCTGCTGGCCGCGAATGCTCTCCTCGATGCCCTGCAACGCCGCGCGCAAGGCCGCACGACGCGACTGGAACAGCTGGCGCTGGGTGTCCATCTGGGCCTTGATCAGGGGATCGGAGGAAGCCTGCAGCAGGTCGGGATGGAATGTCACGGCCTCCGCCCCGGCCTGCTCGGCGAGCAGGCGGCCCTGCATGGCGCGCAGACCGAGATAACGTTGGCGGACGGCTTCGTAGTTTGCGCGTGCCACGGCTTCGTCCAGCTCGATCAGCGGTTGTCCCTCCTGCACCAGCTCGCCTTCGCGAACGAGCACGCGCTTGACGATGCCGCCGCTCAGGTGCTGCACGGCCTTGCGCTTGGTGTCGACGGTTACCGTGCCATGGCTCGGCACGCCCTCGTCGAGCGGAGCCAGTGCCGCCCACAGCAGGAAGCCGCCGAAGCCCAGGCCGAGCGCCCACAGGCCGACGCGGGCCGCACGGCCGGTATCGGCGGGGGGCGTGCCGTTGTGGGAAGCCTGTGGGGCGCTCGGGTTCGTATCGGGTGTAGCCATGGTCTTATCCAGCAAGAATCGATTGGGAAACGTGTGGCCGGCGCTGCGGCCGCCGGCCTTCGAGCGGCGCTGCCCGTCTTCGTCAGGCGGCCGACGGGGCTGGCGGCGCGATCGGGGCGGGCGCTGCCGGCGCCGGGGCTGCCGCCGCCTGTTTCGCCTGCGCCTGCAGTTGGGCGAGCACGAGCTCGCGTGGCCCCTGCACATGGACCCGCCCGTCGCGCAAGACCACCAGTTGATCGGCGATGGCGATGGCGCCGGGGCGGTGGGTGATCAGGAATACGGTCCGGGCCTTGGCCTTGAGCTCCCGCACCGCGTTCATCAGCGCGGCTTCGCCCACGTCATCGAGGTTGGCGTTCGGCTCGTCGAGGACGATCAGCGCGGGGTCGCCGTAGATCGCACGCGCCAGGCCGATGCGCTGGCGCTGGCCACCGGAGAGTAGGCCGCCGGCTTCGCCCATCGGCGTGTCGTAGCCTTTCGGAAAACGCAGGATCATTTCGTGCAGGCCGGCGCTGCGCGCTGCGGCGATGACCTTCTCTGCATCGATATCGGCGAAGCGGGCGATGTTCTCGGCAATCGTGCCGTCGAACAACTCGATGTCCTGAGGCAGATAGCCGAGTTGGGGGCCCAGCTCCTGGCGGCTCCAGCCGCTCAGCGGCTGGCCGTCCAGCAGCACTTCGCCTGCGCAGTCGGGCCAGATGCCCATCAGCACCCGCGCCAGGGTCGACTTGCCCGAGCCCGACGGGCCCAGGACCACGGTCACCTCGCCGGGGCTGGCCCGCAGGCTCACCCCCTTGAGAATGGGTTCTGCACGCCCCGCAGCGCTCGCCACCACCTCGCGCAGCGCTACCGCGCCGGTGGGCGGGACGCGGCTCAGGGCCGGGTCGCGTTCGGGGTGGGCCTGCAGCAGCTTTTCCAGGCGACCGAACGCGCTGCGCGCGCCGATGAAGCTGCGCCAGGTGTTCACCATGAGGTCGATCGGCGCCAGCGCACGGCTCATCAGCACGTTCGCGGCGATCATGCCGCCCGGGGTCAGCTGGCCCTCGATCACCAGCAGCGCCCCCGCACCCAGGGCCAGGGACTGCTGACAATAGCGCACCCACTTGCTCACTGCCGTGATGCGGTGGGTCAGGGCCTGTGCCGCGCCCTGTTTGTCCATGTAGTTCGCGTGGCGCCTCGCCCAGCGGTGGCGCAGCCCGGCGAGCATGCCCATCGACTCGACGACCTCGGCATTGCGCAGCTTGCTCTGCAGGTAACTGTTGACCTCGGCACTGGTGCGGGAGGCCTCCTCGGCCGGCGCGATCGTCCGTCGGTGTCCCAGCCACGCCAGTGCCGCCTGGACGATGGCGAAGCCGATCGACACCCAGCCCAGGAAGGGGTGCAGGAAGAACAGCACGCCGATGTAGATCGGCGCCCAGGGCGCATCGAAGAAGGCGAAGATGCCGTTGCCGGTGAGGAACTGGCGAATCTCGGTCAAGTCGGAGAACGCGCGCCGGGCCGGTGCATCCGACTGGCTCAGGTTGGCCTCGAAGCTCGCGTTGAACACCCGCGTGCTCAGCGCCGCGTCCAGGCGCACGCCGGCGCGCACCAGCAGGCGCGAGCGTGACCATTCCGCGAACGCCATCACCGCGAACAGAAACAGCGTGATCAACGACACCACCAGCAGCGTCAGCTCGCTGCGGCTGACGAGCACGCGGTCGTAGACCTGCAGCATGTAGAGCGTCGGTGCCAGCATCAGCACGTTGGCCACCATGCTGAAGAGGCCGACGACGACGAACTCGCGCCGGAAGGCATACAGCGTCGCGGAGAGTTCGCTGCGCCCGAAAAATCCTGTACCTGCCATGTTGATCCCGATCGTTGTCGTTCGTCTGCCTGGCTTACGCCGTTCCGACTGCCTGCGCGTTGGCAACGCGCGCCGTCGTCGGCTGGGGCGGCTGCGGTGGCCGTGCCGTCTCACCGGCCTGCGCCGCTGCCTGGTTCAGTGCCGCCAGCACCTGATCGCGCGGGCCGAAGGCCTGCTGGCTGCCGTCGCGCAGCACCAGCATCTGGTCGGTGACGGCCAGCACGCTGGTGCGGTGCGTCATGACGACGAAGGTGGTGCCACGCGCCTTGAGCGCGCGAATGGCCTGGGCCAGGGCGGCGTCGCCGGCTTCGTCCAGGCTTGAATTGGGCTCGTCGAGCACGACGAACACCGGGTCGTCATAGAGCGCCCGTGCCAGCGCCACGCGCTGGCGCTGGCCGCCGGACAGCATGGTGCCTTCGCGTCCCACCGGGCTGTCGTAACCCTGCGCCAGGGAGCTGATGAATTCGTGCAGGCCGACTGCCCGCGCCGCGGCTTCGACCTTCGTCATGTCCACCGCGCCGAAGCGGGCAATGTTCTCGGCGAGCGTGCCTTCCAGCAGCTCCACCCCTTGCGGCAGGTAGCCCAGGTGCGGCCCCAACTCGAGCTTGTCCCAGGCGAACACATCGGCGCCGTCGAGGCGGACCTTGCCGTTGAGCGCAGGCCACAAACCCACCAGCAGGCGCGCAAGGGTCGTCTTGCCGGAGGCGGAAGGTCCGACCACGGCCAACACCTCGCCGGGCTGCAGCGCGAAGGCGACGCCGCGCAGGATTGGCGTGTTCGAACCGGGCGCCCCGGCGATCACGTTTTCGACGCTGAGCAGCCCCCGGGGTGCGGGCAGCGCCATGGCCGGCGCGCGTTCCGGCACCTGGGTGAGCAAGCGGTCGAGTCGCCCCCATGCGTCGCGCACGTTCACCACCGCGCGCCACTGGCTAACCATCTGCACCAGCGGTGCCAGCATGCGGCCGCCGAGCACCGAGCCCACGATCATCATCCCCGGCCCGCCGGGGAGGGCGTTCTCCAGAATCAGCCAGCCACCCAGGCCCAGCAGCAGCGAGCCCATCGTCGTCTGCACGAACTTGCTCCCGGCCTGGAAGGCGCCGGCCCGATCCGAGGCCTGCGCCTGCAGGCTGAGGAATTCGTGCTGCTTTTCCATCCAGCGCCGGTGGATGTTGTGCAGCATGCCCATCGATTCGATGACTTCGGCGTTGCGCAGCGAGCCGTCGGCATACTGCTGGGCGGCAATGGCGGAGCGGTTGGCCGCCGTCAGCGGCGGGTTCGTGCTGCGCTCGTTGAGCCACGCCAGCCCCACCTGCACCACCGCCCCGGCCACCGCCGCCCAGCCCAGCACCGGGCTGATCAGGAACAGGATCACCATGAAGACCAGCGACACCGGCGCTTCCATCACCGCGCCGCATACGGGGTGGTGGAGGAAGTCGCGCACGGTGCGGAAGTCGTTCATCGGCTGCACGCTGGGCGCGCCCAGGCGCCGCAGGCTGGATTCGTAGATCGCCTGGAACACCCGCGGCGCCATGCGCTGGTCAAGCAGCCGGCCCGCTTCGCGCATGGTCTCGGAACGCGCCCAGTCCAGCACCTCCATGACCACGTAGGCCATCACCACCAGCAGCGTTAGCATGGCCAGCGTCATGTGGCTGCGACTGTTCACGACGCGTTCATAGACTTCGAACATGTAGGCCGTCGGCGCCAGCACCAGCAAGGCGCCCGCCAGCGCGAAGCCGAACGCGCGCCGGTAATGCGGCCTGAAGGCGAGCAGCGCTTCGCCCAGCTCGGACTGTTTCTTGTCTGGATTCATGCGGCGTCTTCAATCATCAGGTATTCGGGGATTTCGTCGTTGGCAGGGGGCACGCCGGCGGTCGGGTCCTGCTGCGCATCGGCAAGCCAGAACGTGAGCTCGAACTCGCCGTCGGCGCGCCGCGACAGGACGATCTCGCGCAGCTTCTGCTCGTGGAACGCCGTCTCGTCCTCGGGGCGCAGCGCAAGCTGGAAGCGCATGCGGCCGTCCAGCGTGTACATGGAGAGCTGCCCGGCCTTGAGGCTCAGGGTGTGGCGGTCGAAATAGACCGGGCAGCTGTCCGCGAAACGCAGCAGCGGCAGCGGCCGTTCGCCTGGCCGGGCGAGGTTGAACGGGCTCTTCGGGTGCTGATACACGAGGCGGCTCGCGCGGCACACGGAGTAGATCGCGTTGCACACCATCTGCGAGCCGATGTCCGGAAACTGTTCGCGCAGGCTCTTGTAGGTCATGTGATGGAGCGCGACCCGGTTCCAGCAGCGCGTGTCGCGCACCACCGGCGCCAGCGCGTTGCAAAGCTGGGCGAACGCAGCCTGGAGCGTGAGCAGGCGCGTTTTCTGTTCGGGAGAAGTGTCGAGCCGGAGCCGGAGCAGGGTGGTCATGTGGGGCGCGATTGTACAGCAAGTCCTATATGAATTTTCTAGTTCGTGCTGGCCGCGTCGTCATCGGCTGCGTGAGGATGGCAACCCGCCTGGTATGTGCGCCGCTGTTCCCAAAAATCCGTTCAGTCGGTGCTGACTTGATCTGTTAAAATTCTCGGCTTGCCTGGAGGGGGCGTCTGTATGAGATCGTTCCGCGGTGCTGGCGCGTGGTCAGCACCGAGTCCGGATGGTCCGCGGCGCTTGCCTGTGTCACGGTCGGCACCTTCAGTTCCTTGGTCCAGGTGCTCATGGCGCAGGTCTTGGCGACTGGCAGATTGCAGACGCTCGGTGTGGCCGGTCTGAAGACGGTCACGGGGCAGGCAGCAGCAGTGGCCGATGTCCCGTCTGCATTGGGCCGTCAGATCAGCTGCGATTGACGGTAACGCTAAACACGACTCCGCAAGATGCCGCCGCTTTCTTTCTTTCTACCCCTTTCACATCGCCTATTGATCTCGCAGTTCGCCCGGCGCGAGGTGCTCGGCCGCTATCGCGGCTCCATCCTCGGCGTGGGCTGGTCATTCTTTACCCCGCTGCTGATGCTCGGCGTCTATACCTTTGTTTTCGTCGGCGTATTCAGGGCGCGCTGGCCTGGCGCAGAGCAGGGCGGCGGTATCGAATTCGCCATGCAGATCTTCGTCGGCCTGATGATGTTCAACTTGTTCGCGGAAGTGGCTGGCCGCGCACCGCGGCTCGTGCTCGAGCAGCCGAACCTTGTCAAGAAGGTCGTGTTCCCGCTCGAGGTCCTGCCCTGGATCACCGTGCTGTCCGGGCTGTTCCATCTGCTACTCAGCGTCGCGGTGCTGCTGCTGGTGGTGGCGGCCGTGCGCGACGGCGGGCTTGCTGTCACCGCGCTGGCGCTGCCCGTCGTGCTCATCCCCTTCATCCCCTTCCTGCTCGGTCTGTGCTGGCTGCTTTCCGCTTTGGGCGTGTTCGTGCGCGACGTCAGCCAAGTGATGAACTTTGTCGTCAACCTCGCTCTCTTCCTGTCGCCGGTGTTCTATTCGCTCGCCTCGCTGTCGGAGTCGATGCGCCGCCTGATGCAGCTCAATCCGCTGACGCCGATCATCGAGAATGCGCGCCGGGTGCTGCTGCAGGGGCTGTGGCCGCAATGGGATTTGCTCGGGCTCTACCTGGTGGTCGCATGTGTGTTCGCACTACTCGCCGGCGCCTTCTTCCGGGTCACGCGCAAGGGGTTCGCCGATGTCATCTAGCGAGTTCGCCATCCGCGCCGACAGGCTGGGCAAGGTATATCGCCTCTACGACCGCCCCGTCGACCGCCTGAAGCAGATGCTGAGCCGCGGCCGACGCCGCTACGGACGCGAGTTTCACGCCCTCGAAGACGTGAGCTTCGAGCTCAAGCGCGGCGAGGTCCTTGGCCTCGTCGGGCGCAACGGCGCCGGTAAGTCCACGCTGCTGCAGATGATCTGCGGCACGCTCAACCCCAGCACGGGCAGCGTTGCGGTCAATGGGCGCGTCGCCGCGCTGCTCGAATTGGGGGCCGGTTTCAATCCGGACTTTTCCGGGCGCGAGAACGTGTACCTGAATGCATCGGTCCTCGGCCTGTCGCGTGGAGAGATCGATGCCCGCTACGACGCCATCGTTGCTTTTTCCGGGATTGGTGATT
>JANJTU010000114.1 GCA_024710965.1 Thauera sp. | reverse complement strand
CGCCTGGGCGGACTGTTCGAACTCGCCCGCGAAGGCCTGGGTGATGACGCGCTCGTCGCCACGGCGGTCTTCGCCGAGCAGCAGGCAGAGCTGTTCGGCCTCGATCACGCAGGCGGCGCCCGCGGCCTTGCCGTGCGTGATGAGCGCATCCGCGATGTCGCGCGTCATCCATTCCTGGTAGGTGAAGCGGTGGCCGATCGCGTCCACCAGCCGCGCGATGCGGCCGAAGCCGTGCAGCCGGCCGCCGGGCAGGTAGGCGACATGGGCCACGCCGCGGAAGGGAACGAGGTGGTGCGGGCATACGCCGTGTACCGCGATGCCGCGCACGACGACCATGTCGCGGCGGCTGTCCTCGAAGCCGTCGCCGAGCACCTGGGCGGGGTCGAGCTCGTAGCCGCCGAGCAGGCGGCGCTGCCACAGCTCGCGCACCCGTTGTGCGGTGCGGCCGGTGTGTGAGGTGTCGGGGGCGATGCCGCAGGCGCGCAGCAGATCGCCGACCGCGCGCTCGAACGCGGCAGCGTCGAAGTCGCCGCTGCGGGGAATGCCGACCGAGGCCGGGCGGGGCGCAGCGGGGTGGTCGTGGTCGTGGGTGTTCATGGTGGCCCCTTCGGTGCAGCGGGTGGGCTGCCGCAAGGCCGATGATACGCGGGTAGACGGCAGCAGGCGCGGCAGCGGGCGCCGTTCAGGCGATGAACACCGGGTCCGAGAACACGAGCGTGCCGTCCTTGCGCATCATCAGGTTGTCGGCATTGAGGATGTCGGGCAGCACCTGGTAGTCCTCGACAAAGTCCGACAAGGCCTTCAGCGCCTGCTGCAGGCTGTCGCTCGGTGCAAGCGGGTTCGTCGTCATCTGATACAGCGCGATGCGCCCCATGTCCATGCCCAGCCGACTCCATTGCTCGCAGGCCGACCAGTAGAGGTCGATCATGCGCAGCGCGAGCTCGGCGGCGGGGGACTCGTCGTCGAGCGGGTAGAGCTTCTCCATCTCGATCAGATGTAGCGGATAACCCGACTGCGCGCGGCCGATGATGCCGTGGTCGGCGTGGATGATGGGGAAGTGCTCGCCGCGGGGGCGGTCGTCGGCGGTGTAGAGGAAGTAGTCGGCGGGCGAGGTGAGCACCTTGTAGACGCGCTCGCCATCGCCCTTGTCGAGCACGATCGAGTATTCGCCGCGGCCGATCTCGGGCCGGCCCGCAAGCAGGGGATGCGCCGGCACCGGGTCCGGCAGCAGTACGGCGGCGCGGCCCAGGCGCGCGCGTGCAGCAGCAACGTCGATCATGCTCGCCTCCATGTTCATGCCATGATGTTATAACCTGCATCGACGAAATGCACGCCGCCGCTGACC
Source organism: Thauera sp. (assembly GCA_024710965.1). Taxonomy (GTDB): domain Bacteria; phylum Pseudomonadota; class Gammaproteobacteria; order Burkholderiales; family Rhodocyclaceae; genus Thauera. Next base: position 15,339 of record JANJTU010000114.1, on the reverse strand, counting down.
AGGCGCCCGGCATCGGAGACGAGGAAGGCGGCGAGCGCGCCGATGTCTTCCGGCGTCACGAGCGCGTGCATCGGCGAACGCTCGACCGCGGCGGCCATCAGGCCGTCGAAACCGGCGATGCCTGAGGCGGCGCGGGTCATCAACGGGCCGGGCGAGACGGCGTTGACGCGGATGCCCTTTGCGCCGAGCTCCGCCGCCATGTAGCGCGTGGCCGCCTCCAGCGCCGCCTTGCACAGGCCCATCACGCCGTAGTTCGGGATCACTTTTTCCGAGCCGAGATAGGTCATCGTCACGAGGGCGCCGCCGCCGGCCTTTTCCAGCAGCGGTTCGGCCTTCTTCGCCAGACGCACGAAGGAATGCGTGGAGACGTCCATGGCCAGCGCGAAGCCGTCGGCCGAGGAGTCGACGACGCGCCCGTGCAGGTCGTCGCGCTTGGCGAAGGCCATGCTGTGGACGGCGAAGTCGAGCCGGCCGTAGCGCGCTTCGATCTCGGCGAACACCGCGTCCATCGTCTCCGGCCGGGTGACGTCGAGGAGGAAGACATCCTCGATGCCGAGCCGCTGCACCACCGGCTCGATGAAGGCGCGGGTCTTCTCCGTCTGGTAAGTGACGATGAGGCGGGCACCGGCGCGTGCGCAGGCTTCGGCAACGCCGGTGGAGATGGATTTCTCGTTGGCGATGCCGGTGATCAGGCCGACTTTGCCGTTCAGATTGATGATCGGGGCCATGTGTGCTCCTTGGATTCGGCGGTGGGGCTGGGTTGCAGGCGTCTCGAGTCTCGCCATCGCGACGCCCGGAGCCGCCGATGCTCCGTGACATCGGCGACATGCGAAATGAACGGCTTCGAGTATATTGCGCATTGCAACATGCATGGGCCGCGACACGACGGCCTCCTCACCTACAGAGAGCAAGATGCCACCCAAGACCTACCTCTTCCTGGATTTCGACGGCGTCACCCACCCCTGGGGCGAAGTCGAGGATTTCCGCTGTCTGCCGCGCATCGAGGCGGTGGTGCGCGAGTTCGACGAGGCGCGCATCGTCATCGCCTCGGACTGGCGCATGCTGTTCTCGCTGCAGAACTTGATGTCGCGCTTCGCGGAAGATACGCGGCCCAGAATCGCCGGCGTCACGCCGCAGCTGCTGCCGAAGCCGCGCGAAGACCTGCACGGCCTGCGCGAGCGGGAGGCGATGCGGTGGCTCGCCGAGCATGAGCCGGCGGGTGAAGGCGCCGCGTGGTGCGCAATCGACGACGCGCCGGGCAACTGGATGACGCGCTCGCGGCTGGTGCTGACCGACTTCAAGCGCGGCTTCACCGACGAAGATGCCGATGCGCTGCGCCGCATGCTGACCGGTTTGCGCAGCGGCGGGCAGCGCGAGCGCGCGCAGCCGGCGCCGTCGCTGTGGGCGCGCGACCCCGCCTGAGGCCGCTGCTGGTCGCCGCCGTCGACGGTGCGGCCCGACGGCGCTTGCGGGCGCAGCCGTGCATTGCTTCGGCCGACGCGGCTCGGCACAATGAGCGCCCCCCATACCGGTGTGCCCCATGACTGCTTCGCCCTCCGTTCTGCCTTCCGATCCGCTTGCCGCCCGGGTCGACGCCGAGACCCAGCGCCAGGCTGCGCGCATGGCGCAGGAGGCCTTTGCGCGGGTGTTCCGCCTCAGCGTCGGTGAGTCCGATGCGGTGCGGCATCAGGGCGTGGCGGCCCTGCACGCCGACCTGCGCGACTGGGCGCAGCGCGGCGGCAGCGAGGATGCGTGCGCGCTGCGGCTCGCGCTGCTGCTGTCGGGCATGGACCAGTGGGGGCTGACCTGGAGCCGCGCCTTCGACCTGGCGGCGATCCCCGGCCTGACCGAACTCATCGGCGCCCTCCGCACCGGCCTCGATGCCGAGGCCGAGGCGCGCTTCCTGCAGCAGTTCGACGCCATCGGCGCCGCGGAGGAGAACGCGATTGACTTCAAGGTCGAACTGCGCCGCGGCGTTCATCTGGCGCTCTGGCATTCGTCCATCGTCACCGAGGATCGCGACGAGGCGCTGCGGCTCGCGGCCCAGCTCGGCAGCCAGTTGCTGGCGCTGGCGCGCGACATGCCGCTGGCCGGCTGGCGCCTGGTGGCCGATGCGCTTGCCTTCATCCAGATCCGCTGTCTGGCCGACGGGCTCGCCAGCGAGGGGATCGGCCAGGAGGCGACGCAGGCGTTGTTCGGCGCGCTGGCGCGTGAGCTGCCGCAAGCGCAGCGCGACCTGGTCATGGCGCATGCGGCGCGCGCCGTGATCGCCTGGCAGCAGGCCAGCCGTCCGCCGGAGCAGATCCACTGATGGCGCTCAAGGCCACGATCTTCAAGGCCGAGATCCAGGTCGCCGACATGGATCGCGGACACTACGCCGACTACAGCCTGACGCTGGCGCGCCACCCGTCCGAAACCGACGAGCGCATGATGGTGCGCCTGCTCGCCTTCGCGCTCTTTGCCGACCCGGCGCTGGGTTTCGGCAAGGGCCTGTGCGTCGATGACGAGCCGGACCTGTGGCAGAAGGACCTGACCGGCGCCATCGAGCGCTGGATCGACGTCGGCCAGCCCGACGAGAAGTGGGTGCGCAAGGCCTGCGGCCGCGCGGCCGAGGTCGTCGTTGTCGCCTACGGCCGTGCCGCTGACGTGTGGTGGAGCGGGGTGCGCGACAAGCTGGTGCGGCAGGCGAGCCTGCACGTGCTCGACCTCGCGCGCGAGGCCACGACCGAACTGGCGCGCCTGGCCGAGCGCACGATGCGGCTGCAGGTCAGCATCCAGGATGGCCAGGTGTGGGTCACCAACGGCCGCGACACGGTGCAGATCGAGCCGCGCACGCTGCTCGGGCCGGAGCGCGGCTGAGCCTGGGCCGCCCCGGCGACATGAACTTCCTCGCCCACGCCTTGCTCGCCGGCCCGGTCGTGGATGACCGCGTCGGCGGCGTCATCGGCGATTTCGTCAAGGGCCGCCTGCAGCCGCTGCCACCCGGGCTGTCGGTGGCGCTTGCCGACGGCGTGATGCTGCACCGGCGCATCGACAGCTTCGCCGACGCCCATCCGGCCTTCCGCCGCAGCCGCGCGCGCGTCAGCACGGTGCGGCGGCGGGTGGGCGGCATCATGGTCGACCTCTTCTACGACCACTTCCTGGCGCGGCACTGGGCGCAGTTCAGCAGCGAGCCGCTGGAAGCCTTCACCGCCGAGACTTACGCCTTTATCGCTGCCCATCCCGGGCCGTTGCCGGTCGACTTCCTCCCCGTGTTCCGCCGCATGGCCGAAGACGACTGGCTCGCCGCCTACCGCGACACGGCCCATGTTGCCCGGGCGCTCGACCGCATGGCGGCGTTCCGTCTGCGCCGACCGAATCCACTGGCCGGGGCGGGGGCGGAACTGTTGCGCGACTACGCCGGCTTCGAAGCCGATTTCTTCGCCTTCCTGCCCGACGCGCTCGCCTTCGCGGCAAGCGAGCAGGCGGCGCGGGCCGGGGCCGCGGGGCCGGCCCGCGGCTGAGGCCGGTGTCCGATGCCCCGGCAGCCGGCGCTCCTGCGGGGCTCGGGTACGTGCTGGCGGACGACGCTCAGCAATCCATCTCGACCAGCGCCGCGGCGGCGTGCCGCTTCGGGGCGGCATACCAGCCGATCCAGCCCGGAATGTGCTCGGCCGGCATCGGCCGCGCGATGCCGTAGCCCTGGCCGAGGCGGCAGCCGAGTTCGGTCAGCGCGGCGGCGTGCTCCGGCGTCTCGACGCCTTCGGCGACCACCTGGCGGCCGAAGGCACGCGCCAGATGGACGACGGTTTCCACGATCGCACGGTCTTCGGGGTCGTCGAGCATGTCGCGCACGAAGCTGCGATCGATCTTGAGCAGGTCGACCGGCAGCTTGCGGAAGTAGGCAAGCGAGGCGTAACCAGTGCCGAAGTCGTCCAGCGCCAGGCGGATGCCGAGTTCGCGGCAGGCGGTGAGGACTTCGAGGGCGCTATCCATGTCGCTGATCGCGGTCGACTCGACGATCTCGAGCTCGAGCTGCGCCGGCGCGGTGGCGGGGTGGCGCTCGAGGATCCGGCGCAGGTCGTCGATGAAGCCGGCCTTGAGCAGATGGTGGGCGCCGATGTTGACGCTTACCGCCAGCCGCAGCCCCGCCTCACGCCAGCTCGCCACCTGTGCGAGCGCGGTCTCGACGACCCATTCGCCCAGTGCGATCTCGAGTTCGCTGCCCTCGAGCGCAGGCAGGAAGCTGGCCGGCGGGAGCAGACCCTGTTCGGGGTGCTGCCAGCGGATGAGGGCCTCGGCACGGGCGACCTCGCCGCTGACCATGTCGACCTGAGGCTGGTAGTGGAGCACGAACTCCCCCTGTTCCAGCGCCTGCGCCAGGCGCCGGACCTGCTCCCGTCGCGCCTGCAGGGCGTGCTCGACACCGGCGTCGAACACCTGGATGCAGTTGCGGCCGAGCTGCTTCGCCCGGTACATCGCCTGATCGGCATGGCGCAGCAGGGTGTCGCCGTCGGCGTCGTCGTCCGGGTAGAGGGTGACGCCGATGCTCGCCGATACGGTGACTGTCTCCTGGTCGAGGAGCACGGGGGCGCGGACGGCGTCGAGCACGCGGTCGAGGACGGCCATGTCGCCGAGGTCGCCCAGCAGCAGGACGAACTCGTCGCCGCCGAGGCGGGCGACGGTGTCGGTGGCGCGGAGCATGCCGGTGAGGCGGCGCACGATCTCGATCAGCAGGCGGTCGCCGGCTTCGTGACCGAAGCGGTCGTTGATCGGCTTGAAGCCGTCGAGGTCGAGCATGCAGACCGCGAGCGGCTTGCGGTTGCGCCGTGCGAGCGCGATCGCGCGCTGCAGCCGGTCGGCGAGCAGGCGCCGGTTCGGCACCCCGGTGAGGGGGTCGAAGTGGGCGATGCGGTCGAGCTCTTCGGCGTGAGCCTTCAGGCTGCTGATGTCCGAGAACACCGCCACGTGATGCTGCAGCGCGCCGCTGTCGTCGCGTACGCTGGTGATGGCCAGCGTCTCGGCGTATTCCTCGCCGTTCTTGCGCCGGTTCCAGATCTCGCCTTGCCAGTGCCCCTTCTCGGCCAGGGTCTTCCACATCGCACCGTAGAAATCGGGCCCCTGACGGCCGGAGCTGAGCAGGCGCGGGTTCCGGCCGATGACATCCTCGCGGCTGTAGCCGGTGATGCGGCTAAAGGCGGGGTTGATGTCGATGATGCGGTTCTCGGCATCGGTGATCAGGATCGCCTCGTAGCTGCTGGCGAAGACGCTGGCGGCGAGGCGGAGCTGGTCTTCGGCCTGCTTGCGTTCGGTGATGTCCTGATGTGCGCCGGCCATCAGCAGCGGCTTGCCGTCTGGCGTGCGGCTGATGAGCTGGCCCCGATCATGAATCCAGACCCAGTGCCCGTCGCGGTGGCGGACGCGGAGTTCCTGTTCGTAGTAGGGGCGCTCGCCGCTGAAGTGGCGGTCGAGCAGGCGGCGCGAGCGGCCGAAATCGTCCGGATGCACGAGGCGGATCCAGGTGTCGATCGAAACCGGTTCGAGTTCGTCCAGGCGGTAGCCGACGATCTCGGCCCAGCGCGCGTTGACGATCAGGGCGCCGGTCTGGACGTTCCATTCCCAACTCCCCACCTGGGTGGCCTTGACGACGTCGCTCAGGCGGCGGCGTTCGACGTCCATCTGCTTCGCCAGCGAGCGGCTGCGGGCATTGGCCGAGGCGAGCCGCCGGTTGCCCTGGAGCAGCCGCGCCGACAGGAGGACGATGAGGGTGGCGGCCAGGCCCAGGATGAAGACCTGTTCGTGGTAGCGGGCCCAGATGTCGTGCCAGGTGAAATCGGGCGTGCGGTCGAACGGCGGCGCCCGCAGCGTGCGCAACGTGGTCTCGACCGGCGAGTAGTCCGCGGGGATGGTGAAGCCCTGGATGCGGGCAGCGCGTGCGGCGCGATGGTCGGGCGGGATGGCCAGCAGCAGCGCGCTGATGCGTCGCGCCACGGTTTCGTCCGCCTGCGGTAACGCGACGAAGGGCCATTCCGGATAGAGGCGGGTCGATGCCACGAGCGGAAAGCCGGGCGTGTGCTGGGCGTTCAGCACCGTGAGCTGGCTGATCTCGTGTCGGCCTTCGCGCAGCAGCTGCTCGAGGATGCCGGTGCGGATGAAGCCGGCGTCGACCTTGTTCGCGAGCACGGCGTCGACCACGGAATCGTAGTCCTGCCCGAGCGAGTGCAGTTGCAGGGATGCAGGATCCACGCCGGCGGCTTTCAGCTCCAGCGCCTGCGCCGCATAGCCGCCGAGGAAGTTCGCCCCCGGCGTGGCGACGGTCTTGCCCGCCAGATCCTCGAGGCCGTCGATGACGGTGTTGTCCTTGCGGGCGACGATTACGCCGCCGAGGGTCGAGAGCGGGTGGTCGTTCTCGTGGTTGACGAGGGTGGCGATGGCGCCCGAGAGGGCGTTGGCGGTGCGCAGACCGATGTAGTGCGCGGGGTTCGTCAGCACGAAGTCCAGTTCGTTCCGCTCGAGCGCGACCCGCATCTCGCGTTCGTTGAGGATGCGAAGGCGGACTTCGTGGCTCTGCAGCCCCTCGCTCAGGTAGTCGGCAAAGGGCTGCCACGCCTCTTCCATCACCGGCCGCGGCCGATAGGCAAAGACGCCCAGGGTGACATAGGGGCTGGCCAGTGCCGGCCAGGTAGCGCATGCGAGCACCGTCAGCAACAGCCAGCGGATCACCGCGACGCCCTCGTGGCGTGCGGAGCGGGGGGGCTGTACGGGCCCGCGCCGGCTGCAAGGCCCGCCCACGGCGTACGGCGATTCGGTGCAGGTAACGGCCCCGCCTTCGCACGCCGGCGCGCCACGTTCGGCGGCCGGCGCCCTGGCGCTGCTCGTGTAACGCGAACGGGCAGGCCCGCGGTCGAGGTGTCCGGGATGGCAGGAACGCACGAGGGCGGGCGGCGAGGCGGATGCACGATTAGATTGGATTATCGATCGATCAATTATCCTGAATGTGCAGCTTAAAGGCTCTCGATGAATTTGTCATCAACTGACGCGTCGTGTTTGGTTCGCCTTAACCTTCCTTGCGCTTCCTGGGCTTGCCGGCCGAGTAGGGCGTGGAGGACGGGGCGGCGGGGGCGTTGAGCGGCTTGTGGTGTGCGCCGGCCTCGGGGCGGGGGGCGCGGCGCGAGGGCGCGCGCTCGGCCTTGTGCCGGAAGTCCTGCCCCTTGCCCTGGTCCCAGCTGCCTTTGGGCTGACGGTCCTGAGGCCGCTTCTCGCGCTGCTCGGAGCCGCCCGCGGCGACGTCCTTGCGCCAGCCGCCTTCGCCCCCGGCAGGGCCCTCCTGCGGTGCACGGCGTCGTTCCGGCGTCCTTGCGGCTTCGGCCTCGGTCAACGGGCGGATGTTGAGCGGCACCTGGCGCACGCGGGTGCGGCGGAGCACGCCGAGCAGGTCGTCGGGCAGGTCGGCCGGCAGTTCCACCGTGGAGAAGTCGTTGAAGAGGTGGATCTGGCCGATGAAGCGGCCTTCGATGCCACCCTCGTTGGCGATGGCGCCGACGATCTCCTTCGGGCTCGCACCCTGGTTGCGGCCGACCTCGATGCGGTAGCGCACCAGCGCGCCGTCGCTGAAAGCGCGGCGGCGGGCGAGGATCTCGTCGCGATTTGGTCGCGGCGTGCGCTCGCGCGGTGCGCCGGTGGTGAAGTGCTCGTCGCGTGGCGGGCGGCCGCCGGAGATCGTCGGCGCGGTGGCGAGGTCCCAGCCGCGGCCGGATTCCTCGATCTGCAGCGGGCGCTCGCGCTGGGCGAGATAGGCGAGCGCGGCGGCGATCTCGTGCACGTCGAGTTCGTTCTCTTCGGCAAGGCCATTGACCACGTCCATGAAGAAACCGAGGTCCTGGCTGCCGAGGGTATCGACCACGAGGCGCTTGAACTGGGCGACGCGCAGGTTCGACACTTCCTCGCTGCTCGGCAGCGCGATCGGCGTGATCGGCTGGCGCGTGGCGCGCTCGATCATCTTCAGCATGCGCGTCTCGCGCGGCGCGACGAACAGGATCGCCGCGCCTTCGCGGCCGGCGCGGCCGGTGCGGCCGATGCGGTGCACGTAGGCTTCGGTGTCGTAGGGGATGTCGTAGTTGATGACGTGGCTGACGCGCGGCACGTCGATGCCGCGCGCGGCGACGTCGGTGGCGATGACGATGTCGAGCGCGCCGTTCTTCAGCTGCTCGATGACGCGCTCGCGCAGCCCCTGCGTCATGTCGCCGTTGAGCGCGGCGGCGGCGTAGCCGCGGGCGGCGAGCTTGTCCGCGAGCTCCTCGGTGGCGATCTTGGTACGCACGAAGACGATCGCGGCGTCGAAGTTCTCCTCGGCGTCGAGGATGCGGGTCAGCGCATCGAGCTTGTCCACGCCGCGCACCAGCCAGTAGCGCTGGCTGATCTTCGACACCGTGGCGGTGGCAGCCCGGATCTTGATCTCTTCCGGTTCGCGCAGGTGGCGGTGAGCGACATCGCGGATCACGTTCGGCATCGTTGCCGAGAACAGCGCCGTCTGGCGGTTCTCGGGCGTGTGCTCGAGGATCCACTCGACGTCCTCGATGAAGCCCATGCGCAGCATCTCGTCGGCCTCGTCGAGCACGATCGCGCGCAGCGCGTCGAGCTTCAGGCTGCCGCGCTCCAGATGGTCCATGACCCGGCCCGGCGTGCCGACGATGACCTGCGCGCCGCGCGACAGCTGACGCAGCTGCACCACCATGCTCTGGCCGCCGTAGATCGGCAGGACGTGGAAGTTCTTGAGGTGGTGGGCGTACTTCGCGAACGCTTCGGCGACCTGGATCGCCAGTTCGCGTGTGGGGGTGAGCACCAGCACCTGGGGCCGGCTGTCGGCGAGGTCGAGGCGGGCGAGCATCGGCAGCGCGAAGGCGGCCGTCTTGCCGGTGCCGGTCTGCGCTTCGCCGAGGATGTCGCGGCCGGCGAGCAACTGCGGGATGCAGGCGGCCTGGATCGGCGACGGGGTTTCGTAACCGACTTCGGCCAGCGCCGTAAGCAGGGGCGCGGGCAGGTCGAGGTCGGCGAAGCGGATGGCGGATTCGGTCATGGCAGGCAGGCCGGGAAACGGCTGTGAAGGCGGGGCGGTGAAGGCGGGCGGTGGCAGCGGACGATCGCTACAGCGCGATTATCGACGATCCGGTGCCACAAATGAAAAAAGCGGCCCGAGGCCGCAGGGAATGCGATGGCAGCAGGAGGGCCGCCACAAGCAAAAACGCGGCCCGAGGCCGCGTTTCAGATGAACCGACTGCGAGGTCGATTACAGCGGGCGGATGTTGGCCGCCTGCAGGCCCTTCGGGCCGGTCTTGACTTCGAATTCCACGCGCTGGTTTTCAGCCAGGCTCTTGAAGCCCTTGCCCTGGATTTCGGAGAAGTGGGCGAACAGGTCGTCGCCGCCGTTTTCCGGGGTGATGAAGCCGAAGCCCTTGGCGTCGTTGAACCACTTGACGGTACCGGTTTGAGTGCTCATTTTGCGTTCCATATAAAAGATGACTGGGCTTGCGCCCGGAAGTGCAGGAACGATCAAGAAACGTAATCGGGAGGAATCAGACCGGCACGCATTCTTGTAGAACACGCTGGGGTAACCACCAGAACAACCACTGCTTGAATCGACTGCGAGCGGCACAATACACGGTTTCCGGAGCGTGCGGCAATTTATTTTGAGTGCGGGCAAGAAAAGCGCGCCCTCAGCCCATGGCAGGGGGCGGCCCACGGCCGCAGATGGGGGCCACAAGCGGGCAGCCGCGGTGGGATAATGCGCCACGTTTTCAGTTCCGGATCAGACATGCCTATCCAGTGGTTCCCCGGTCACATGGCGTCCGCCCGCAAGAAGGCGGCCGAAGCGATGGCCGCGATCGACGTCGTCATCGAAGTGACCGATGCCCGCCTGCCCGAGGCCAGCAGCAACCCGATGATCGCCGAGTTGCGGCGCTTCCGTAACCGGCCGTGCCTGAAGCTGCTGAACAAGTCCGATCTCGCCGACCCGCTGGCGACGCGTGCCTGGATGGACTTCTACAACCGCCAGCCGGGCGTGAGGGCCGTGGCGATCTCGGCCAAGAACGCCACCGAGGTGGCGCGCATCCCGGCGCTGTGTCGGCAACTGGCGCCGCACCGCGACGATGGCACCAAGCCCCTGCGCATGATGATCATGGGCATTCCGAACGTGGGCAAATCGACGCTGATGAACGCCCTGCTCAAGCGCAAGGTGGCGAAGGTGGGCGACGAGCCGGCGGTGACCAAGCACCAGCAGACGCTCGATCTCGGCCCCGGGCAGACGCTGACCGACACGCCGGGCATGATGTGGCCGAAGATCGCGTACGACGCCGACGGCTACATGCTCGCCGCCAGTCACGCCATCGGCCGCAACGCGGTGATCGACGAGGAGGTTGCGATCTTCCTCGGCGAGATCCTGCTGGCGCGCTATCCGGCGCTGCTCGCGGCGCGCTACCGGCTCGATCCGGCGGTGCTCGACGGGCCCGCGCTGCTCGAGACCGTTGGCCGCAAGCGTGGCTGCCTGGTGAAGGGCGGCGGGCTCGACCTGGAGAAGGCTGCGCAGATTCTGCTGCAGGATTACCGCGATGGTGCACTCGGACGCATCAGCCTGGAAACGCCCGAGACGCGTGCGCAGATGATTGCCGCGGCCGAGGCAGCGCGCGCGAGCGCGGTGGCCGAGGACACGGCGGCGCTCGACGACGAGGACGAGTGAGTGTCGCGCAGGCGGTGCGTTGCTCCGCGCGCAGCGCGACCGCGCGCGGCTGCGCCGGCAGCGTCAACCCGGGTTTCCGTCGCGGGCTGTCGGCGGCGCGATCGCAATCCAGCACAGCCATTGGCCGCAGGCGTTGCGCGGCCCGCGCAGCGATCCGTGCCACGGGCCTTCCCTGCATGGGCCGCGGTTGTCCGTAGCGTCGAGCTGCACCGACACGCCGTCATCGGCAAGGCTGCGCTTGCCGCCCCACCGGTTGCAGGTCGGGCAGCGGCGCAGTTCGGCGATCTGCGTCGTCATGGCGCTGCACAAGCTGGTCGGCGGAGCAGGCGCGGGCTGGGGGCGGTGAAGGGCGTTGTGATGCAGCGCATGGTCCTGAAAGGGGTGGATGGCGAAGAATGCGGCCTCGCTCTGCGGTGGAGCGCCTCCGCCGATGATAGTCGCTTCGGCCCGCAGTCCGGTATGGCGCGAGGCGGCGGGACTGCCTTTGCTATGATGCACCGATGAATGCATCCCGACCATGCGGCGCTCGCGGCCCGGCTGCAGCGCGACAACCCGCACCTGGCCGTGGCGACGCTTGAGGACTGTGGCCGCAACCTGAATCACGATCGGCCCGAACGCCTGGCCGGGATCGTCGCGGCCTTCCTGCTGTCTGATTGACTGTTGATTATCCTTTCTGCAAGCCCCGCCATGACGCCGACGACTGCCGTTGCCCTGCACGCCATCAATGCCGACCTGCACTGCCACTCCACCGTTTCCGACGGCTGGCTGGAGCCGGGCGAGGTGGTGCGGCGTGCGGTCGCCAACGGCGTGGAGTTGCTGGCTCTGACCGACCATGACGAGGTCGGCGGGCTCGACATCGCGGCGGAGGTCGCCGCCAGCCTGGGGCTGCGCTTCGTCAGCGGGGTGGAGATTTCCGTTTCCTTTGCCGGCGAGACCATCCACATCGTCGGGCTCGGCATCGACCATCGGCATCCCGGCCTGCTCGTCGGCCTGGAGCAGGTGCGCTCGGGGCGGGACGAACGCGCGACGCGCATCGGTGAGGCCCTGGCTGCGGTCGGCATCCACGATGCACTGCAAGGTGCGCGCCGCTTCGCGCGCAATCCGGCGCTCGTCAGCCGCGCCCACTTCGCCCGTCACCTCGTCGCCAGCGGCCTCATGCCGGACGTGAAGACGGTGTTCGAGCACTATCTGGCGCGCGGCAAGCCCGGCTTCGTCGAGCATGAATGGGCCGCGCTGGAGGATGCGGTGGGCTGGATCCGCGCCGCGGGCGGCATCGCCGTCGTCGCCCACCCGGCACGCTACCGGTTGTCGACGGCCGACATGGCGCGCTTGTTCGACCGCTTCATTGCCGCCGGCGGCGAGGCGGTGGAGGTGGTGTCGGGCGCGCACAGCGACGATGAGATGCGCCGCTTTGCCACCGTCGCGCGGCAGCGCGGCCTGCTCGCGTCGCGTGCATCGGATTTCCACGGCGAGAACGAAAGTGCGGTCGATCTCGGCCGCTGCAACCCCCTGCCGCCCGACCTTACGCCGGTATGGTCGCGGCTGATCTGAACGAAGACAACAACAATGGCCCAGTTCTTTTCCCTGCATCCCGAGCAACCGCAGCCGCGCCTGATCCGCCAGGCGGCGGAGATCATCCGGGCTGGCGGGCTGGCGGTATTTCCGACCGATTCTGCCTATGCGCTCGGCTGTCAGGTGGGCGATGCCAGCCTGCTCGACCGCATTCGCCGCATCCGCGGTGTCGACGACCGCCATCACTTCACTCTGATGTGTCGCGACTTGTCGGAAATCGCCACCTACGCCCGCGTCGACAACAGCCAGTTCCGCCTGCTGAAGGCCACTACGCCCGGCCCCTATACCTTCATCCTGGAAGGCACGAAGGAGTTGCCGCGACGGGTGCTGCACCCCAAGCGCAAGACGATCGGTCTGCGCATCCCCGAGCACGCGGTCGTGTCCGCCCTGCTCGCCGAACTGGGCGGGCCGCTGCTGACGTCCACGCTGGTCCTGCCGGGGGAGAAGCTGCCGCTGGCCGACCCGGACGAGATTCGCGAGCAGCTCGGGAAGCAGGTCGATCTGATCATCGAGGCCGGCTATTGTGGCCCCGAGGCGACCACGGTGATTGACCTCACGTCAGGCACGCCCGCACTGGTGCGCGCCGGCCGCGGCGACCTGACGCCCTTCGGGCTGGAGTCCGCCTGAGCCGCTCTCGCTGCCCGGTCTGCCCGCCGCTCGCGTCGTGGGGCCGGCGATGCCCTCTGCTAGAATGCGCGCTTTGCCGCCGACCCCGACATGGATTCGCTGATCTCCACGCTCGCCATCTGGGCCCTGCCGGTGCTGCTGGCCATCACCCTGCACGAGGCGGCGCACGGCTACGTGGCGCGCCACTTCGGCGATCCCACGGCAGATCTGGCCGGGCGCATCACGCTGAACCCGCTGCGCCACATCGACTTGGTGGGCACGGTGCTTGTTCCGGCCGGCATCCTGGCGCTGAGTACGCTGTTCGGCGCGGGTGGCATCCTCTTCGGCTGGGCGAAGCCGGTGCCGGTCAATTTCGGCCGCTTGCGCAACCCGAAGGCCGACATGCTGTGGGTGGCCGCGGCCGGGCCGTTCATGAACCTGCTGATGGCGATCGGCTGGGCGCTGCTGTTTCGGGTGGCGATTGCCAGCGAAGCCGGCGCCTACACGCTGCCGATGATGAAGATGGCCGATGCTGGCATGCAGATCAATGCCGTGCTGATGGTGCTCAACCTGCTCCCGATTCCGCCGCTCGACGGTGGCCGCATCGCGGTGAGTCTGCTGCCGCATCGGTTGGCGTGGCGGTTCGCGCGGATCGAACCTTACGGCTTTCCGATCCTGCTCGTGCTGCTGTTCACCGGCTTGCTCGGCGTGGTGCTGTGGCCGCTGATCGCTGGCTTCCGCTTCCTGCTCGCGACCGTGTTCGGGTTCTGAGGCGATGAACTCGCCCCTTGAACTGGCGTCGGTCGAGTCCGGCGCGGTGCTCGAGACGGTGGCCCGCCTGTACGGCGAGCCCATGCTCGAACTGCCGAAAGACCTGTATATTCCGCCCGACGCGCTGCAGGTTTTTCTCGATGCCTTCGAAGGGCCGCTGGATCTGCTGCTATACCTGATTCGCAAGGCCAACCTCAACGTGCTCGACATTCCGATGGCGCCGCTCACGGCGCAGTATCTGGAGTACGTCGAGGCAATGCGGGCGACCAATCTGGAGCTCGCGGCGGAATACCTGCTAATGGCAGCGATGCTGCTCGAGATCAAGTCGCGCATGTTGTTGCCCAGGCCGCCGCGCGACACGGCAGAGGAGGAAGATCCGCGTGCGGAACTGGTGCGCCGCCTGCTGGAATACGAGCAGATGAAGCTCGCTGCGGCGCGCATCGAGCTTTTGCCGCGGGCGGAGCGGGATTTCGAATGGGTGGGCGTGTTTGTCGCCGAGAAGGTGGTCGAACGCCTGCCCGAGGTGAGCCTGCACGATCTGCAGCTGGCCTGGCTGCGCATCATGAAGAAGGCGCGGCTGACGCAGCACCACCGGGTCGGGCGCGAGCAGCTGTCGGTGCGTGAACACATGAGCGCCATCCTGCGCAAGCTGGGCGACGGCGCCTTCGTCGTGTTCGACTCCTTGTTCGACGTCAGGCTGGGGGCGTCCGGGCTGGTCGTGAGTTTTCTCGCGGTGCTCGAACTGGTGAAGGAAAGGCTCGTCGATGTGACGCAGAATGAGGCGTTCGCACCGATCTACGTGAGACTCGCCGATGGGGCCGATGGTGACGCCTGAGGCGGCGCTGCGCATTGTCGAGGCCGCCTTGCTGGCGGCGCCGGCGCCGCTTGCGGTGGCCGAACTGCGACGGCTGTTCGACGAGGATCCGGGGCCGGACCTGATGCGGCGCATGCTGGAGCAGCTGCGGGGCGAATGGGTCGGGCGCGGCGTGGAACTCGTGCAGCTGGCGAGCGGCTGGCGCTTCCAGACGCGACCGGAGTATCAGGTCTACCTGGACCGCCTGAAGGAAGAGAAACCGCCGCGCTATTCGCGCGCGGTGATGGAGACGCTGGCGATCATTGCCTATCGGCAGCCCGTGACGCGCGGCGACATCGAGGACATCCGCGGCGTGGCCGTGTCGCCCAACGTGCTGAAAACGCTCGAGTCGCGAGGCTGGGTCGATGTGGTCGGCCACCGCGATACGCCGGGGCGTCCGGCCCTGTTCGCCACCACGCGGCGCTTTCTCGATGACATGGGGCTGTGCAGCCTGACCGAACTGCCGGCGCTGACCGAAATTGAAAGGATCATGGATCTTGTGGATTTCTCTCCAAACGGGGAGAAAAGCGATGAAAAAACAGAGGTTTAAATTTCATCGCCCGCCGCTTCTTTGCTTGTATCCGGTCCGTGTACGCGTGGTGTACGCCGCGCCGATCTATTTCCTCCCGTTCTCTCGATTGCTTCAACCTTTCCGTCAGGCAGCCGTAACTCGACGCGCTTGTCTCGCGTCGTCATGACTATCGGGGCCACCATTCGGCGCATGATCGCCCTGGCTCGGCCCGTATCGGACGCGAGTACGCCCTCGAGGTCGCCCACCATGTTTCGGTAGCACTGCGCGACGTCGATGATCGTCGCCCCTGTCGTT
>JANJTU010000058.1 GCA_024710965.1 Thauera sp. | reverse complement strand
TCTCAACGCCTTCCACGATGACGATCAGATCCAGCTCATGGGCGAGCGCGATGATGTTTCGCACGATTGTGGAATCGGCGCGTTGGGCGAGATCGACGACGAAGCTGCGATCGAGCTTCAGGATGCGGACCGGCATGCACTCGAGGTAGCTGAGCGACGAGTAGCCGGTGCCGAAGTCGTCGATGGCCAGCCGGGCACAGATGACGCTGCGCGAAGCCTTGCTGTTCCTGGCCGAGCGCGAAGTCGCCCGGCGCGACACTCGGCGCATCCAGATGGGCATGAAGCTCGCCCGTTTCCCGTGCGTGCGCACGCTCGAAGGCTTCGACTTCGAGGCGCAGCCCTCGATCGATCCGGGCCAGATCCGCGATCTGGCCACGGGGCGCTGGGTTGGCCACGGCCAGGCGCTACTGCTGCTCGGTCCGCCCGGTGTGGGCAAGACGCGCCTGGCGGTCGCGCTCGGGCGCGAAGCGGTCGAGCGTGGCTACACGGTGCCCTTCACTTCGGCGGCAGCGCTGATGGCCGGGCTCACGAAGGCGCATGCCGACGGACGGCTCGAGGAGAAGCTGCTGCAGCTCTCCAAGCCCAAGCTGCTGATCATCGATGGGCTGGGGTATCTGCCGCTCGAGCCGGCCGCGGCACACCTGTTCTTCCAGCTGGTGTCGCGGCGCTACGAGCGGGCCAGCATGCTGATCACCAGCAACCGGCCGGTCGGCGAGTGGGGACAGGTGTTCGGTGACGCGGTGGCCGCCACCGCCATCCTCGATCGGCTGCTGCATCACAGCCAGGTCATCACGATCCAGGGTGAGAGCTACCGGCTGCGCGACAAGCGCCGCAGCGGCCTTCTGCAGAAGGCCGCTGCCCCCACCCCGATCACCGCGGAGAGTTGATCAACCCAAGGGGGAATTCCAGATGTCGTCAGGGGGGGTAAATCTTCGTGTCGCTTGACCCTTATCGGACGCGCTTGCAGCGCATGCTGACGGCTGCCTGGAATGCAGGATAAACTTAGGCGCTGATGTATATCCATAGGAGGGGGCTGCCATGCAAGTCGCCAGATGGGGAAATTCGCTCGCCGTCCGCCTGCCTGCTGCGGTGGTCCAGGCGCTCGAGCTGAAGGAAGGCGAAGAGATTGAACTGCACGTGGTGGGAGACCGCACGCTGGAGGTCGCCCGCAAGGCACAGCCTCAGGAGTTGCTCGCTCGCCTGCGGCGGCTGAGAGGCCGGCTGCCGGCAGATTTCCGTTTCGACCGGCTCGAAGCGAATGAAGACGACCGGGACCGCTGATGCGTCCGGTATTCTTCGACACCAATGTAGTCCTCTACCTGCTTTCGGCCGACGAGCACAAGGCCAATGCGGCCGAAGCACTGCTTGCAGAGGGCGGCACCGTAAGCGTCCAGGTTCTCAACGAGGCTGCGTCGGTCTGCCGGGGCAAGCTCAAGCTGCCCTGGTCCGAGGTACATGAACTCCTTGATGCCGTGAAGGCGTGCTGTGAGGTGGTGCCGCTGTCAGTCGCCGCCCACGAGCGCGCGCTCCACCTGGCCGAGCGCTATCAGCTCTCGCTCTACGATGCCCTCATCTGTGCTTCGGCGCAGGAGGTCGACGCTGAAGTGCTGTACACCGAAGACCTGCACGATGGGCTGGCATTGGGCCGCCTGCAGGTCCGCAATCCCTTTTCCTGAACGCCTGTGCATCCGGTGCCTGCCTTGTGGCGAGGTAATGTGGGGCGATGCGGCGCAGCGGCGGATCCTGCTGCGTGTCCGTCAGCCGATTGCCAACTGCAAGGACTCGGAAGTGAGCATCGACGGCCGGACCGAGAACCGCGAGCCGAAGTATTACGTGCGTCAGCTGATGGCCGACTCCGTACCGGGCAGCCCGGGGGAGCTCAAGAACCAATGGGGCTGGGGCGGCTTCACAACGCACGATCTGCATCGCTGCTCAGGCTGATGCCGCGCATTCGCTAATCGCCCGTATCGCCGCCGTCGCCACGGCGTCGCGGCCGCGCTGGACGGAACGCCGCAGCCGGCGGCAAGATGGCGCGGGTGACGGGCGGATCCCGGGACGCGAGGTGAGTCGTGGCATCCAGCGATGCGGGCGATGCGGTGGTCAGCTACACGGCGGTGCGGCGGGCGTCGGAGGTCTTCGAGCGGAGGGCGGGGCTGCCCGCGGTGCTGTCGCTGTTCGCGCTGATCGAGGCCGCCGTGCTGTACGAGCGGCTGTGGTATGTGCCCTTCGGCGATCCGGGGGCGCAGCACGTCGCCCGCTTCGAACTGTGGCCGGCGCTGCACTCGGCCGGCCTGATCGAGCCGGTGGGCGGTTCGGCGTGGCGCGGCGGCCAGCATGCGCGCCGCACGATGCTGCGCCAGTGGCAGGACAAGCTTGCCAGCGTCGGGCGGATCCCGAGCTACGGCCACCTCTCGCAGCAGGACCTACTGCGCAACACCTTCGACCACGCCCTCGACGGCGTCATCTGGGCCAGTACCACGGGGCACCTCGCCGAGCTGGAGGCGGAGTTCTTCACCGCCGGGCGCATCGGCGACTGGCAGCGCTTCGTGTCCGGCGTCGACTTCGATCAGGAGGCCGAGGATGCCAACGACGGCGACGACGACGGCCGCTACCTCAGCTGGGATCACGCCGCCGCCACGCTGGCGCGGGCCGCGGTGGTCCA
>JANJTU010000050.1 GCA_024710965.1 Thauera sp. | reverse complement strand
CTGCGCTACATCGAGCGCGCGGTGCAGATCGAGGGCCAGCTCGCGGGCCACGGCCGCAAGGTGGCGGACGAGTGGGTGGTGGTGATGGGCGGCAAGCAGTATCCGGTCAGCACCCGCCCGATCGCCGGCGGCCTGTCGGTGAGCCACGACGGCAAGACCTACGACATCGTCTCCGACTGGACCTTCGGCAGCCTGCTGTTCACCGGCACCGTCAACGGCGCGCCGATCTGCCTGCAGATCGAGCGCCGCGGCCTGCGCTACCGCATCTCCCACTTCGGCCTGCACGTCGAGCCGATGGTGATGACCGTGCGTGCCGCCCATCTGCTGTCGCTGATGCCCGAGAAGCTGCCGCCCGACCTGTCGAAGTTCCTGCTGTCGCCGATGCCCGGCCTGCTGCGCGAGATCGCCGTGGCCGAAGGGCAGGACGTCAAGGCGGGGGAGAAGCTCGCGATCATCGAGGCGATGAAGATGGAGAACGTGCTCAAGGCCGAGCAGGACGGCAAGGTCAAGAAGATCGTCGCCCGCCCGGGCGCCAGCCTGTCGGTGGACGAGGTCATCATCGAGTTCGAATGAGCCCGGACACGCACCGGTTTTGATCGATGGGGAGGGAGACCCGGGCCATGTGCCCGGGTGCCTGTCGGATCGACGGGCCTGCGCAAGCAGGCCCGTTTTTTTTCGTCGGTCGCGCGTGCGCCGGGTGCGGGAACCTTTTGCGCGACTGATGTTCATATTTGCACAAATTTACTTTATGAAATACCATGCACCCGCATTCCCGCCCTTTTCCCGTAGCGGGTACATGAAACACCGGGCGCCCGGCTGCCTTCCAGCCCATCGCACCGCCCGGTCATCCTTCCCTGCCGACCCACCTTTCCGAACGTGAAGCATCCGGGGGCAGGCCTGTGGGCGCACGCTGCCTTGCGCGCCCGCTGAGAAGTGCAAGACCAGACCAGGAGGAGTGTCCATGAGCGCTCAAATGCAGGCTCTCAAGCCCCGTTGGCCGATCACGCAGGCAGGTGCCGATCTGTTGGAACCGGTGCCGTTCAAGGTGTACACCCAGCGCGACATCGATCGCATTGCGCAACTGACCAAGCTCTCCGCCGAGCAGCGCTTCGAGATGAAAGTGGTGTCCTCGGTGCTGCCCTTCCGCGTCAACCAGTACGTCATCGACGAACTGATCGACTGGGACAACATCCCGGCCGACCCGATCTTCCAGCTCACCTTCCCGCAGCGCGGCATGCTGTCGGCGGCGCACTTCGAGCGCATTGCCGACCTGCTGCGGCGCGAGGCGGACAAGGCGGAACTGGAGCAGGCCGTCGCCGATGTGCGCCACGAGCTCAACCCGCACCCGGCCGACCAGATGGAAATGAACATGCCGCGCGACGACGAGGGCCATCGCCTCGACGGCATCCAGCACAAGTACCGCGAGACCGTGCTGTTCTTTCCCAGCCAGGGCCAGACCTGCCACAGCTACTGCACCTTCTGCTTCCGTTGGGCGCAGTTCGTCGGCGACAAGGAGTTGCGCATCGCCTCCTCGGAAGCGGAGACCCTGCACGACTACCTGCGCAGCCACACCGAAGTGACCGACCTGCTGTTCACCGGCGGCGACCCGATGGTGATGAAGACGCGCCACCTGCGTGACTACCTCGAACCGCTGCTGAAACCCGAGTTCGACCACATCCAGACCATCCGCATCGGCTCCAAGGCGCTCACGTTCTGGCCGCACCGCTTCCTCGGCGCGGACGACGCCGACGACCTGATCCGCCTGCTCACGCAGCTGGTCGAGAGCGGCAAGCACGTCGCGCTGATGGCGCACTACAACCACTGGAAGGAACTCGAGACCGAGGCCGCGCAGGCGGCGATCCGCCGCATTCGCGGCACCGGCGCGGTGATCCGCGGCCAGGGGCCGCTGCTCGCGCACATCAACGACGACGCGGCGGTGTGGGCGCGGCTGTGGAAGACCCAGGTCAAGCTCGGCATCGTGCCCTATTACATGTTCGCCGAGCGCGACACCGGGGCGCGCGAGTACTTCGAGGTGCCGCTGGCGCGGGCGTGGCAGATCTACCGCGAGGCGATGCAGCAGGTCTCGGGCCTCGGCCGCACCGCGCGCGGGCCGAGCATGAGCGCCAGCCCGGGCAAGGTCGAGATCCAGGGCGTGGCCGAGATCGCTGGCGAGAAGGTCTTCGTGCTGCGCTTCATCCAGGGCCGCAATCCCGACTGGGTGCAGCGCCCCTTCTTCGCGAAATACGACGACAAGGCCACCTGGCTGCACCACCTGAAGCCGGCCTTCGGCGAGGAGAAGTGGTTCTGGGAGGACGAGTACGAGGCGATCCGCACGGAGAAGCTCGCCGTGGCCTGACAGAGGCTGGTCCACATCCTCCAGGAAGGGGCCGGGTGGCCCCTTTCGCACGCCCGACGGGCGTGCAGTCGCTGTGCCGCGGCCTTCGGCTCAGACTCGGAAGCGCTGCACGAGCCCAGCCAGTTCCAGAGCGAGCGCGCCCAACTCCTCGGCGGTCGTGGCGCTCGCGTGCGCCGAGCGGCGGTTTTCGTCGGTCATGGCGGCAATGTGCTCGACCTTCGTCGCCGCATGGCGGATGGCGACATCCTGTTCCCGGATCGACTGGGCGATCCCCTGCACCCGTTCGGAGACCTGTTCCGACGTGTTGCCGATGCGGCGCAGTGCCTCCTCGGTCTGCGAAACCAGGCTCAGGCTGTCGCTGACGCCGGCGTTGGCGGCCTGCATCGAATTGACGGTGATCCCCACCTGGGCCTGAATCGCATCGATCAGTGTGCTGATCTCGCGCGTTGCACTCGCCGTGCGCTCGGCCAGCTTGCGCACTTCGTCGGCGACCACGGCGAACCCGCGTCCCTGTTCGCCCGCGCGTGCCGCCTCGATCGCGGCATTGAGCGCGAGCAGGTTGGTCTGGTCGGCGATCTCGCGAATGGCGCTGACGATGCCGCCGATCTGCTGCGAGCTCGAGGCCAGCGACTCGACGTCGCTCTGCGAGGTGCGCACCCGCTGTGCGATTGCGCCGACCTGCTCGACCATGCTTCGCATCAGGGTCAGGGCGGAGCGTGTCTCGCCCGATGCGGCGTCGACGAGCGCCGCACTGTGATCGGCCTGGCCAGCCGTCTGGCTGATGCCATCCGAGGCCTGCAGCACCGCGCTTGCGACCGTGGCGGCGGCGTCGGCCTGCTCGCCCGTGCGCCGGGACAGCTGTGCGTTCGAGCCCGACATGGCCTGTGCGGCGTGCGAGACGCCTTCGCTCGAGGTGCGCGTCTGCTTGAGGATCAGGGCGAACTTGTCGATCAGCAGGTTGAAGGCCTGCGCGGTGCGCACCGCCTCGGCGACGCCGTGCTGCGGCACCCGCCGGGTGAAGTCGTCGCCGGCCGTGATCTGTTCGGCGGCATCCACGAGCCTGGCGAGCGGTCCGCTGATCCGCCGTCCGATCCAGACCGAACTGGCCAGCGTGAGCACGATCGAGAGCGAGGACAGGGCGAGCGTGAGGGCCAGCGCCCGTGTGCTGTCCGCCAGCTGGTCCTGGGTCAGGGTCTGGATCTCCTCCGCGACGCGACGCTCGAGCGCATAGAGGAGATTGAGGTAGCGCGAGCTGATCGCGAACCAGTCGCCCGCCGCGACGCCGAACTCGCCATAGGACTGGCGTTCGCGCATCAGCTGGCGCAGCCGCTGCACTTCCTGGCGTTCGCCGGAAGACTCGATCCGGTTCAGTTCGAGCGCCCCCTCGCTGCCGCCGACCGAGCGGAACAGCTCGAGGAAGGCTTGTTGGCGGAAAATGTGCTCGATGATGCGCCGGTATTGGTCGGGCGTGACCCAGTCCGCCGCGAAGGCCTGGGTCGTCAGCGCGCGCTCCAGGCCGCCGGCTTCCTTGGCGCGAATCAGGGCCTCCAGCGCGATCGTGCGTTGCGACACGACGGTGTCGGAATTGAACCTGGTGGCCGAGGAGATGAGGCTGGCGAGGGTCTCGATCGCCTGCGTGTAGTACTTCGCGCTGTCGCCGACGCTGAGATCGAGCTGATCGGCCCGGCGGCGGATATCCTGCAGCCCGCCCAGCTGCTGCTCGAGCGCACGCAGGGTCGGCTCGACCGTCTCGAGGCGCCGCGGGTCGCTGTTGCGCTGGCGGGCCCGATAGGCCTCGAGGGCCGCGTCGGTGGCCTGGCGATGGCCCGGCAGGTCGTCGCGCAGCTGCCTGCCCGAGGTGCTGAGGAAGCCGCCGGTGGCGCCGCGTTCGGATTGCAGCTGGTGGATCAGGTCGCTGGCTGCCGCGCCCAACTGGACGAGCTCGGCCGTCGTGTGCGCGGAGCGCGTGCGCTCGAGTGCCGACTGGCCGAGGATACCGGCAAACAGCACGATGGCGAGCAAGGGCGGCACGACCAGCAGCACCAGTCGCGACGCGATTGTTCGGCCCCCCCTGCGGGCCTGGACCGGGTTTGTCTCCATTCGGCGCCCCTCTTCGTGGGAGTGTTTCAAGGATTTCTCCGAGACTTAACGTCTGCTGCCATGCGAACTTGAGCCGAGGAGGGGCGCGCGCGGGCCGCGCCGGGCCGACCGACGCGTTTTCAGCGGGCGCTGCCGAGGCGGCTGAAGGCCTCGACCACCTCGGGCGGCGCCTGCACCAGCTCCACCAGCACGCCTTCGCCGCCGATGGGGAATTCCTCGTTGCCCTTCGGGTGCAGGAAGGTGATGTCGTAGCCCGCCGCACCGCGGCGGATGCCGCCCGGCGCGAAGCGCACGCCGTTCGCGCTCAGCCATTCCACCGCCGTCGGCAGGTCGTCCACCCACAGGCCGACGTGGTTCAGCGGCGTGGTGTGGACCGCCGGCTTCTTCTCCGGGTCGAGCGGCTGCATCAGATCGACCTCGACCTTGAACGGGCCGCTGCCCATGGCGCAGATGTCCTCGTCGACGTTCTCGCGTTCGGAGACGAAGTTGCCGGTGACCTCGAGGCCGAGCATGTCGACCCACAGGGTCTTGAGCCTGTCCTTGCTCGGGCCGCCGATGGCGATCTGCTGGATGCCGAGGATCTTGAAGGGGCGTTGTGCCATGACGAAACTCCTGGGTGATTGGCTTCTGTGATCAAGAATTCATAATTATAGACAAGGACGGCGGCGACGAGAATCCGGCTCGGGCGACGGAGCGGCAGTGGTGTCCGCGCCTCATTCCCAGCTCACCTGCGCCGAGAACAGGTAGCCGGCGCCATACACGGTCTTGATCAGCTTCGGGTTGTGCGGGTCGTCGTCGAGCTTGCGCCGCAGGCGCGAGATGCGCACGTCGATGCTGCGGTCGAACGGATCGACGTCGCGTTCGCCGAGCAGCTGTTCGCGCGACAGGATCTTGTTCGGCCGGCGCAGCAGCGTGGCGAGCAGCCCGGCCTCGGCGGCGGAGAGGGCGACCTCGCGGCCGTCGGGGCTGCCCAGGGCGTGGCGGCTGCTGTCGAAGGTCCAGCCCGCGAAGCGGGCAATGCTGCGCTCGCCGGTCGGCTCGGGGGCGGCGGCGCGCTGGTAGCGGCGCAGGATGGAGCGCACCCGCGCGACGAGCTCGCGTGGCTCGAAGGGCTTGACGATGTAGTCGTCGGCGTCGAGCTCGAGGCCGAGCACGCGGTCGGTGACGTCATTGCGGCCGGTCAGGATCAGCACCGCGCACGGGCTGCCTTCCTGCAACTCGCGCACGACCTGCATGCCGTCCATGTCGGGCAGGCCGAGGTCGACGATGCAGAGGTCGGGCGCGGCCTGGGGCGCGCGGGCGAGCAGCTGCCGGCCGCTGGCGAGGTGCTCGCAGCGAAAGCCGTATTCGCCCAGGCTGGCGCAGATCAGGCGGGCGATGTCGGGCTCGTCCTCGAGCACGAAGATCAGGGGCTGGCCGGTTTCGGGGCGGTTCATGGGCATGAGGGGCGGGGCTCCAGGCTCGGTTCCGGAGGAAGCAGGGCAGCCAGCGCGTCGGCAAGCGCGGACTGATCGAAAGGCTTGCGCAGCACCGGCACGTCGGGGAGCGGGGCGTCGGTCGCGCCGTTCTCGCGCGCGTAGCCGGTGATCAGCAGGATCGGCAGGTTCGGCCGCAGCGTGCGTGCGCGGCGGGCGAGCTCGGCGCCGCCGATGCCACCGGGCATCACCGTGTCGCTGACCAGCACCGCGATGTCGTCGACGTTCTCGAGCAGCGGCAGGGCGTCGACGCCGTTGGCCGCCTCGATCACGGGGTGACCGAGCGCGGTGAGCTGCATGCGGATCACCTTGCGCACCTCGGGCTCGTCCTCCACCAGCAGCACCGGCCCGCCGACGGCGGGGCGGGCGCCGCTGGGGCGCGGCGGGCGGGCTTCCGCGGCTGCGGCGGGCGCCGTCATCGGCAGCACGAAACGCACGTTGGTGCCTGCGCCGGGCGTGCTCAGGAGGCGGATGTTGCCGCCCGACTGGCGCACGAAGCCGTACACCATCGACAGCCCGAGGCCGCTGCCGCCGCCGAAGGGCTTGGTCGTGAAGAAGGGCTCGAACACGCGCTGCAGCACGGCCGGATCGATGCCGCTGCCGGTGTCGGTGACGTCGATCTGGACGTAGTCGCCGGGCGGCACCTCGACCAGGTGCGCCACCGCGTCGTCCAGCATGCGCGGCGACACCGCGATGGTCAGCTCGCCACCGTCGGGCATCGCGTCGCGCGCGTTGAGCGCGAGGTTGAGGATGGCGTTCTCGAGCTGGTGCGGATCCACCAGCGCGTGCAGCGGCGCACCGGGCAGGCGCAGACGGACCTTGATCGTCTCGCCCAGCGTGCGCACGAGCAGGTGGGTCATGTTGTGCACCAGCGCGCTCACCTCCACCGCGCTCGGCTCCAGCGTCTGCCGGCGCGAGAAGGTCAGCAGGCGGCGGATCAGCTCGGCGCCGCGCCGCGCCGCCTGCAGCGAGGGATCGACGTACTCGGCGCCCGGCCCGCCGTCGAGCCGGTCCTGCAGCGCGGACAGGTTGCCGATGATGATCGTCAGCAGGTTGTTGAAGTCGTGCGCCAGGCCGCCGGTGAGCTGGCCCACCGCCTCCATCTTCTGCGCCTGCACGAGCGCGGCCTGGTTGGCCTTTTGCTCGGTGATGTCGGTCGACATGACGAAGAAGCCGACGATGCGCCCGTCCGCGCCGGCCTCGGGCACGAGCACGCTGCGCGCGTAGACCGGGCGGCCGTCGCGCCCGGTGCGGCCATACTCGTAGCTGACGCGCTCACCGGCATAGGCGCGGGCCAGATGCGGCTGGATCTGCGCGTAGGCGGGCTCGCCGAAGACCTCGCGGATGCGGTGGCCGACGATGTCGTCCTTGGCGAGGCCAAACCACTCGGCATAGCCCTTGTTGGCGAACTGGTAGGTTTCGCTGCCGTCGATGTAGGCGATCAGCGCCGGGATCGAGTCGATGATCAGCTGCAGGCGGTTTTCGCTGCGGCGCAGGGCGCCGGCGATGTCGTCGATCTCGACGTTGGCCTGTGCGAGGCGCGCGTTGGCGGCCTCCAGTTCGGCGGTGCGCGCCTGCACGCGGGCCTCGAGCTGGGCGTTCTGCTCCTGGATGACGGCCTCGTAGCGGCGCTGCTCGGTGATGTCGGTCCACAGCGAGACGAAGCCCAGGTTGGGGATCGGCACGCCGCGGATGGCGAGGATCTGGCCGTTGGGGCGGGCGCGCTCGAAGTAATGGGGCTGGAACGAACGTGCGGCGGCAACACGCTCGGCCACGAGGCGCTCGAGGTCGCCCTCGCCGTACTCGCCGCGCTCGGCGTTGAAGCGTACCAGCGTCTCGAAGGGCAGCCCGACCCGCAGCAGCGACTCGGGGAACTCGAGCAGGCGCACCAGGGCCTTGTTCCAGGTCACCAGCTTGGGCGTGGCGTCGAACACCGCGATCGCCTGGTCGAGCAGGTCGAGCCCGGCGAGCAGCAGGTCGTAGCGGCGGCGCTGCTCGGGCGACAGGGCAGCGGGGTAGACGAGGGCGTCCTCGGCGGGTTTCGCCATGCGGGGGTGTCTCCGTGGTCCGCGGACCGTGGTGGTGATGTGATCTTTGCACGTTTCGCACGGCCCCGGCAGGGTGCGAGACGTGAGCACAGCGCGCATCGTCGCCAATTCGTGACGTTTACGTCAACGCGACCCCTTGTCCGTGCTCCGGCCCGGACGGGGCGGGGGCTGCGCCGGCAGCGCGGGGCGGGCGGCGAGCTGGTTGCGGAAGCGTTCGGGCGACATGCCCGACCAGGCGACGAAGGCACGGTAGAAGGTCGAGGTGTCGGCGTAGCCGAGCTCGGCGGCGAGTTCGGCGATCGGCTGGCGGGTCTTGGTCAGGCGGGCGAGGGCGATGTCGCGCCGGGTGGCGTCCTTGATTGTGCGAAAGCCCGAGCCTTCTTCCTCGAGCCGGCGGTGCAGCGTGCGCGGCGACAGGTGCAGGCGGTGTGCCACTTCTTCCAGCGACAGGTTCTCGGGCAGCGCATCGCGCAGCAGGTCGCGGACGCGGAACACCATCTCGCGGTCGCGCCGGTACAGCATCGAGATCTTGCCTGGCGCGCCCTGCAGAAAGCTGCCGAGCGCCGCGTCGTCGCGGCGTAGCGGCAGATCGAGCAGGTTGGCCTGCAGGCGGGCGACGAGGGTGTCGCCGGCGAACTCGGAACGCTCGGTGTAGACGAGGGCGTAGTCGTCCGCATGCGCCGGGCGCGCGTAGGGAAAGCGCACTGCGTCCAGCGCCAGGCCGCGGCCGACGAACCAGCAGGCGACGCCGTGCAGCAGGCGCAGCAGCCATTC
>JANJTU010000039.1 GCA_024710965.1 Thauera sp. | reverse complement strand
GGTGCCGGCTTGTGGACGCGCCGGCTCGCGGTCGAAGGTCGCAGACAGCGCGGCATACGGGGTCGCCGTCGCAATGTCGGAGACTTCCTCCGCGCGGCCGATCCATTCTTTGAGGCTCATGTCGGGTTCTCCGTGGGGTATGACGAGGATGACTCGCTCCCCCGGCGGCCCCGCTGGGGCCGCCGGGCATGCGTCACATCATTCCGAGGGTCTTGGGCAGCCACAGCGTGAGCGGCGGCCAGTAGGTGACGATCGCGAGGAACACCAGCATCGTCAGCAGCCAGGGGCCGACGGCCTTGCTCATGTCCGTCAGGCCGAGCTTGCTGATGCCGCTCGCGACGTAGAGGTTCAGGCCGACCGGGGGCGTGATCATCCCGATCTCCATGTTCACCGTGATCATGATTCCGAAATGCACCGGATCGATGCCGAGGCTCATCGCGATGGGGAACAGGATCGGCGCGAAGATCAGGATGATCGACGCCGGTTCCATGAAGTTGCCGGCGATCAGCAGGATGATGTTCGCCATCAGCAGGAAGCCGATCACACCCAGGCCGCTGGAGATGATCCAGTCCGACATGGCCTGCGGGATCTGCTCGTTGGTCAGCAGGAAGGAGAACAGCACCGCGTTGGTGATGATGTAGAGCAGCATCGCCGACAGGTTGGCCGACGACATCAGCACCTTCTTCAGGTCCGACAGGCGCAGGTCCTTGTAGACGAAGGTGGCGATCACGAAAGCATAGACCGCGCTCATCGCCGCCGCCTCGGTCGCGGTGAAGATGCCGGAGTAGATCCCGCCCATCACGACGATGATCAGCAGCAGGCCCCAGATCGACTCGCGGAAGGCCTTGAAGCGCTCGCCCCAGCTGGCACGCACTGCACGCGGGAAGTCGTTCTTGCGCGCGATCCACCAGGTGGTGAACATCAGCATCGCGGCGAGCACCAGACCGGGGACAACGCCGGCCATGAACAGCGCACCGATCGAGCTATTGGTCGACACCGCGTACATCACCATCGCGATCGACGGCGGGATCAGGATCCCCAGCCCACCGGCCGAGGCGACCACGCCGGCACCGAACTTCTTCGGATAGCCCGCCTTCACCATCGCCGGTAGCAGGATCGAGCCGATCGCCACCACCGTCGCCGGGCTGGAGCCGGATACGGCGGCGAACAGCGCGCATGCCACCACCGCACTGAGGCCCAGACCGCCGGGGAAATGCCCGACCATCGAGGTGGCGAAGGCGATCATCCGCTTCGCCACCCCGCCATGGGTCAGGAAGTTGCCCGCCAGGATGAAGAAGGGCACGGCCATGATTTCGAACTTCTCGATGCCGGTGAAGAGCTTGAGCGCGACGCTCTCGATCGGCACCTCGGTCCAGAAGAACAGGAAGCTCAGGACGGTGAGGCCGAGCGAGATCGAGATCGGCATGCCGCTGATCATCAGACCCAGCAGCAGCAGGAAGATGATGGCGGCACTCATCGCGCACCTCCGGATTGGTCGTCGTTGCGCTGCTTCAGATCGCGCGGGTAAACGTCGCTGGGGTCGGGCATGTCAAGTCCCACATCGACCTCCTCTTCCATGCCTTCGACATGGCCGTGGTCGTGGTGCGGCAGTTCGCCGGTACGGATGAAGGCGACGCAGACCTGCACGAAGCGGAAGCACATCAGGGCGCTGCCGAGCGGGATCGCGGAGTAGACCAGCCAGGTCGGCCACTCGAGATCAACCGTGACCGGGCCCTCGAGCGCTTCGCCGGTATCCAGTCCGAGGGTGCTGAAGATCGCGTAGTGGGCGCCGTTCTCCCACACGAAGTGGCCACCCATCGTGGCGATGATGCCGGTGAAGAGCGCACCGGCGAGCAGGCCGAAGACGATGAACTTGGCGCGGGTCTTGCCGGACAGGCGATTGATCAGGACGTCGACGCCGACGTGGATGCCGGTGCGCACGCCGTAGGCGGCGCCGAACTTGGCCATCCACACGAACATGATGATCGTGAGCTCCTGCGCCCAGGCCAGATTGAGCGAGATCAGCCAGTCCTGCAGGCCGGGGATTGGAAATCCGGATCCATAGCGGTGGATGACTGCTACGAAGGTGATGATCGTCGCTGCGCCGATGAGCAGCGTGATCAGCCATTCCTCGAGTTGATCAAGGAATTTCATGACGTTCTCCTTGAAGGAGTGGGGCGGATCGGCAGGCCGGCTCACATCCGCCGCCTGCCGCGTGAGGCGTGTTCAATCGACGGTGACGCCGGTTTCCTTGCGGATCGCCTCGATCAGATCCTTGCCAATGCGCGACGCCATCTCATCCTGGACCGGCAGCATCGCCTTCATCCAGGCCTTCTTCTCGTCAGGCGTGGGGGCATGGACCGCGGTCTTGCCCGACGCCTTGATCGCCTCGAGCGACTTGGCATCGTCCTCGACCGCGATCCGGGTGTTGTAGGCGGTCGCCTCCTTCATCGCCGCGTCGAGCTCGGTGCGCACATCGGCGGGCAGCTTCTCCCAGAACGGCTTGTTCACGACGACCACGTAGCCGCTGTAGGTGTGGTTGGTCAGGGTGACGTGCTTCTGCACCTCGTACTGCTTCTGCGTGTAGAGGTTGGAGAGGTTGCCGTCGGCGCCGTCGACCACCCCGGTCTGCAGCGCCTGATAGACCTCGGAGAAGGCCATCGACTGCGGGATGGCACCGACCGAGCGCATGATCGACTGATTGACCTTGGACGAGTTGATCCGCATCTTCAGCCCCTTCATGTGATCCGGCGTCGGAATCGGCTTGTTCGCGCTCAGCACGCGGAAGCCGGCGTCCCAGTAGGCCAGGCCGACCATGCCGCGCGGCTCGAGCTTCTTCAGCAGCGAAGCGCCGATCGGGCCCTGCGTCACGCGGTGCAGGGCGCCGTCGTCGGGGAAGATGTAGGGCAGGTCGAAGACCTCGAACTCCTTCACGCCCGCCGGCCCGAACTTGCCGGCCACCGGCGCGAGCATCTGCACCGAGCCCATCTGCAGCGCCTCGAGTTCCTCCTTGTCCTTGTACAGGGTGCTGTTGGCATAGACCTCGACCTTCACCCGGCCCTGGGTGCGTTCCTCGGCAACTTTCTTGAAGTACTCGGCAGCCCGCCCCTTGGGCGTGTCGGCGGCCGCGACATGGGCGAATTTGATGACGATCGGGTCCTGGGCGACAGCAGCGCCGGAGCAGGCGATGCCGAGCGCGGCGGTAACGGCAAAAAGGGTTCTCATGGTTCGTCTCCTTGGTGTGTTGAAGCGGTACCTGCCTCGAGGGCGAAGTGAATCGGTGATGGGTTGATCGGAACGGCAGCCTGGACGGGGCCGTGGAGGCAAATGATTCAGGGCAGATCGCGGACGAACACCTCGCCGCTCAGCAGCGCACGGGCCGAGGTCTGCAGCGATGCCGCGACGATCGACGGCATCCCGGTCGCGCTGTCCTCCGCGATCTGGATCTGGCACGCCATCTGCCCGCTGGGGTGCTCGATGACGATCCGGTTGGGACTGTTCTCGTCGAGCTCGGCCACTTCCTCGGCCACGGTGTCGGGCGTGTGACAGGCCGCCGCCAGCGCGAGGGCCCCGGTCGCCGCATGGACCGGATGGCAGCTGGACGGCACGAAGTAGCGCGAGGCGATGCTGCCGCCATGGCGCGGCGCCGCCACCACGGCGATCTTGGGCACGCCGCGGTCGGGCGACACGGTGAGGCCCATGAGTTCCGCGGCCGCCCGC
Organism: Thauera sp.; assembly: GCA_024710965.1. GTDB lineage: Bacteria > Pseudomonadota > Gammaproteobacteria > Burkholderiales > Rhodocyclaceae > Thauera. Next base: position 26,865 of record JANJTU010000039.1, on the reverse strand, counting down.
CGAATCTCCTCCAGCCGGTCGAGGAAGCCGGCATCGCCATCGAGCTCCTGCTTGCTTTCGTGCCCGCTCTTGCCCAGCGAGACGGCCTTGACGAACACGATCGGGATGGCGAAATCGATGCAGGTCACGGGCAGGCCGGCGATCAGGTCACGAGGCTTGCCGGTGGGAAGCAGCCGGCCGGTGCGGGTACCGGCGGGGTCGAGAAAGTTGAGCGTGATCGGCGCGCTGGTGCCGGGCACACCGTCGAGGCGGAACTTCCCGCTGTAGGTGAGCGTGCCGCCGGGCGTCTGCACCACGGCCTCCACCAGCTTGCCGCTGTTGATGTTGAGAATGCGGACCTTGGTCGTCGGACTGGACGGCTTCACCAGACCGTGCTCGAGCGCAAAGGGCCCGACCCCGGCCAGCATGTTGCCGCTGTTCGGCAGCACATCGACGAGATCACGGGCCACCGACACCTGGGCGAAGAGGTACTCGACGTCCGCATCCGGGCGGCGTGACGGCGCCACGATCACCACTTTGCTGCTGAGGTCGTTGCCGCCCCCCATGCCGTCGATCTGACGCACATCCGGCGAGCCCATCGCCGCCAGCAGCAGGCGGTTGCGGGCGACTTCGTCATCAGGCAGGTGCTCGGCGAGGAAGAACAGCCCTTTCGAGGACCCGCCGCGCATCAGCACGCATGGAATGCGGTTCATCTGCCTGTCTCCTCATCTCACGCTTGGTTGCGGTACAAGGCAATGATAGAGAGGCTGACCGCGCGTTAGAAATGCAATAAATTCCGACTTTATTGCGTCATAGGGATAACTGGAAAATAATCTCCCACATCCATACGCGGGACCACAGTCATGAAGATCGATTTCGACGGGATCCAGGCCTTCGTGGTGATCGCCGAGCTCGGCGGCTTCAGCAAGGCGGCCGAGCACCTCCACGTCACCCAGACGGCGCTCACCCGACGGGTGCAGAAACTGGAGTCCTACCTCGGCCTGCGGCTGCTCGACCGCACCACGCGGTATGTCGAGCTGACTCCGGTAGGGCGCGATTTCCTGCCCCAGGCCAAGGCGATCGTCAGCGAGATGACGCTGGCGGTGGGGCGACTGAAGGACATGTCGAAGAACGCACGCGGCAGCTTCACGCTCGCCTGCGTGCCGTCAATGGCCGCGCACGCGCTACCGGCGGTGATTCGCCGCTACGCGCAGGCCTATCCCGGCAACCGGATCCGGATCATCGACACGAGCGCTTTCGAAGTGCGCGACGCCGTTCTGCACAGCCAAGCCGAGCTCGGCATCGGCGTCCCGACCGATCGCCACCCCGATCTGGAGGAAATGCAGTTGCTGGAGGAGCCCTTGATGTTCTTCTGCCGCGACGAGCATCCGCTCAGCAAGATGAAATCGGTCACCTGGTCGGACATGCGCGAGGCGGAGCTGATCGTGGTGAGCAGCATGACGGCGACCCGGGTTTTCATGGACTACCAGCTGGCCAAGCGTGGCATCAGCCTCAGCGGTGCCTACGAGGTGCAGCACCATGCCACGGCCGTGAGCCTGGTCGCGGCCGGCGTCGGCACGGCGATCCTGCCGGCGTCGACGCTGGAGGAGGGCGCGCGGCCGGGCGTGTGCAGGATCCCCCTGACGAGCCCGGTCGTGAAGCGGAAAGTTTCCCTGATCAAGCGGAAGAACGCCACCCTGTCGCCGGCGGCGAATGCATTCTTCGACCTGCTGAAGCAGAGTGTGTCCGGAGAAAGGGCGAAGCCATCGTAGCGCGCGGGACATGGTGCCCGGGGCGGGAAGCGCCCTACTCGCGCACCTTGTCGATCACCAGCTTGACGTCGCTCGCGCTCGGCGCCACCGCCGCGCTCACGCCTTCGAGATCGCCGCTGCGGGCGGTGGCGTCGCCGCCCTTGGTGACGCGGGCGGCGACGACGACGCGCTCGGGCACCGGCGTGTCGCTGTTCATCATCGCCACGCCATCGAAACTGAAGGCCAGCGGCAGTTCGCTGCCCTTGAAGCGCAGCGCCGCCAGCGGCGGGCCGCCGGCCTCGCCGCGGACGAAGACGAACACCGCGTCGTCGGCGCCGAGCCGGTCGCCCAGTGCGGGGTCGAGCTCCAGCCGGCCGGCGACGGTGAGCGGCGCGGCCGGCGGCGCCATGCCTTCGTTGGCCGCCAGCGGCGGCAGCCCGGCCTTCGCCCGCGCCTCATTGACGCTGTTGCGGATGCCCTGCGCGACCTCGTTGCCGGCCGGGATCTGGGCGAGGATCTTCTCCCAGTGCGCGGCGGCGGCGGCGTAGTCCGCGCGCTGGTAGGCGGCGGTGCCGGCGAGCGCAAGGGCCTTCGGGTGCTCGGGCGCGATCGCCAGCGCCTTCAGCACCAGCGCCTCGGCGTCGCCCACCACCGTGCCCTTGATCGCGGCCACGACGTCGGCCCAGTCGGCGTAGACGTCGGGCTCCTGCGGGGCGAGCTGGGCGAGGCGCTCGTAGGCGGCGGCGGCCTTCGGGTAGTCCTCCAGCACCAGATAGGAGCGCGCCAGCATCATCCAGCCTTCGACGTTGTCCGGCTCCTGCTCGAGGCGGGCGGCGAGGGTGCCGACCATGTCGGCGATCTCGGCCTGGCTGAAACCCTGCTGGCCGGCGACCTTCTGCGGATCGAGCGCCTCCGGGTTGCCGAGCGCGAGGTAGCCGACCACCGCCAGCACCGGCACCGTCAGCGCGAGGCCGACGGCCCAGCGCCGCTCGGGGCGCGCGTCGGCAGCGCCGGCGAGGTCGGCGGCGGCCTCGCCTTCTTCCAGCGCGCGACGCTCGAGCTCCTCGCGGCTCTGCGCATGGCTGGCGGCGTCGATGCGGCCGGCGGCCAGCTCGGCGTCCAGCTCGGCGAGCTGCTCGCGCAGCACGGTCAGGGCCATGCTGCTCTGCACGGCGTGCGCGCGGCGCTGGCGCCCGGCGCTGAACAGCGGCGGCAGCACGAGCAGCAGGGCGCCGGCCACCAGCAGGCCGGCAAAGAAGAGGAAGGCGGTCACGAACGGGACTCCGGCGATTCAGAAGAAGGCGGCGCGGCGTCAGCGGCGTCGGCGGCATCGGCGGCCGTCGAGCCGGCGAGCAGGCTGCGCGCACGGGCGCGCTCGGCCGCGGTGAGGTGGGCGGTCGCCGCGGCTTCGTCGGCGCGCCGGCGCAGGCGGTAGGCGAGCCAGCCGGCGCCGCCGAGCAGCAGCGCGGCCGGGCCGCCCCACAGCAGCAGCGTGCTCGCCTTCAGCGGCGGCTCGTAGAGGACGAAGTCGCCATAGCGGGCGACGAGGTAATCGACGACGTCGGCCTTGCTGCGGCCGCTGGCGAGTTGCTCGCGCACCTGGTTGCGCAGGTCGATCGCGAGCGGGGCGTTGGATTCGGCGATCGACTGGTTCTGGCACACCAGGCAGCGCAGCTTGTGCGACAGCTCGAGCACGTCGGCCTCGAGCGCGGGGTCGGCGACGACGTTGGGCGCCACCTCCGCGACCGGCGCGGGTTCAGCCGCGGCCCCGGCGGGGAGGGCAAACGCCAGCGCCAGGCTCAGGCCGGCGGCCCGTGCGGCGGCGCGCAGGCGGGAAATACGGACCTCAGCCGGCACGGCGGATCTCCTCGATCTTGGGCAGGATCACCTGCTGCAGGCTGTCGGGCGTGATCGGGCCGATGTGCTTGTAGCGGATGCGGCCGGCGCCGTCGATGAGGAAGGTCTCGGGCACGCCGTAGACGCCGAAGTCGATGCCGACGCGGCCGTCGATGTCGAGCACCGACAGCGTGTAGGGATCGCCGTGGTCGGTGAGCCAGCGCCGCGCGCGCTGCACCGCGAGCGCGGTCTCGGCCGCGAGGGCCATGCCGCGCGCGTTGATCGCGCCGTCGCCGCGCACTTCCTTGTAGTTCAGGCCGACGATCGGCACCAGCTTCTGCTCGGCCATGCGCACCAGCACCGGATGCTCCTGACGGCAGGCGACGCACCACGACGCCCACACGTTGAGCAGCCAGACCTGGCCGCGCATCTCGTCGAGGGCGAAGCTCTGCGCCGGATCGTCGAGACGGGCGAGCGCGAACGCCGGCGCCGGCTTGTCGATCAGCGGCGAGGGCACCTCGCGCGGGTTGAGCGTGAGGCCAAAGGCGAGGAAGCCGGCGAGGCCGAAGAACAGCAGCAGCGGAACGAGGAACTTTGCTTTCATGAAGAGTGCGCCATCTCAGGCCGTCTGCCGGGCCGCGCCGACCGTCGCCTCGCGCCCCGCGAGGCGACGGTAGCGGCGGTCGGCGGCGGCGAACACGCCGCCCAGGCCCATCAGCAGGCAGCCGAGCCAGATCCAGCTGATGAAGGGTTTGTAGTAGATGCTGACGATCCAGGCACCGTCCTCGAGTTGCTCGCCGAGCGAGACGTAGACGTCGCGGAACGGGCCGATGTCGATCGAGGCCTCGGTCATCGGCATGCCCTGCGCCAGGTAGAGGCGTTTTTCCGGCGTCAGCGTGGCGATGGCGCGGTCGCCGCGGCTGACCTCGACGGTCGCGCGCGCAGCATCGTAGTTGGCGCCGTCGGCATCGTGCACGCCGCGGAAGACGAAGGTGTAGCCGGCAAGCTCGGCGCGCTGGCCGTTCTGCATCTTGACGTCGAGGTGACGGTCGAGGCTGCCGACCAGGGTCACGCCAATGATGAAGATGCCGAGGCCGAAGTGTGCCAGCCACATCCCCCACCACGCCGCCGGGATCGAGCGCAGACGCGCGCCGGGCGCGGCGCCGGCGCGCTCCTTCAGCCGGCCGGCGAGCAGCTGCAGGCTGGCGAGCACGACCCAGGCGGCGAGCGCGAGGCCGAGCACGGTGCGCCAGGTGACGTGGTCCACCGCGAAGGCGATGCCCAGCCCGAGCGCGATGCTGACGACGAAGGCCGGCGCCAGCCTGCGCACCGCGGCGCCGAACGCATCATCCTTCCAGCGCAGGAAGGGGCCGAACATCATCAGCACCACGACCGGCGTCATCAGCGGGATGAACACCGCCTCGAAGTAGGGCGGGCCGACCGAGATCTTGCCCAGGCCGAGCGCATCGAGGAAGAGCGGGTAGAGCGTGCCGAGCAGCACCGAGGCCGAGGCCACCGACAGCAGCACGTTGTTGCCGAGCAGCGCGGTCTCGCGCGCGACGAAGCCGAAGCTGCCGCCGCCGGCGAGCCGCGGCGCACGCCAGGCGTAGAGCAGCAGCGAGACGCCGATCACGAGCACGAGCAGGGCAAGGATGAAGAGGCCGCGCTTGGGGTCGGTGGCGAAGGCATGCACGCTGGTGATGACGCCCGAGCGGACGAGGAAGGTGCCCAGCAGCGACATCGAGAACGCGCTGATCGCCAGCAGCACCGTCCAGCTGCGGAAGGCGCCGCGCTTCTCGGTGACGGCGAGCGAGTGGATCAGCGCGGTGCCGAGCAGCCAGGGCATGAAGGAGGCGTTCTCGACCGGATCCCAGAACCACCAGCCACCCCAGCCCAGTTCGTAGTAGGCCCAGCCCGAGCCGACCGCGATGCCGGCGGTGAGGAAGACCCAGGCCACCGTCGTCCACGGCCGCGACCAGCGCGCCCAGGCGGCATCGAGCCGGCCCGAGAGGAGCGCGGCGATGGCGAAGGCGAAGGCCACCGAGAAGCCGACATAGCCCATGTAGAGCAGCGGCGGGTGGATGATCATGCCCGGGTCCTGCAGCAGCGGGTTCAGGTCGCGCCCCTCGCCCGCGCCCGGCAGCAGGCGGTCGAAGGGGTTGGAGGTGACGAGCAGGAAGGCGATGAAGCCGACGCTGACCCAGCCGAGCACGCCGAGCACACGGGCAAGGAAGGCGTCGGGCAGGTGGCGCGAGAACACGGTGACCGCCACCGTCCACAGCGACAGCGCCATCGCCCACAGCAGCAGCGAACCCTCGTGGTTGCCCCACACGCCGGTGATCTTGTACATCAGCGGGGTGGCGCTGTGCGAGTTGGTGGCCGCCAGCTGCACCGAGAAGTCGCTGGTGACGAAGGCCCAGGTCAGGCACACGTAGCTGACGACGATGAAGAAGAACTGCCCCTGCGCCGCCGGCCGCCCCACCGCCATCAGCGCGAGGCGGTTGCGGCTGGCGCCGACGAGCGGCACGACCGCCTGCACGAGGGCGAGGATGAGGGCGAGGACGAGGGCGAAATGACCGAGTTCGGGAATCATCACTGGCTCACTGTGGCGCCGGCCTTGTGCGCCTGTTCCACCGCATGCGCCGCTTCCGGCGGCATGTAGTTCTCGTCGTGCTTGGCGAGCACCTCGCTGGCGCGGAACACGCCGTCGGTGTCGAGCTTGCCCTGCACCACCGCGCCCTTGCCCTCCTTGAACAGGTCGGGCAGCGTGCCCTGGTAGGTGACCGGGATCACGCGCGCGGTGTCGGTGATGGCGAAGCGCACGGTGAGGCCGTCGGCCTCGCGCCGGATCGAGCCGTCCTCGACCATGCCGCCGATGCGGAAGGTCTTGCCGGTGGGCGCCTTGCCCTCGGCGACCTCGCTCGGGGTGTGGAAGAACACCAGGTTCTGCTGGAAGGCGCTCAGCACCAGGGCGACCGCGGCGACGAGCAGGGCCACGCCACCGCCGACCAGCATCAGACGTTTGCTACGGGGTTTCATCGTTCAGACTCCACGGCGGGTTCGAACGCCCCGCCCTTGTGCTTGCCACCATCCTTGCCCACCGCGCGGCGCCAGCGCAGCAGCCGGCGCACGGTGTCCTTCCGACGCTGGAACACGAGCATGAGTTCCAGCCCCACCAGGGCGAACATGAGGCCGTAACTGCCCCACACGTAGAAGGCCGCGCCTCCCATGTGCCAGAACGCGGACCAGCTCTCCCACTGCATCAGACCTGCCCTCCCCTGCGCTGTGCCATGCGCTCGAGCACCGCGCCCACCCATTCGGTGTGGCGCTCGCGCTCGAGGATCATCGGCCGCACCCGCCACAGCACCACGGCGAGCGTATAGGCCCACGACGCGAAGGCCATCACCAGCATGCCGGCGAGCATCGTCGTCGCCATCGACGGCGCCTTGGTCAGGCTGACCGAGGCACCCTGGTGCAGGGTGTTCCACCACTGCACCGAGAAGTAGATCACCGGCACGTTGACCGCACCGACCAGCGCGATGATCGCGCCGGCGCGGTCGGCGCGGCGCGGATCCTCGATCGCGCGCGTGAGCGCGATGAAGCCGAGGTAGAGGAAGAGCAGCAGCAGCTGCGAAGTCAGGCGTGCGTCCCACACCCAGTACGCACCCCAGGTCGGCTTGCCCCACAGCGCACCGGTCCACAGCGCGACGACGCAGAACATCGCCCCGGTGGGTGCCAGCGCCTGGCTCAGGACGAAGGACAGGCGCGTGTTCATGACCAGGCCGACGGCCGACCAGAAGGCCATCACCAGATAGACGAACATCGACATCCAGGCCGCCGGCACGTGGATGAAGATCACGCGATAGACCTCGCCCTGGGTCGCGTCGGTGGGCGCGACGACGAAGCCGAGCCACAGCCCGGCGAGCGTCAGCACGGCGGCGGCGGCGGCAAACCAGGGGGCGAGGCGACCGGCGAGCGGGTAGAAATTCTGCGGGGCGGCAAAGCGGAACAGGCTGCGGCCGCGTTCGGAAGTGCTCATGCGAAGAAGGGTCGCTTTTCGGTCCGGGCGGCGCCGCCGCCCGGCAGGTTCAGGTTCATCGTCACTCGGTCGAGATCCGCAGCGCGGCGGCACAGGCCCAGGGGGCAAGTGCCAGCGCGCCGGCGAGACCACCGCCGAGCAGCAGCAGGTGGGCCGTCGCGCCGGAGCCGGAGAGCTCCGCCTCGACCGCGCCGGCGCCGAAGATCAGCACCGGCACGAACAGCGGCAGCACCAGCAGCGCCAGCAGCATGCCGCCGCCGCGCAGCCCCAGCGTCAGCGCCGCCCCGACCGCGCCGAGCAAGGCCAGGATCGGGGTGCCCAGGGCCAAACTTAGTACCAGCACCGGCAGGCCTCCTTGTTCCAGGTCAAGCAGCAGGGCCAGCGCCGGCGCCACCGCCACCACCGGCAGGCCGGTGCTGAGCCAGAACGCAAGCACCTTCGCCGTCACCCACAGCGCGGCAGGTTCGCTAGACAGGAGAAGCTGCTCCAGGGTTCCGTCGGCGTAGTCCTGCGCGAACAGACGGTGCAGCGACAGCAGGCAGGCGAGCAGCGCCGCCACCCACAGCACGCCGGGGGCGATCGCGCGCAACTGGTTGGGCTCGGCACCGACACCGAAGGGAAACAGGCAGACGACGATGACGAAGAAGGCGAGCGTCACGAGCACGTCGGCGCGGCCGCGCCAGGCGAGCAGCAGGTCGCGCCGGAGCACGGCGAGAAAGGGGCTCAGCATGCGAAGGCCCCCACGTCGAGCACTGCCGGGGGCACGGCGAAGGGCGCGTCCTGGTGCGTGGTCAGCATCACCATGCCGCCGCCGGCGCAATGGTCGGACAGCGTCGCCGCCAGCTCGGCGACGGCGGCCACGTCGAGCGCGGTGAAGGGTTCGTCCAGCACCCACAGCGGGCGCCGCGACGACAGGAACAGGCGCGCCAGGCCGACACGCCGGCGCTGGCCCTGCGACAGCACGCGCGCCGGCAGGTCGAGCTGATTGGCGAGGCCGATGCGCACCAGCGCCTGCATGCAGCTTTCCTCGTCGATGTCGTCGCCGGCCGCGGCACAGGCGAAACGCAGGTTCTCCAGCGGCGTCAGGAGGTCGTTGAGCGCCGGCGCGTGGCCGAGGTAGAGCAGTTCGCGGTGGAAGCCCTCGCGCTCGCGCCGGATCGAGGTGCCGCGCCAGCGCACTTCGCCCGCCTCGGGCAGGGCGAGGCCGGTGACGAGACGCAGCAGGCTGGTCTTGCCCACCCCGTTGGGGCCGGCGACGCGCAGCAGGCCGCCCGCCTGCAGGCGGAGGGCAAGGTCGCGGAACAGCAGGCGATCGCCCTTCAGGCAGGCGAGATCTTCGGCTTCGAGCATGGGGACGGATTGAACCACAGGCGCGACCGCTCGCGCCATCGCGCCGTTCCGGCAGGGCGCCGGGATGGCGGCCGGCCCCGGCGCGCGGCACGGGGCGGGCCACGGCAAGGCGGAGCCGCAATCACGGTCGGAGCGCACGGCCGACCTCGGCCGGCAGCGCGACGGACAGCGGGCGGACGAGGTGCGGCGGTCGCCCGCTGTCGAGCCCTACTCCTTCTTCACCGGCGGGTGGAGCACGTCGGGCGCGACCGCGTCACGCTCGACGCCGATGCCCTGCTCGACCGGCGGCAGCGAGTGGGCAATGCCCTTGTGGCAGTCGATGCAGGTCTGGCCCTCGGCAAAGCCGGTCTGGTGCATCTGGTTGGAGCGGCGCCCCTGCACGGAATAGTCGAAGTACTCGTAGTTGTGGCAGTTGCGGCACTCCTGCGAGTTGTTCGCCTTCATCCGGCCCCACTCGTTCTGCGCCAGGCGCAGGCGCTCGTGGGCGAACTTCTCGGGCGTGTCGATGGTGCCCATGATCTTGCCGTACACCTCGCGCGAAGCCTTGATCTTGCGGATCATCTTCGGCCCCCACTCCTTCGGCACGTGGCAGTCCGGGCAGGTCGCGCGCACGCCGGTGCGGTTCTGGTAGTGGATCGTGTTGCGGTACTCCTTGAAGACGTTCGCCTCCATCTCGTGGCAGGAAATGCAGAACTTCTCGGTGTTCGTCATTTCGAGCGCCCAGTTGAAGCCGCCCCAGAACACCACGCCCGCTGCGAACAGCAGCACGATCGCGCCCCAGCCGGTGGCACGCAGGCGCTGCATCAGGCCTTTCTTGTCGTCGGTCATGTCGATCCCCGTTCAAGCGCCCTTAGCGCAGCCCTTCGGCACGCTGGAAGGAGTTCCCGACCAGCGGTCTGGCGTCCGTCTGCGGCACGTGGCACTGCATGCAGAAGTAGCGCCGCGGCGAGACGTTGGAGAGTTCGCCACCATCGCGGTCCTTGAAGTGCGTCAGGCTGACCTTGGTCGCGCCGGTGTCCTTGTAGCGGCTCCAGGCATGGCAGTCCATGCACTTGTTGAAGTTGATCGTGACCTCGTAGCCGTCGACCTTGTGCGGAATCAGCGGCGGCTGTTGCACGTAGTCGCGCTGGATCGGAGCCTGGTCCGGGATGGGCTTGAAGTTGCCCACCGCGGCTTCCGGCGCGGCGACATCGGCGCCCCGGATGCTCTTCACGCTCTGGGCGACGGCGGCCCCGGGCACTGCTGCACCGATGCCGAGCGCTGCGATGAGCGCGATCACGAGACTGCGGGTTTGTTTTTTCATGACTCGCTCCTGTTGAATCGGGTCGTAATACGGAAAACGTCCTTGCCGCATACATCCACACAGCGTCCGCAGGTGGTGCAGTCGGCATCGAGAATGAGGGGATGGTCCTGCCCCACGCCCTTCAGCGCGGGACGGATGACCTGGGGTTCGGGGCAGACGGCGAAGCAGTCCATGCAGTCGTTGCAGGCGCTGCGCCGGGCAGCCGACACGCGCAGCAGCGCGCGCCGTCCGAGCAGGCCGTAGAACGCGCCCTGCGGGCACAGGTGGCCGCACCAGCCGCGCGGCGCGATCAGCAGGTCGTAGACGAAGATGCCGCCGACGATGCCCCACGCCAGGCCGAAGCCGAAGATCAGCGCGCGGTGGAACATCGACACCGGATTCACCCACTCCCACGCCAGCGAGCCGGTCGCCAGCGCCGCCACGAGCACGAAGCCGAGCAGCCAGTGGCGGGTGGCCGCCGCCGGCGCCTTGCCGCCCTTGAGCCCCAGCCGGCGCCGCAGCCAGGCCGCGGCATCGGTGACGAGATTGACCGGACACACCCACGAGCAGAACAGCCGGCCACCGAAGAGCAGGTAGAAGGCGAGCACGACGCCGCCGCCGAGCAGGGCCTCGCGGTAGGGCCAGTGCCCGGCCGCGAGCTGCTGCGCGACCAGGAAGGGGTCGGTGAGCGGCAGCACGCCCAGCGTCAGGCTCGACGACAGGTTGCCCTTCACCACCCACCAGCCCAGCCACGGCCCGCCAAGGAACAGCGCGAGGATGCCGAGCTGGGAGGCACGCCGCAGCAGCAGCCACTTGTGCGCCGCAAGCCAGCCGCGGGCCTCGACCGCCTCCCGCCCCGGACGGGCCACCACCCCACGCTGCGCGGCTCCGCGCACGCTGGTGGGCGGAAGCTTGGGTTGCGGCGCCGCCCCGGCAGTCGTGCGCGCACTCATGGCTTCCATCCCGAATCGAGACCGCCGCCCGCCGGCTTCGCGGGCGCGTAGTCAGGCCCCTGCGCGGGCGCCTGCGGAGCCCCGCCCGGACTGACCCGGGTGTCGCCGTAGGCCTTGTCCTCCAGGCCGCGCACCGGCAGCTCCACCTGATCGCCGATCAGCGAACCGCCGGCGGCCTCCTTCTCTTCCCAGCCGCGCAGGTAGTGCTCCGCCTTCGAGCCCTGCGCGAGACGGATCGGCAGCACCTTGATCGCCGCCTCGCCCGGCAGCACGCAGGACTTCTCACACTTGCCGCAGCCGGTGCAGTGCTCGGAATGCACCGTCGGCAGCAGCATCGCGTGGCGGTCCGAACGCGGGTTGTGCATGCGCTCGAGCGTGATCGCCTGGTCGATCACCGGGCACACGCGGTAGCACACGTCGCAGCGCAGACCGAGGAAGTTGAGGCAGGTCTCCTGGTCGATGAGCACCGCCAGCCCCATCCTCGCCTTGCCGATGTCGGTCAGCCCGCGGTCGAGCGCACCGGTCGGACAGGCGACGACGCAGGGGATGTCCTCGCACATCTCGCACGGGATCTTGCGCGCCTCGAAGTACGGCGTGCCGGTCGCCACGCCGTCGCCGAGCTCGGCCAGCCTCAGGGTGTTGTACGGACAGTCGCGCACGCACAGGCCGCAGCGCACGCAGGCGGCGAGGAAGTCGCCTTCGGGGAGAGCGCCAGGCGGACGGATGGCCGTGGCCGGCAGCGCCGACGCCTGCTTCGCGTACATTCCGGCACCGAGCGCGAGCAGGCCCGCACCGCCGGCCACCCCGGCCGCTTCCTTGAGGAAGCGGCGGCGTGGCGGCGGAGCGCTGGCTGCGGCACGTCCGGTTCGTTGCACTTGATCGCTCATGTTGATCGTGAGCCCGCGCCCCTGGGCCGTCCCCCCGGTCGGCCGAAGGGGGCGGGACTCACGCCTCCCTCATCAGGCCTTGGTCACCTTGACCGCACACTTCTTGTAGTCGGTCTCTTTCGAGATCGGGCAGGTGGCGTCGAGCGTGAGCTTGTTCACCAGCCGGCCTTCGTCGAAGAAGGGCACGAAGATCAGCCCCACCGGCGGCTTGTTGCGGCCGCGGGTCTCCAGGCGGGCGACGATCTCGCCGCGGCGCGAGGCGACCTTGACCGCCATGCCGCGCTGCAGGCCGCGCTTCTGTGCGTCGTCCGGGTGCATGAAGACCTGCGCCTCGGGCACCGAGCGGTGCAGCTCGGGCACGCGCCGCGTCATCGAGCCGGTGTGCCAGTGCTCCAGCACACGGCCGGTGCACAACCACATGTCGAACTCGGCGTCGGGCATCTCGGGCGGGTTCTCGTAGGGCAGGGCGAAGATCACCGCCTTGTTGTCCTTGTGGCCGTAGAACTTCACGCCCTCGCCCGCCTTCACGTAGGGGTCATAACCCTCGCGGAAGCGCCACAGCGTCTCCTTGCCCTCGACCACCGGCCAGCGCAGGCCACGCGCCTTGTGATAGACGTCGAAGTCGGCAAGGTCGTGGCCGTGACCGCGGCCGAAGCGCGCGTATTCCTCGAACAGGCCCTTCTGCAGGTAGTAGCCGAGCTCCTTCGACTCGTCGTTCATGTAGCCCTGCCAGGCGTGGCCGTTGGCCTTTTCCACGTCGGCGAGCGGGAACTTGTTCACCTGGCCGTTGGCGTAGAGCACGTCGTACAGGGTCTTGCCCTTGAACTCGGGCTTCTTCGCGATCAGCTCGGCCGGCCACACGTCCTCGACCTTGAAGCGCTTGGCGAATTCGATGTACTGCCACAGGTCGGACTTCGCCTCGCCCGGCGCAGCCACCTGCTGGCGCCAGAACTGGGTGCGGCGCTCGGCGTTGCCGTAGGCGCCTTCCTTCTCGGTCCACATCGCCGAGGGCAGGATCAGGTCGGCCGACAGCGCCGAGACCGTCGGATAGACGTCGGAGACGACGACGAAGGCCTCCGGATTGCGCCAGCCCGGGTAGATCTCGTCATTGACGTTCGGACCGGCCTGCATGTTGTTGGTCGTCGTCGTCCAGTAGCACTTGATCTTGCCGTCCTTCAGCGCACGGCTCTGGGCCACGGCGTGCAGGCCGACCTTGGCCGGGATCGTGCCTTCCGGCACCTGCCAGATCTCTTCGGTGAGCGCGCGGTGCATCGGGTTCATGACGACCAGGTCGGCCGGCAGGCGGTGGGCGAAGGTGCCGACCTCGCGTGCGGTGCAGCAGGCCGAGGGCTGGCCGGTGAGCGAGAACGGGCTGTTGCCCGGCTCGCTGATCTTGCCCACCAGCAGGTGGACGTTGTAGATCATGTTGTTCACCCAGGTGCCGCGGGTGTGCTGGTTGAAGCCCATGGTCCAGAACGACACCACCTTGCGCTGCGGATCGGCGTAGAGCTCGGCCATGCGCTTGAGGCGGTCCTCGGGCACGCCGGAGAGCTTGGACACCTTCTCCACCGTGTACTCGGAGACGAACTTGGCAAACTCCTCGAAGCTGATGTCCTTCGCCGCGCCGGTGTCGCCCTTCGGCTTGCCGTCGGTGCCGGGATAGCCGTTGCTGGTCGCCTTCGCCTCCAGCGGGTGGTTCGGGCGCAGACCGAAGCCGATGTCCGTCTCACCCATCTTGAACTTGACGTTGCGGCTGACGAACTCGGTGTTGACGCGCTTGGTCTGGATGATGTGGTTGCAGATGTAGTTCAGGATCGCCAGATCGGTGTTCGGCACGAAGATCATCGGGTTGTCGGCGAGCTCGTAGGAGCGGTGCTCGAAGGTCGACAACACGTGCACCTCGCAGCCCTGCTTCGACAGCCGGCGGTCGGTGATGCGGCTCCACAGGATCGGGTGCATCTCGGCCATGTTCGAGCCCCACAGCACGAAGGCATCGGTGTTCTCGATGTCGTCGTAACAGCCCATCGGCTCGTCGATGCCGAAGGTGCGCATGAAGCCGGCCACCGCGCTCGCCATGCAGTGGCGCGCGTTGGGATCGATGTTGTTGGTGCGGAAGCCGGCCTTGTACAGCTTGGCGGCGGCATAGCCTTCCCAGATCGTCCATTGGCCGGAGCCGAACATCGCGATCGAGTCGACGCCGTGCGCCTTGATCGCCGCCTTCCACTTCTCGGCCATGATGTCGAAGGCCTGGTTCCAGCTGATCGGGGTGAACTCGCCGTTCTTGTCGTACTGGCCGTTCTTCATGCGCAGCAGCGGCTTGGTCAGGCGGTCCTCGCCGTACATGATCTTGGACAGGAAGTAGCCCTTGATGCAGTTCAGGCCGCGGTTGACCGGCGCATCCGGGTCGCCCTGGGTGGCGACGACGCGGCCGTTCTGCACCCCCACCAGCACCGAGCAGCCGGTGCCGCAGAAGCGGCAGGCGGCCTTGTCCCAGCGCACATGGCTGTTGGTGCCGCCGTTGGGCTGCGCCTGCGTCACCACCGGAATGCCGATGCCGGCCGTGGCGGCGGCAGCGGCAATCGCGTTGTTCTTGATGAATTCGCGTCGATTCATGCTCATTTCATGCCTCCTGTAATTCGAGACCTTCATCGGTGTATTCATAGGCGAGCGTCACCCCCTGCACCTTCGGCGCCATGTTCACCGCCAGGATCGAGTCGGTGACCGACCAGCCCTCGCCGTCCTCGACGGTGAGGACGATGCGGCCGGTCTCGACCGACGACCCGTGCAGTTCGACGCCGGGGATGCGAAGCAGCGCTTCCTTGACCTCGGGGAAGTCGGCGGGCAGCGCCCGCACGACCAGACTTGCAATCTTCATTGTTCGATCTCCGTGGGAACCACATCGGCGGCCTGCAGCGCGATCGCCCGCGTCGGGCAGGGGGCGAAGCAGGCGCCGCAGCCGTTGCAGGCCCCGGCGTCGAGGACGGGCTGGGCGACGCCGCCGAGGCGGGGGCGAAAGCGGATCGCGGCGGTGGGGCAGGCCTCGCCGCACACGCGGCACTCCACGCCCTGCGCCGCGAGGCAGGCGGTGCCGATGCGGGCGCGCAGCGGCCAGGCTTCCTCACCCGCGGCGGTGCGTTGCAGGGCGCGCGGCGCGCAGCGGCTGACGCATTCGGCGCAGAAGGTGCATTCGCCGCGGCTGAAATCGACCGCGGGATAGCCGCCGTCGGCGCGCACCAGGATGGCGGTGGGACAGGCTGCGACGCAGGCGTCGCAGCGCGTGCAGCGGTCGATGAACGTGGCCTCGTCCAGCGCCCAGGGCGGGCGCTGCGCGGGCTCCACCCGGCGCGTTCGACCGCGCAGGAAGCCACGACGCGAGATTGAAGCGGATTCCACGAACGTTCCTGACATTGGCATGGGCGGGATTGAAACCCACACCAGCAATGCGGTCATTGACCGGCGTCAAGACACGAACTGCTCTCAATCCAAACCTTCTGCCCGCGCCGCCGACGGTTCCGCCCCGCCGCACGGGCCGGGCGCGGGCGGGATCAGCCGCGCATGTGCTCCACCGCCCACACCGCCGCCTCGACGCGCGAGCGCAGGTCGAGCTTGCGCAGGATGTGCTTGACGTGGACCTTGACCGTGCCCTCGGCGATATCCAGTTCGCGCCCGATGAGCTTGTTCGACAGCCCGGCGGCGATCTTCTCGAGGATGCGCGCCTCCTGCTCGGTGAGGCCGGCGGCGGCCACCGATTGCGGCCGCGCCTCGCTGCGCAGCGCCGCCGCGAGCAGGTGGTTGAGCTGCTGCGGGATGACGACGCGGCCTTCGGCCACGTCGACCAGCGCCTCGAGCATCGACTCCGGCTCCATGTCCTTCAGCAGATAGCCGTCGGCCCCGGCGCGCAGCGCGGCGACCACGTCCTCGCCCTGATCGGACACCGTGATCATCACCACCCGGCTATCGACGCGCGCCGCGCGCAGCGCCCGCAGCACCTCGAGCCCGCCCATCTCGCGCATGTTGAGGTCGAGCAGGACGAGATCGGGCTGCAGCGCACGCGCCATCGCCAGGCCCTCGACGCCGCCGGTGGCCTCGCCAAGCAGCTTGAAGGCGGGCAGCGTCTGCAGCAGCTGCGCCAGGCCCTTGCGAAACAGCGGGTGGTCATCGACGATGAGGACGGACTGACGCTCGTTCATCGCCCTGCCCCTGCCGTTGCCCCTGCCGTTGCCATTGCGGTTGCCGCCAGGGCCACCGTCGGCGCGTCCGCGAGCACGCGCGCGGCATGGAAGCGGACGCTGACGCGCGTGCCGCCGCCGGGGCGCGGCCCGATCTCGAACTCGCCGTTCAGGCTGCGCGTGCGCTCGCGCATGATCGACAGGCCGTGGTGGTTGCGCGCGTCGGCCGGCGGCTCGCCGATGCCGACGCCGTCGTCGTCGACGCGCACCGACACCCTGCCCTCGCCGTCGCACTGCAGGGCCACCTGCGCATGGCGCGCGGCCGCGTGCCGCACCATGTTCGACAGCGCCTCGCGCACGATCTGCAGCACATGCACCTCCTGGTTCGGGCTCAGCACGCAGTCGCCCAGGCGCAGTTCGAGCGCGATCTCGACGTCGCCGCGGCTGCCGTACTCCCGCGCGGCATCGCGCAGCAGGCTGCCGAGATCCCCCGCCAGGCCGAGGCGGAAGGACACCAGCAGCTCGCGCAGCTGGCGGTAGGCGGCGCTGATGCCCTCGCGCAGGTCGGCGAGGATCGGCCCCGCCTCGGGCGCGCGCGCCGGGTCGGCGAGCACCGGCTGCAGCAGGCTGACCTGGATCTTCATGTAGGACAAGGCCTGGGCGAGCGAGTCGTGCAGCTCGCGCGCGATCACCGAGCGCTCCTCCTGCAGCGCGAGCAGGCGCTCCTGCTCGCCACGGCGGGCAGCGCCGAGCGCCATGCCGATGTGGCGCGACAGCGCCTCGACGAGCTGGCACTGCCAGTCCGCCAGCCGCCCGCCTTCCGGCAGGCCGAGGCGCAGCATGCCGTAATGGTGCTCGCGGTCGCGCAGCGGGAAGCGCAGCAGCGGGCCGCTCACCGCCGGCACACTCGCCGCGGCGCCGCGGCAGGCGGCACAGGCGGCCTCACCGCCGGCGCTGCGGTCCGGACAGGGGCCGAGCGAGGAGGCGATCACCGCCGCCGGGCCGTCGTGGCGGGGCTCGATGCAGACGAAGCTGCCCGCCAGCCCGGCGACGCGGTCGATGTCGCGCAGCGTCGCCTCGTAGGCTTCCGCTGCGGTCGGCGCGTGGTAGAGGCGGGCGATCGCGTGGTAGAGCAGCTCGAGCGAGCGGTTGCTGCGCTGCAGCTCGGTGGTCTTGTCGGCGACGTGGCGCTCGAGGTCGCGGTACAGCTTCGAGAGCTCGTCGGCCATGAGGTTGAAGGCGGTGCCCATCTGGCCGAGCTCGTCTTCGCCGGTGTGGGCCACGCGCGCGCCGAAGTCGCCGCCGGCGATGCTGCGCGCGGCCGCGAGCAGGCCCGCCAGCGGGCGCTGCAGCAGGCGGCGCAGCAGCACCAGCGCGACGACGACGACGATGACGGTGAGGGCGATGGCGAGGGCGAGGATCTGGCGCAGGTCCTGGATGCGCGCCTCGGTGTCGTGCTCGAGCACGGCGACCATCGAGTTGAGCTGGTCGACGAAGGCGTCCACCTCGAGCAGCAGGGCTTCGACCTGCTCCGTCGGTGGCGGCGGGCCCTGCTGCCCGAGGCGCTCGAGCCGCGGCTTGAGGCTGAGCTGCCAGGCCGCCTCGACGCCGCGGTAGGTGGCCGCGAACAGTTCGCCCGGCGCGCGCTGGATCACCCGCTGCAGCGCGGGGTGGGCGAGCTGCTGCTCGAAGTCCGCCACCGCCTGCTCGACGCGCACCGACATGCCGCGCCCGCTCAGCGCATCGACGGCGATCAGGTTGGCGACGCGGTGCGTGAGCCGGCGCAGGCTGCCGGCGACGTTGATCGCGCTCGCGCTGCCGCGCGCGCTCTCGACGACGACGACCGACGCACTCATGCCGGCGAGGCTGATCAGCGTCAGCGTCAGCATCGCCAGCGCCACCAGAAGAAGGATCGAGCGCCGGATCAGCGGGCGTGGTGTGCGGATGCGCATGGCCGGTCTCCATAGATGGGATCGCGACGCGGGAATCGGCGAGAGATTGTGGAGATACCCCCTTTCCCTCGATCGGCTCGAATTTCCCGCAGGAAACAGTGAAGTCGCGCGTCTACTTAATTTGAATCAAGAAGTTGCGGATTCTACCCCATACCTCCTTCGAGGTATGACAGCTTCGCGCTCCCGGCAAGGCCGCGGCGATGCCATACGCAAAGGCGGCGACCGGACGGCTAAGCTAGCCATCCAGTCGCAGCATGCTGCGGCGTCTGCCGGAGAGCAGGATGATTCCCCACCCCCCATCGACGACCACTGCCGCCCTGAACCTGATCAGCCCCTTCGATCTGCTCGCGCCCGCCGCGCTCGCGCGCGTGGCCGCCAGTGCGCGCCCGATCCATGCCGGCCGCGGCGAGCTGCTGGTGCAGCGCGACGACTGTCCGCGCGGCATCCACGTCGTGCTCGACGGCGAGGTGAAGTGCTTCGTGCTGTCGCCCTCGGGCGGCGAGAAGATCATCCGCCTCGCCGCGCGCGATGCCTTCTTCGGCGAGGAGGCGGCGCTGCTCGAGCGCCCGCACGTCGCCAGCGCGCAGGCGATGCGGGCGAGCGAACTGCTGCTGATTCCCACCGCCGCGCTGCGCGAGGCGATGGCGGCCTCGCCCGCGTTCTGCGCGGCCATGACGCTCCGCCTCGCCACCACCAGCTACGACCTGATGACGACGCTGCAGCTGCAGCTCCAGCTCAGCAGCACGCAGCGCGTCGCCCATTACCTGGCACAGCTCGCGCCGGACGACGCCGAGCACTTCGAGATCCGCCTCGAGAGCGACAAGCAGACGATCGCGGCGCAGCTCAACCTCACGCCCGAGACGCTGTCGCGGGTGCTGTCGCGCTTCGTGCGCGAGGGCATGATCCGGCCGCAGGGGCGGCGCGGCATGGTGCTCAGCAAGCTGTCCATGCTGCGTACCTGCGCCGCGCACTAGAACGCGCCGTCGTCCCTCAGCGGGCGCACCGTGGCCAGGTGCGCGGGCGTCGCCAGCCAGCGGCTGAGCAGGCGCCAGGTATCGAGGTCGAAGGCGCGTTGCGCGCCGGCGAGCAGCGCCGGCAGCTCGGCCGCGCGCTCGGCGCTGCCGAGATGGCACCAGTGGTCGAACACGTGATGCGCTTCGCGCCCGCTCGGCGCGTGGTGCTCCACCACCGCCACCGGCCCCGCCCACGGCCAGGGCCGCACGCGCGTCGCGTCGAGCGCGGCGGCGAGGCGGGCGTCGTGCTCGGCGGACGTTTCGCGCCCCACGCACACGCCCGCGCAGCGTTTCACCGCGTGCGCGCTGCAGGCGCCGCTGCTGCCCGCCTCCAGCCCCAGCCGCCGGGGGCACAGGCGGTACAGCAGCGCGAGTTCGCGCAGCAGGTTGTCGGCCTCGCGCCGGTTGCGGAAGGCACCGTGCAGGTCCTCCCAGGCGGCGGGGTCGGTGCCGGCGATGCCGACCCGCTCGTAGATCGGTGCGCGCTTGCGGTGCGGGATCAGGCGCAGCGCGAAAGCGTCTTCGCCGCCCTCGGCGAGGCGATTGGCGGACGGGCGCAGGCGCCGGATCAGCTCGGCCTCGAGCAGCAGCGCGCCAAGTTCGCCCGCCGTTTCCACCCAGTCGACGCGCTTCACGCGTGCGGCGAGCTCGGCGTCGCGGCCCTTGCGCGCGCCGCCGGCGAAATGCTCCTTGACCCGGCCGCGCAGCGCGGCGCTGCGGCCAACGTAGAGCGGCCGCTGCTCGCGCCCGGGCGGCGGCGGCTCGGCCTCGGCGTAGAAGAGGTAGATGCCGGGCGCGTCGGGCACCGCCTCGAGCATGCCTTCGGGCAGGCCGGGCGGCTGCGCCGGCGCCTTCATCGCCCGCTCCGCCGCCTTCGCCATCACCTCGGGCGCGAAGCGCCCCTGCACGAGGCGGGCGAACTGCCACAGCACCTCGGCGTCGCCCATGGCGCGGTGACGCGCGCCGCAGGCGAGGCCGTGGCGCTCGATCAGGGCATCGAGGCCGTGGCGGTGGTGTTCGGGAAAGAGCGCGCGCGACAGCTTCACCGTGCACAGCACCGGCGCCTCGAACTCGCGCCCGAGGCGGGCGAACTCGTTGCGGATGAAGCCGTAGTCGAAACGGGCGTTGTGGGCGACGAAGACGCAGCCTTCGAGCAGGCGGGCGACCTCGTCGGCCAGGGCGTCAAAGCGCGGCGCCTCGGCCACCATGGCGTTGGTGATGCCGATCAGGTCCTGGATCATGCCCGGAATGGACATCCCCGGATTGACCAGGCTCTCCCAGCGCGCCACGACCTCGCCGTCCTCCACACGCAGGATGGCGATTTCGGTGACGCGGTCGCGCACCGGGTGGGCGCCGGTGGTCTCGACGTCGAGAAAGGCGAGGCGGCGCGGCAGGCTCACGGCATCATCCGCGCATGAAGGAGGCCGCCCCGGCCGCTGCGCAGCGGCCGACGCTCCCGGCGGTCATCCGCGCGGCGGCATGCTTCAGTGGTTGGCGTCGTAGTAGTAGGGCTTCACCGGCACGCGCGCCTGCTGGTAGCGCTGCTGCTCTTCCAGGCTCTGCGGCTTGTCCCACCACAGGGCACGCCCCTTCTTCTGCTCGACGGCTTCCTGCGGGTGCTTTGCCATCCACTCGCGCATGAACTTGGTGTGCTCGGATTCGTACATGGCCATGTTGAGGTCCTCGGTGGTAGGGCGCGATTCTAGCAGCGGCGACCACCATCCGGCGACAACGCCGGCGCCGCCGTTCGGGTAGTGCGCCGCCGGTCGCCGCACGGCCAGCGTGACGAACCCCCTTGGAATACGACTAAAGGCATATGTTACGCTGCCCACATCACGCACACCGGGGTGTGCGGACCCCACGGGCCTTCCCGCATGAACCTCAAGACGCGCTTCCTGCTCCTGGCCGCCATCCTCGTCGTGGCCGCATCGGCGGCGGCCTGGGGCGTGTTCCAGCACGTCGCCGAGCGCATCATCGAGCAGTGGGGCATCCGTCTCGTCGAAGTGCAGGTCCGTCACGACAGCTCCCGGCTGCTGCGGCCAATCGGCCGCGAACTTGCGCTCGCCCGCCAGATGGCCGGCTCGCAGGTGCTGCGGCGCTGGGCGGCCAGGCCCGAGGATCCGCAGCTGCGCAGCGAAGCGATCGCCGAGATGGAGAGCTTCCGCGGGAACTTCCAGGATCGCAGCTACTTCGTCGCCCTGCTCGAATCGGGCGCCTACTATCACAACAACGCCCGCAACGAGTACGCCGATGCGCCGCTGCGCTATCACCTCAGCCCCGACAACCCCGACGACGCCTGGTTCTACCGCATTGTCCGCGAGCAGCGCGAGTTCCACCTGAACGTCAACCCGGACGTCCCGCTCGGCGTCACCAAGCTCTGGATCGACGTGCTGCTGCGCGACGGCGAGCGCATCCTGGGCGTGGTCGGCACCGGCCTCGAGCTCGACGCCATCATCGATGACGTCGCGGCCGAGGTGCAGCCGGGCATCACGACGCTGTTCACCGACCACAACGGCGCGATCCAGCTCTATCGCGACAAGCGCTACATCGACTTCTCCAGCATCGTCAAGCAGGCCGCCGAGAAGAAGACGGTCGATCTGCTGCTCGACTTCCCCGCCGACCGTGCCCGTCTGCACGCGATGATGCGCAGCCTGGCCGACGATGCCCGGGCCAACGGCCCGGTGCTGAGCGGCTTCTTCTCGGTCGGGGGCAAGCGCCACCTCGCCGGCATCGCCTACCTGGCCGAACTCGACTGGTACGAGATCACCCTGCTCGACCTCGACGTCGTGATGCCGGTGAGCAGCTTCGGCGGCGCGGCGCTGGTGTTCGCGGCGGCGCTGCTGCTCACCCTGCTCGCCGTCCATCTGGCGCTGCAGCGGCTCGTGTTCGGGCCGATCCACGCGCTCGAGGCGGCGATCCTGAAAGTGCGCGACGGTGACCTCAGCCCGCCCGTGCTGCCCTCGGGCACCGACGAGATCGGCCGCCTGATCCGGCACTTCGACGCCATGGCCGGCGCCGTGCGCAACACCACGCAGGAGCTGGAAGAGCGCGTGCGCGAGCGCACCGAGGCGCTCAACCGGCTGGCGCGCGTCGACCCGCTCACCGGCCTGATCAATCGCCGCGGCATGACCGAGCTGATCGAGGACGAACTGGCCCGTGCCGCACGCCAGCAGAGCTGCTTCGGCATCGTCTGGATCGACGTGGACAGCTTCAAGGAGATCAACGACGAGCTCGGCCATGCCGCCGGCGACCGGGCCCTGTCGGCCGTCGGCGCGCTGCTGCAGTCGCACGTCCGTCCCTATGACAGCGCGGCACGCTGGGGCGGGGACGAGTTCCTCGTGCTGCTGACCCCCTGCGACGCACGCACGCTCGCCACGCTGGGCGAGCGCATCCGCCGCGCCGCGGCGGAGTCGGCCCCGCTCGCCGACGGCCGGGCGCTGACGCTCAGCGTCGGCGCCTACCTGGTGAAGCCGGGGGAAACGGTGGCGACCGCGCTGCAGCGCGCCGACGAAGCCCTCTACGCGGCCAAGAACGCGGGGCGCAACACCTTCCGCATGATCAGCTGAAGCCGGGCACCTGAAGCCCGCCCGCCGAGGCCGCCTCGCCGAGCCCGCTCAGCTCGCGCGGCCGTCGCCCTTGACGCGGCCGATGCGCACCACTTCCTGCACCCGGCGCACGCCGCGCATGACGCGCGCGAGGTGCATGCGGTCGCGTACCTGCACGGTGAAGTTGAGCGCAGTGTAGGCGCCCTGCTCGCTGTCCATGCTGACGCTCTGGATGTTGCACTCTTCCTCGGCGATCGCGCTCGCCACCCGCGCCAGCACGCCGCGCGCGTTGCGCGTCAGGACGCGGATGCCGACGTCGAACAGGCGGTCGTCATGCACCGGCTCCCACTCGACATCGACCCAGCGCCCGCGGTCGCCGCGCAGTTTGGCCACCACCGGGCAGTCGTGCAGGTGCACTTCCAGCCCCTGGCCCTTGCGCAGCGTGCCGATGATCGGATCGCCCGGGATCGGGTGGCAGCAGCGCGCCAGCTGCACCGCGATGCCTTCCGAGCCGCGGATCGTGATCGCGCCGGCGGGCTTGGGCTTGACCACGTCCGGCCGCCCGGACTCCATGTCCTGCGCCTGCGCCAGGCGGCGCGCGACGATCGCCGGCAGGCGCTTGCCGAGGCCGAGGTCGGCGAAAACCTCCTTGCGCGTGCGCACGCCGCGGTCGCGCAGGAAGCGGTCCCAGGCGAAGGCGGAGATCTGCCCCAGCGTGAGGCCGTGCGGGCGCAGGGCCTGGTTGAGCAGGCGCTCGCCGAGCGCGACCGACTCGTCCTGCTGCGCGTTCTTCATGAAGTGGCGGATCTGCGCGCGCGCCTTGCCGGTGCGCGCGTAGGAGAGCCAGGCCGGATTCGGGTTGGCGTGCGCGGCGGTGATGATCTCGACCTGGTCGCCGTTGCGCAGCTCGCTGCGCAGCGGCATCAGGTCGCCGTTGATGCGGCAGGCGACGCAGCGGTTGCCGACGTCGGTGTGCACCGCGTAGGCGAAATCGACCGGGGTCGAGCCCTTCAGCAGCGAGAAGATCTTGCCCTTGGGCGAGAACACGTAGACCTCGCCGGGGAAGAGGTCGATCTTGACGTGCTCGAGGAACTCGGTGGCCTCGCCCGAGGCCGACTGCAGCTCGAGCAGCGACTGCAGCCAGCTGTGCGTCTTCTGCTGCAGCTCGGTCAGCGTCTTCTCGTCTTCCTTGTACAGCCAGTGCGAGGCGACACCCGACTCGGCGATGTGGTGCATCTCGCGGGTGCGGATCTGCACCTCGACCGGCGTGCCGAAGGGCCCGATCAGCGTCGTGTGCAGGCTCTGGTAGCCGTTCGCCTTCGGGATCGCGAGGTAGTCCTTGAACTTGCCCGGCACCGGCTTGTACATGGAGTGCAGCGCGCCGAGCGCCAGATAGCAGCTCGGCACGTCGCGCACGATGACGCGAAAACCGTAGATGTCGAGCACCTGGGAGAAGCTCAGGTGCTTCTCGACCATCTTGCGGTAGATGCCGTAGAGGTGCTTCTCGCGCCCCTGCACCTCGGCCGAGATGCCCCACTGCGGCAGCCGCTCCTCGATGCTGGCAAGGATCTTGCCGACGACCTCGCGGCGGTTGCCGCGCGCGGCGCGGATCGCCTTCGCCAGCACCTTGTAGCGCAGCGGAAACTTGTTCTGGAAGGACAGCTCCTGCAGCTCGCGGTAGAGATCGTTGAGGCCGAGCCGGTTGGCGATCGGGGCGTAGATCTCGAGCGTCTCGTTGGCGATGCGGCGACGCTTGTCCGCGCGCACGTGGTCGAGCGTGCGCATGTTGTGCAGGCGGTCGGCGAGCTTGATCAGGATGACGCGCAGGTCGCTCGCCATCGCCAGCAGCATCTTGCGGAAGTTCTCCGCCTGCGCTTCCTGGTGCGAGCGGAACTCGATCTTGTCGAGCTTGGACAGGCCGTCGACGAGCTCGGCCGACACCTTGCCGAAGCGCTCGGCGATCTCCGCCTTCGAGATGTGGGTGTCCTCCATGACGTCATGGAGGAGGGCGGCGATCAGTGCCTGCGAGTCGAGATGCCAGTCGGCGACGAGCGCGGTGACCGCGACCGGATGCGAGATGTAGGGCTCGCCGCTGATGCGGAACTGGCCGGCGTGGGCCTCGGCGGCGAAGTGGTAGGCGGCCTCGATGCGGCCGACGTCCTCGGCCTTGAGATAGGTCTGGAGCTTGTTCTTGAGGTGCTGGAAGTCGAGCGCGAGGACGCTCGACACGGGCGGACGAAAAGGCTGCGGGGGGACGCTTACATCACTGGCTTCCATGCCCTGCCCCCCATTGCCGCACTCAGGCCTGGCCGCGGTTGAGCATCTCGAGGCCGACCTTGCCCGCCGCCACTTCGCGCAGCGCGATCACGGTGGGCTTGTCCTTGTCGTGCGGGTCGAGCTCGATCTGCGGCGTGCTGCCGATGGTGAGCTGACGCGCGCGATAGGTGGCGGCGAGCGTGAGCTGGAAGCGGTTCGGAATCCTTTTCAGGCAATCTTCGACGGTGATGCGGGCCATGGTTCAATCCTGTTCGAGAAAGTCGAAATACTGCGGGTGGCGCTGATGCTGGCAGGCGTAGCGCAGGCGCGCCGCGCGCACCACGGCGACGAGATCGTCGAGCGCGGCCCCGAGTTCGTTGTTGATTATAACGTAGTCGAATTCGGCCACATGGCGCATCTCGCCGCGCGCGCCGAGCAGGCGCCGGCTGATGACCTCGTCGCTGTCGGTGCCGCGCCCGCGCAGGCGCGCCTCGAGTTCCTCCATCGACGGCGGCAGGATGAACACGCCCACCGCGTCGGGAAACACCTTGCGTACCTGCTGCGCGCCCTGCCAGTCGATCTCGAGCAGGGTGTCGCGGCCGGCGGCGACCTGCTCGCGCAGCCATACCTTCGATGTGGCGTAGTAGTTGCCGTGCACTTCCGCCCACTCGAGAAACTCGCCGCGGTCGCGCAGGGCGCGGAAGGTGGGCACGTCGACGAAGTGGTACTCGCGCCCGTCCCGCTCGCCGGGGCGCGGCGCGCGCGTGGTGTAGGAGATCGACAGCTGCACGCGCGGGTCGCGCTGCAGCAGGCCGCGCACCAGGGTGGTCTTGCCGGCGCCCGAAGGCGCGGTGACGACGAAGAGGGTTCCGGACATGGTAGGCGTCTCATGGCCGGCGCGGCGCACCGGCGGAAGGATGAACTGCGGGCGGCGCCGCGCCGCAGGCCTGAGGCGGGCGCCGCCCGGTGGGGCGCCAGATCGCCGCAGGCGGCCGCGGGCAGCGGCCCCGTGAGCCCGCTATTGTGCCAGCCGACCGCCGCCCGCGGCCAGTGCGCAGCGCCGACCCAGGCGTGCGCCGGCGCTACCGCACGGCGGTCACTCGACCGCGACCGCGGAAATGCCGCCCTTCGTGCCGATGCCCAGGGTCAGCGGGAAGGACACGTGATGAAAGCGCGTGGTGACGTTGTCGTCGTGGATGGCGATGCCCAGGTTGACGACGCTGCCCGGTTTCAGGACCTTGTCGTCGGCACCGTGCCCGGTGTCGAGCTTGCGCGTCCACAGCACCGTCCACTGGCCGTCCGCCCACTGCCCGCGGACTTCGGCATTGTCCGCCGCCGAGCCGCTCGCGTCGGCGCGCGACAACAGGCGTCCGGGAAGGACGTCGCCCTTCTTCCAGCCCGCGGCCGGATCGTAGGCGACGGCGTTCTCTTCCCTGACCAGCGCGTGGGGCTTCGAAGCGCTGCCGATGTCCTCGACCGCGAGCGCCTTCGCGCCGACCTTCGCGGTGTCGAACATGAACTTCGGCGTCATCGTCTTGCGGTCGACGTTCCAGCTGAACGGCCCCTTGCCGGCGTCGAACAGGCGGTAGTCGAGCACATAGCCGTCGTCGGCCATGCCCACCGGGTTGCTGCGGTGGCCACGCCACTGCATCAGCTCGACGAAGTTGCCCGCCGCCTTGAGCGCGGCGATCTCCTCCGCAGTGCGGGTCTTTTCCCAGCTCGCCGCCTCGTCCGTGCGCGTGGCCGGCAGATACTTGCGCACGTCGCTTTCCTTGTGCGTCTGGCCGATCAGCGGATGGGCCTGGACCTGCTCCTTGGTCGGCTCGTCGGGCATGTCGCGCATGCCGGTGTGG
>JANJTU010000005.1 GCA_024710965.1 Thauera sp. | reverse complement strand
CGGGCGCACTGGCGACCTTCCCGAATCGCCCACACCACCAGCGACTGGCCGCGGCGCACGTCGCCGGCGGCGAACACCTTGGCCACGTTGGTCGCGTAGCAGCCGGCGCCGTCGGTCGTGGCCCTGGCGTTGCCGCGTGCGTCCTTGTCGACGCCGAAGGCCTCGAGCACGCTGCCGAGCGGGTTGGTGAAGCCCATCGCGAACAGCACCAGGTCGGCCTTGATCTCGAACTCCGAGCCCGGCACCTCGGCCATCCTGCCGTCCTTCCATTCGATACGACAGGCCTTCAGCGCCTTGACCTTGCCGTTCTTGCCGATGAACTCCTTGGTGGCGACGGCGAAATCGCGCTCGCAACCTTCCTCGTGCGAGGACGAGGTGCGCAGCTTGGTCGGCCAGTACGGCCACACCAGCGGCTTGTTCTCCTGCTCGGGCGGCATCGGCATCAGTTCGAACTGGGTCACGCTCGCCGCGCCATGGCGGTTGGAGGTGCCGACGCAGTCCGAGCCGGTGTCGCCGCCGCCGATGACGACGACGTGCTTGCCCTTGGCCGAGATCGGGTTCGGCTTGTCGCCGGCGACCTGCTTGTTCTGCGGGATCAGGAACTCGAGCGCAAAGTGAATGCCGCCCAGCTCGCGCCCGGGCACCGGCAGATCGCGCGGCACTTCGGCGCCGCCGGCGAGCACGACGGCGTCGAACTCGCTCTGCAGCTGTTCGGCGCTGATGAATTCCTTGGCGTCGCAGACGATGCCCGCGGGCATTTCCCTGGCGCCCACCAGCACGCCGGTGCAGAAGGTGACGCCTTCGGCCTCCATCTGCTCGATGCGACGGTCGATCAGCCCCTTCTCCATCTTGAAGTCGGGGATGCCGTAGCGCAGCAGGCCGCCGATGCGGTCATTCTTCTCGAACACGGTGACGTCATGGCCGGCGCGCGCCAGTTGCTGCGCGGCGGCGAGGCCGGCCGGGCCGGAGCCGACCACGGCGACCTTCTTGCCCGTCTTCGCCTCCGGCGGCTGCGGCAGCACCCAGCCCTCTTCCCAGGCCTTGTCGATGATCGCGTGCTCGATCGACTTGATCCCCACGGGATCGGTGTTGATGTTCAGCGTGCACGCCGCCTCGCACGGCGCGGGGCAGATGCGGCCGGTGAACTCGGGGAAGTTGTTGGTCGAGTGCAGCACCTCGATCGCCTCGCGCCAGTGGCTGCGATAGACGAGGTCGTTCCAGTCGGGGATGACGTTGTTGACCGGGCAGCCGTTGTTGCAGAACGGCACGCCGCAGTCCATGCAGCGCGCGCCCTGCACCGACGCCTGCTCGTCGGTGAGGCGAACAATGAACTCCTTGTAGTTCTTCAGGCGCTTTTCCACCGGCTGGTAAGCCTCGGACAGGCGCTGATACTCGATGAATCCCGTGGGCTTGCCCATTTATGCGGCCTCCTTCGTGCTTTCGCGCTGCTCGGCCCTCATCTCGGCCATTTCGGCGAGCGCGCGGCGATACTCGTGCGGGAACACCTTGACGAACTTCTTGCGCCAGGTGGCCCAGTTGTTCAGGATCTCGCGGGCGCGGACGCTGCCGGCGAAACGTACATGGCGCTCGATCAGCCCCTTCAGGATGAGCTCGTCGCCCATCGTCAGGTGGTCGATGTCCACGCGGCCATGGGACTCGAGGTCGTCGCCCGATTCGGACCCCTTGCGCGCGGCGATCTCGTCGGGCAGCGGCTCGAGGGCGACCTGGGCCATGTTGCAGCGCTGCTCGAAGCTGCCGTCCTCGTCGAGCACGTAGGCGACGCCGCCCGACATGCCGGCGGCGAAGTTGCGCCCGGTCTGGCCAAGCACCACCACCGTGCCGCCCGTCATGTATTCGCAGCCGTGGTCGCCCACGCCCTCCACCACCGCGGTGGCGCCGGAGTTGCGCACCGCGAAGCGCTCGCCGGCGACGCCGGCGAAATACACCTCGCCCTCGGTCGCACCGTAGAGCACGGTGTTGCCGACGATGATGTTGTCGCCGGTTTCACCGCGGAACTCGGCCTTCGGGCGCACGATGATGCGCCCGCCGGAGAGGCCCTTGCCGACGTAGTCGTTGCCCTCGCCGACCAGCTCCAGCGTGACGCCGCGCGCGAGGAAGGCGCCGAAGCTCTGGCCCGCGGTGCCGTTGAGGCGGATGTGGATGGTGTCGTTCGCCAGCCCTTCGTGACCGTACTTGGCGGCCACGCGGCCGGACAGCATCGCGCCGACGGTGCGGTTGATGTTGCGCACCGGCAGGTCGATGTTGACCTTCTCGCCCTTCTCCAGCGCCGGCGCGGCGAGCGCGATGAGCTGGTTGTCGAGCGCGGCGGCGAGGCCGTGGTCCTGGCCTTCGGTGTGCAGGCGCGGCACGTCGGCCGGCACCGGCGGCAGGTAGAAGATGCGCGAGTAGTCGAGCCCCTTCGCCTTCCAGTGCTCGATGCCCTGCTTCATGTCGAGCAGGTCGGCACGGCCGATGAGCTCGTCGAACTTGCGGATGCCGAGCTGGGCCATCAGCTCGCGCACTTCCTCGGCGACGAAGAAGAAGTAGTTCACGACGTGCTCGGGCTGCCCGGCGAAGCGCGCGCGCAGCACCGGGTCCTGGGTCGCGACGCCGACCGGGCAGGTGTTGAGGTGGCACTTGCGCATCATGATGCAGCCCTCGACCACGAGCGGCGCGGTGGCGAAGCCGAACTCGTCGGCGCCGAGCAGCGCACCGACGACGACGTCGCGGCCGGTCTTGATCTGGCCGTCGACCTGCAGCCGGATGCGGCTGCGCAGGCGGTTCAGCACCAGGGTCTGCTGCGTTTCGGCGAGGCCGAGCTCCCACGGCGAACCGGCGTGCTTGATCGAGCTCCACGGCGACGCGCCGGTGCCACCGTCATGGCCGGCGACGACGATGTGGTCGGCCTTGGCCTTGGCGACACCCGCGGCGACCGTGCCGATGCCGATCTCGGACACCAGCTTCACCGAGATGCCGGCGGTCGGGTTGGCGTTCTTCAGGTCGTGGATGAGCTGCGCCAGGTCCTCGATCGAGTAGATGTCGTGGTGCGGCGGCGGCGAGATCAGGCCAACGCCCGGCACCGAATGGCGCAGGAAGCCGATGTACTCGGACACCTTGTGGCCGGGCAGCTGGCCGCCCTCGCCGGGCTTGGCGCCCTGGGCCATCTTGATCTGGATCTGGTCGGCGTTGACCAGGTATTCGGTGGTGACGCCGAAGCGGCCCGAGGCGACCTGCTTGATCGCCGAGCGCAGCGAATCGCCGGCGTTGAGCTCGAGGTCGCGCGCGACGCGGTTCTCGCCGATCACCTGCGACAGCTTGATCGCCTCGGTGAGCGGC
This sequence comes from Thauera sp., assembly GCA_024710965.1. Classification (GTDB taxonomy): domain Bacteria; phylum Pseudomonadota; class Gammaproteobacteria; order Burkholderiales; family Rhodocyclaceae; genus Thauera. The sequence continues at coordinate 221 of JANJTU010000005.1, read as the reverse complement.
TTGAAGCGCATCGGATCCTCGCCGCCCTCGCCGGTGTTGGACTTGCCGCCGATGCGGTTCATCGCCACGGCGAGCGTGGTGTGGGCCTCGGTCGAGATCGAGCCGAGCGACATCGCGCCGGTGGCGAAACGCTTGACGATCTCCTTCGCCGGCTCGACTTCCTCCAGCGGCACCGGCGTGGCGGCGGTCTTCAGCTCGAACAGGCCACGCAGCGTCATGTG
>JANJTU010000346.1 GCA_024710965.1 Thauera sp. | reverse complement strand
GGCATCGGCAACGCCCCCACCGCGCTGATCGAACTGGTGCGCCTGATCCGCGACGAAGGCGTGCGCCCGGCACTGGTCGTCGGCATGCCGGTCGGCTTCGTCTCCGCCGCGGAGTCGAAGGCGATGCTGGCCGAAGTCGCCGCTGTGCCGTGGATCGTGATCCGCGGCCGCAAGGGCGGCTCCACGCTCGTCGTCGCGGCGATCCACGCCCTGCTCGGGCTGGCCGAGGCGCGCCAGCTGCAGGCCACGCAGGGCTGAGACCACAGCGATGACGGCCGGACACGCCACCCCGGAGCGCGTGCGCAAGGGCGACGCCAGGCGCGACCGCGGCAACCGCAGCGGCTTTTCCACCGGTGCGAACGCCGCCGCCGCCGCCGTCGCCGCCACCCTCGGCCTGGTGCACGGCGAGGTGCCGGAAGCGGTCGAGTGCGAGCTGCCGAACCAGATGCGGGTGCGCTTCGCGATCACCGACGGCCGCGTCGGGCGCGACGCCGGCGGCGAGCGCGCGCACGCGGTGTCGGTCAAGGACGCCGGCGACGACCCCGACGCCACCCACGGCGCCCACCTCACCGCCGACGTGCGCCGCATCGCGGGCGGTGGCGGCGAAGTGATCCTGAACGGCGGCCCGGGCGTGGGCGTCGTGACCAAGCCCGGGCTGGGCCTGGAGATCGGCGGCCCGGCGATCAACCCGGTGCCGCGGCGCAACATCAGCGCCAACGTGCGCGCCGCCGGCGCCCCCATCCTCGCCGCCGGCGACAGCCTGGAGGTGACGATCTCGGTGCCCGGCGGCGAGGAGATGGCGAAGAAGACGCTCAACGCCCGCCTCGGCATCCTCGGTGGGATCAGCATCCTCGGCACCACCGGCATCGTCCGCCCCTACTCCACCGCGGCCTTTCGCGCCAGCGTGGTGCAGGCGGTGGACGTCGCCGCGAGCCAGGGCCAGAGCAGCGTCGTGTTCACCACCGGCGGGCGCACGGAGAAGTGCGCGATGCGCGAGTTCCCGCAGCTCGACGAGGCCTGCTTCGTGCAGATGGGCGATTTCGTCAAGGCCGCCTTCACCACCGCGGTGAAGCAGGGCATGCGCCACATCATCGTCGGCGCGATGGTCGGCAAGCTCACCAAGATCGCCCAGGGCCTGTCGGTGACCCACGCCTGGCGCGAGGAGATCGACCGCGCGCTGATCGCCGGCGCCGCCGCCGAAGTCGGCGCCCCACCCGAGCTGGTGGCCGAGATCCGCGCCGCCGAGACCGCCCGCTTCGCCGCCGAACGCCTGGCCGAGCTGGGCCTGGCGGTGGCCTTCCACCGCGCCCTCGCCGAGCGCGCGCTGCGCAGCCTGCGCGAACGCTACCCCGGCCCGCACCGCCTCACCGTGCTCGCGTGCAACTTCGAAGGCGTGCCGATCGTGACCGTCGACGAGGACAGACCGTGACCCGACGCTCCGCCCCCGCCCCCGCGGCCGGCCACGCGCCGGTGCCATGTCGCCGGCGACACGAGCACCACGCCGGCGGCAAGCTCAGCCGCCCCTCCGCTCACCGCGCCCGCACCGGCATGCCCGCCGCACCCGATCGATGACGACTCCGAACTCCCCCCATTCCTGCACCGTCCTCGGCATCCTCGATGACGGCTGGCCCGGCCTCTCCGACCTCGCCCGCGCCCGCCTCGCCGGCGCCACCTGCGTCATCGGCGCCGGCCGCACGCTCGAGCTGGTGGCCGACTTCCTTGCCCCCGACGCCCGCTGCCACGCCCTCGACGGCGCCTTCGGGCGCGTGCCGGGCTGGATCGCCGAGGCCCGCGCCGGCGGCGGCCACGCCGTCGTGCTCGCTACCGGCGACCCGCTGTGCCACGGCATCGCTGCCACGCTCATCGGCAAGCTGGGCGCGCAGGCGGTGGAGATCCTGCCCGCCGCCTCCACGCTGCAACTGGCCTTCGCCCGCCTGAAGAAGCCGTGGCAGGACGCCCGCCTCGCCTCCTGCCACGGCGCCGACGCCGGCGAATGGCAGGCCGACCCGCTGCTGCCGGCGCCCGGCCCGGCGCACGGCCTGTATCGCGTGCTACGCGCCGTGGCCGAACACCCGCTGGTGGCCGCCTTCACCAGCCCGGCCAACAGCCCCGACCGCCTCGCCCGCGCGCTGCTCGCCGCCGGCTACGGCGAGACCGACAGCGGCGAGGAGCTGCGCCTGTCGGTCGTCGCCCGCCTGTGCCTGGCGGACGAAGCGGTCTTCGCCGAGCTCACGCTCGCCGAGGCCGCGCAGCACCGCTTCCCCGAGCCCAACGTCGTCGTCATCGAGCGCCGGCCGGCGACGGCCGACAGCGCCGCGCAGGGGACGAGCGCCCCGCCTGCGGATGCGCCGGCAACCGACGGCCGGGCCGTCGGCGCGGCGACGCGCCCGCTGCCGGCCGCCGCGCCGGTGTTCGGCTTCGACGACCTCGACTACGTCCAGCGCACGCCCGAGAAGGGCCTCATCACCAAGCTCGAGGCGCGCGCGCTGTCGCTGGCGAAGCTCGGCCTGCGCGCCGACAGCCTGGTGTGGGACATCGGCGCCGGCTCCGGTTCGGTCGGCCTCGAGGCGAGCCGCCTCGCCCGCCTGGGCCACGTCTGGGCGATCGAGAAGAACGCCGCCGACGCCGCCAATGCGCGCGAAAACGCGCGCCGGCTGCGCGCCACGAACTACAGCCTGTTCGAAGGCAAGGCCCCGGCCGGGCTGGAGGCCTGGCCAGCGCCCGACGCCGTCTTCATCGGCGGCTCGGGCGGCGAGCTGGCCGAGCTGATCGCGCTCGTGCTCGGCCGCCTGAAGCCCGGCGGCCGCCTGGTGATGAACTTCGTCACGCTGGAGAACCTCGCCACCGCCACCGCCGCGCTGGCCGCGGCCGGCGCCGCCTGGGAAGTCACGATGCTGGCGGCCGCGCGCAGCCAGCCCATCCTCGACATGCACCGCCTCGCCGCGCAGAACCCGGTGTGGATCGTGTGCGCCACCGCGCCCGCAGGCCAGGCCGCAGCCCGCGGCGCGCCACCCGCGCCGAAGGTTCAGCCCCCAGCCGCGCGCGACGGTCGCTGAGCACGCCGACGCCCCCTCCACCCTGCCCGCCTTTTCGCTTTCGTCCTGCCAGGAGCTCCGCCATGCACGCCGCCGACACCTCGCCCGCCCCCGCCGGAATCACGCCCGCCGCCGCCCCGCCCGAGGGCGTGCCGGCGCGCTTCGGCCGCCTGATCGGCGTCTCGCTCGGCCCCGGCGACCCCGGGCTCATCACCCGCCGCGGCTGGGCCGCGCTGCACTCGGGCGCGCGCTGGGCCTACCCGGTGAAGAAGGCGGAAGAGTCCTCCTACGCGCTCGACATCGCCCGCCGTGCCGGCCTGGCGATCCCGGCCGACGCCGTCGAGCTGGTGTTCCCGATGACGCGCGACGCCGTCGCCCTGGCCAAGGCCTGGGCGCGCGCCGCGGCGCAGACCGTGCAGCTGCTCGCCGAAGGGCGCGACCTCGCCTTCCTCGTCGAGGGCGACGCCTCCACCTACTCCACCTTCCGCCACCTCGCGCGCGCGGTGCGCGAGCTGGTGCCCGAGCTCGCGGTCGACACCATCCCCGGCGTCAGCTCCTTCGCCGCCGCCGCCGCGGTCGCCGACCTCGCCCTCGCCGAGGAGGACGAGACCATGGCGGTGATCCCCGCCGCCTACGGCGTCGACGTGATCGACCAGCTGCTCGACGAGTTCGACACCCTGGTGCTGATGAAGGTGAAGCCGCTGGTGGACGAGATCCTCGACCTGCTCGAGCGCCGCGGCCTCACCGCCACCAGCTGCTTCGTCGAGAAGGTCGGCGCGCCCGAGGAACGCGTCGTGCACGACCTCGCCCGCCTGCGCGGCGAGAAGGTCAACTACCTTTCGCTGCTGCTGGTGCAGAACCCGAAGCGCGCCCGCGGCGAACTGCGCCGCGGCTGCCGCAAGCGCGCCGAACAGAACACAACAACAAGCGCAACAACGGCCCCGGCGCGCGCAGGCATGGGCGCGTGAAGCGCGCGCCCATGCCCCCCGCCAGCCGTCCTTTCCCGGCCCCCACAACAACACCGACAGAGATCAACACCCCCCGATGAGCCCACACCACCTGCCCTTCCCCAACGACGGCATCGCCGTCGTCTCCATCACCCGCCACGGCATCGCGCTCGCCGGCCGCGTGCTCGCCGCGCTGCCCGGCGCCACGCTGTTCGCGCCGGAGAAGTTCCGCGCCGAGGCCGAGGCCGCCGCCCCCGGCGCCGCCGCCTGCTTCAGCGGCAAGGCCGGCGACCAGATCCCCGGGCTGTTCGCCGCCTTCGAGGGCATCGTCGCCATCGTCTCGCTCGGCGCCGTCGTGCGCCTGATCGCGCCCCACCTGAAGAACAAGGAGACCGACCCCGGCGTCGTCGTCCTCGACGAGGCCGGGCGCTGGGCGATCCCGCTGCTATCGGGCCACCTCGGCGGCGCCAACGCCATCGCCGCCGCGCTGCAGCAGGCGGTGGGCGCCACCCCGGTGCTGACCACCGCCTCGGACGCGCGCGAGACGCTCGCGGTCGACCTGCTCGGTCGCGAGCTGGGCTGGCGCTTCGACGCCAGCCACGACGAGATCGTGCGCGCCAGCGCCGCGGTGGTGAACGACGAACCGGTCGCCCTCGTGCAGGAAGCCGGCAGCACCGACTGGTGGGCACGCCACGCCAACGGCCGCAGCGGCCCGCTGCCGGCCAACCTGCAGCGCTTCGAGCGCCTCGAGGACGTCGACCCGGCGCGCTTCGGCGCCGTGCTGTGGATCAGCCACCGCGCGCTGCCCGCCGGCTGGGCCGAGCGCCTCGCCGGCCGGCGCGTGATCTACCGCCCGCCGCAGGAGGCGGCGTGAGCCGGGTCGCGCTCGGCCTCGGCTGCGACCGCGGCACGCCGGCGGCGACGATCGCGCGCGCGGTGGACGAGGCGCTCGCGCAGGCCGGCGCGCGCCTCGGGGACGTCGCCGCGGTCGCCAGCATCTCGCTGAAGGCCGACGAGCCCGGCCTGCTCGCGCTCGCCCGCCGCCACGGCTGGCAGATCGACTTTCACCCGCCCGAGGTGCTGGCGCGCATCGCCGTGCCCAACCCCTCGGAGACGGTGCGCCGCCACACCGGCACGCCCTCGGTCGCGGAAGCCGCCGCCCTGCTCGCCGCCGGCACCGACCTCGCCACCGATCCCGGCGCCTTGCTGGTCGAAAAGCACAAGCTGCGCGGCGCCGACGGCCGCAACGCGACCGTGTCCATCGCCCGCCTGCCCCCGTCCGACTGATTTCCTCACCCCCCCTTTCACCGCCCTCCAAAGGAGAAGCAGCATGCAACAGCAAGCCACCCTGCAAGTGACCCGCCCGAAGAGCCTCCTGCGCGCGATCGCCACGCCCGTCCTCACCGCCGCGCTGCTCGGCGCCGTCATCGTCTATGGCGTCGGCTTCAGCCCGATCGCCGCGGCGCACAACGCGGCACACGACGCGCGCCACGTCAACGTCTTCCCCTGCCACTGAACGCGGAGTCCGCCATGCTGTTCCGTCGCATCGTCCTGTGCGCCCTGCTCGTCGGGGCGCTCGCCGGCCTGCTCGTCAGTGCCGTGCAGCACTGGCAGGCCATCCCGCTCATCGCCGCCGCAGAAGAATTCGAAGGCGGGGCCGAACCGAGCGCCGCCGTCGCCCATGATCACGCCCAGGCCCCGGGCGAGGCGCACGTCCACGACGACGAGGCATGGGCGCCGCGGGACGGCGCGGAGCGGCACCTGTGGACCGCGCTCGCCAACGTGCTCACCGCGATCGGCTTCGGCCTGCTGCTGATCCCCGCAATCACGGTCTGGGAGGCCGTGCGCGGCCGCCCGCTCGCCTCGGCGCGCAGCGGCCTGCTGTGGGGCGCCGCGGGCTGGGCCTGCGTCTTCGCCGTGCCCGCGCTCGGCCTGCCGGCGGAGATTCCCGGCAGCGCCGCCGCCGCGCTCGCCGCGCGCCAGGCCTGGTGGCTGCTCGCCGCCGCGTGCACCGCGATCGCGCTCGGCCTGCTCGCCTTCGGCCGCGGCCCGCTGCGTGCGCTGGCGCTGGCCGTGGTCGCGCTGCCCTTCGCGCTCGGCGCGCCGCATCCGGACATCGGCCCCTTCGCCGCCTACGGCGACGAGGTCGCGCGCCAGCTCGAAGCGCTCGCCGCGCGCTTCGCGGTGGCCACCGCGATCGCCACCGCGGTGCAGTGGCTCGCGCTCGGCGCGCTGTCCGGCTGGGCCGTGGCGCGCTGGGTGCGCCCGGTCGTCGCCGCGCGCGGCGGCGCGCCGGCCCGCTTCGCGAGGGCACAGTCATGAGCACGCGCGGCAAGATCATGCTCGTCGGCCTCGGCCCCGGCAGCGTCGAGCACATGAGCGCGCGCGCCCGCGCCGCGATCGCCGAGGCCGACACCATCATCGGCTACGTCACCTACATCCGCCTCGTCGCCGAGCTGCTCGAGGGCAAGGAGGTGGTGAAGAAGTCGATGACCGAGGAGCTCGACCGCGCCATCGAGGCGCTCGAGCGCGCCCGCCAGGGCAGGAAGGTGGCGCTGGTGTCCTCGGGCGACGCCGGCGTCTACGGCATGGCCGGCCCGACCTTCGAGGTCCTGTTCCAGGCCGGATGGACGCCGGACTCGGCGATCGAGGTCGAGATCGTGCCCGGCGCCTCGGCGCTGAACACCTGCGCCGCGCTCGTCGGCGCGCCGCTGACGCACGACTTCTGCGCGATCTCGCTGTCCGACCTGCTCACGCCCTGGCCGACGATCGCGCGCCGGCTCGATGCCGTCGCCTACGCCGACTTCGTCGTCGCCCTCTACAACCCCAAGAGCGGCCGCCGCACGCGCCAGATCGTCGAGGCGCAGCGCCTGTTCCTGCGCCACCGCCGCGCCGACACCCCGGTGGCGATCGTCAAGTCCGCCTACCGGCCCAGGCAGCGCATCGAGTTCACCACGCTGGAGCGCATGGCCGAGGCCGACATCGGCATGCTGACCACGGTGCTGATCGGCAACTCCAACACCTTCGTGCGCGACGGCCTGATGGTGACCCCGCGCGGCTACGCCCACAAGTACGAAGTGGCCGCCGGCGAGCGCGCCACGCTGGAGGGCGAGCAGGCCGGGCGCTCGCTGTCGACCGGGCTCAACGGCTGGCTGGCGACGATCCGCGCCAGCGGCCGCAGCGCCGCCGAACTGGCGACCGAGTACCGCCTGCCGCAAGACTACGTCGCCGCCGCGCTGGCGGCAGCGCCCACGGCTGCCGCGGCCATGGCGGACGCGGCGGAGGACGCCACCTGAGCGTGCCGGAGCGGGAAGGCCCGGCGGCGGCGGAGCCGAGGATCGGCCCCGACCGCCGCCACCGGCTCGGGAGCACGAGGCCGCGCCGCGGGTCGACACCCTCGCGCAGGAAAGGAGGCGCGTCGGGACAGCGTTTCCGTCGGGCGGCGGCGGCCCGCTCCGGTATAGTCCTTCACGCCGGGCATCCTGCCCTCTCCCGCGTCCGCCATGCCGCCCGTCCTGCAAGCTCCGCTCATCGTCCGCACGCTGCTGCTGCTGATCCTCGCCGCCGGGATGTATTTCCTCAGCGGCTTTCTCGTCCCCGTGCTCGCCGCGCTGGTGATCGGCTTTGCCAGCTGGCCGCTGTACCGCCGCGGCGTCGCGCGCTGCCACGGCAACACCGCGCTGGCCGCGAGCCTGGCGCTGATCGTCGTCATCTGCGCGCTGATCGTGCCGCTGACCTTCGCCCTGCACTACGCGCTGCAGGAGGCGGGCAACTTCATCGCCTGGCTGCTGGAGGCGAACCGCACCGGCGCCCCGGTGCCGGGATGGATCGAGGCCCTGCCGGTGGTCGGCGAGCGGCTCGCCGACTACTGGCGCAACCACCTCGGCGAACCGCAGGCGCTGGGCGACTGGGTCCAGATCATCAGCGGCGAGCACCTCGGCAACATCTACCGCACGCTGCTGAGCGCGACCGGCAACCTCGCACGGCTGGCGCTGACCACGCTGTTCATGCTGATCACGCTGTTCTTCGTCTACAAGGACGGCGCGCGCCTCGCCGCCCAGCTCGACATCGTCGGCGAGCACATCCTGCCACTGCGCTGGAAGCGCTTCTCGCGCGTGGTGCCGGCCACGATCAGCGCCACGGTCACCGGCATGGGGCTGATCGCGCTCGGCGAAGGAGTGGTGCTCGGCGTGGCCTACTGGATCGCCGGCGTGCCCTCGCCGGTGCTGCTCGGCGTGGCCACCGGCTTCATGGCGCTGATCCCCGGCGGCGCGCCGCTGTCGTTCACGCTGGTCTCGCTGTACCTCGTCGGCTCGGGCAATCTGGTCGGCGGGCTGGGGCTGTTCGCCTGGGGTTCGATCGAGCTCTTCATCGTGGACAAGACGCTGCGCCCGCGCCTGGTCGGCGGCCCGGTGAAGCTGCCCTTCCTGCCGACTTTCTTCGGCCTCGTCGGCGGCGTGCAGACGATGGGGCTGGTCGGCCTGTTCGTCGGCCCGGTGCTGATGGCGCTGCTGGTGGCGATCTGGCGCGAATGGCTGCACGGCATGGCGCAGCCCGCGGTCGCGGACATGGAGCCAGAAGCAGGGACGGAAGCGACGACCCCGCCCCTGCCGGCCGCCGCCGCCGATGGCCTACCGCCGGCGACACCGCGGACGGTGTCCGGCACACCGGCGGAAACGCTCGCCGAGCGCTGACGTCCGCACGGCCGGCTCTCCCCCGCGCACCGTCGTCCATACGCACTAGTATGGAACCGCCGTATAATCCGCTCCTGTCGCAATGCACAAAACCTGAGCGAGGAGAGGAAGGATGACCAGCGCGCAAGCCCTGTACGAACAGAAACGCATGAGCGCGGCGGACGCCGCGGCAATGATCCGCGACGGCGACACCGTCGTCGTGCCCACCGGCGTGGGCGAACCCCCGGCGCTGCTGCACGCGCTGTCGGAACGCCGCCATGGCCTGCGCGACGTCGCCGTGAGCCAGATCCTGCCGCTGCGCAAGTTCGCCTACCTCGACCCCGAGACGCGCGCCAACGTCCGCCACGACGCCTACTTCTTCGGCGGCGCCACGCGCGCCGGCGGCCAGGCGGGCTGGGTGGACTTCGTGCCGGCCTACTTCTCCGAGCTGCCGATGCTGATCGACCGCGGCCTGAGCCCGGCCGACGTCGTCGTGTCGATGGCCTCGCCGATGGACGAGCACGGCTACTTCAGCCTGTCGCTGGCGCCCGACTACACGATGGCGGCGGTGCGCCGCGCCCGCGTCGTGCTGCTCGAAGTCAATCCGAACGTGCCCTTCGCCCACGGCGACTGCCACGTCCACGTCTCGCAGGTCGCCGGTCTGGTGGAAAGCGAGGAGGCCCTGTTCGAAGTCGGCCTGCCGCAGATCGGTGCGGTGCAGGAGGCGATCGGCAAGTACGTCGCCGACCTCATCGAGGACGGCGCGACGCTGCAGATCGGCTACGGCGGCATCCCCGATGCGGTGGTGATGCAGCTGCAGCACAAGCGCGACCTCGGCATCCACACCGAGATGATCGGCGACGGCATCCTGTCGCTGATCGAGTCCGGCGCGGTGACCAACCGCAGGAAGACCTTCATGCCGGGCAAGACGGTGGCCACCTTTGCCCTCGGCTCGAACCGCCTCTATCGCCACCTGCACCGCAACCCGGCGCTGGAGATGCACCCGGTCGACTTCACCAACGACCCCTACGTCGCCGCGCGCAACGACAAGCTGTGCGCGATCAACGCCACGCTGCAGATCGACCTGCTCGGCCAGTGCGGCTCGGAGAGCCTCGGCCACCTGCCCTATTCGGGCACCGGCGGCCAGGTGGATTTCGTCCGCGCCGCCAACCGCTCGCAGGGCGGCAAGGCCTTCATCGTGCTGCCGTCGACGGCCAAGGGCGGCGCGGTGTCGCGCATCGCCCCGGTGCTGTCGCCCGGCACCCACGTGACGACGAGCAAGAACGACATCAACTACGTCGTCACCGAGTACGGCGTCGCCGAGCTGCGCGGCAAGACCGCCAGCCAGCGCGCCGCGGCCCTGATCGGCATCGCCCATCCGGACTTCCGCGGCGAGCTGCGCGAGGCCGCGCGCAAGCTGAACCTGGCCTGAGCGGCGCCCGGCCGCCCGCAGCGGACGCCACCCGCGCTGGCGCCCACTGGCGGGCGGCGGCGGCGCGCACGGGCCGGGATCAGCACACAGGCGCCCCCGCGCACCCGCGCTCGGGGGCGCCCTGCGACGCTCAAAGGATCACGGTGATCTCTTCGCGCCGCACCAGCTCGGAACCGAAGTCGAGCGCGTCGAGTTCCAGCGCGTCGCGCGCAGTGACGACGCCGAGCGGGCGCAGGTTGGCATCGACGACCGGCACGTGGCGCACCCCGTTCTCGTACATCAGGTGCAGGGCGTGGCCGAAGGGCTTGTCCTCGCTCAGCGCGAGCGGGTTGTGGGTCATCACCGCGCCGACCTGCGTGGCGTCGGCGTCGAGCCCGGCCGCGAGCACGCGGAAGGTGGCGTCGCGCTCGGTGAAGATGCCGGTCAGCACGCCGTGCTCGGCGACCAGCGCCGCGCTGCAGTGCTGGGCCAGCATGAGCCGGGTGACGTCGCGAATCGACATGTGCGCCGGCACGCAGACGAAGGGACGGTCGGCAAGAACCTGGTGGATTGGACGGCTGGGCATGGTCTGTCTCCTGATGCTTGTTGTGGAACGGCACGATCCGGCAAGCTTCAACCGTGCCAGCTCGAAGCCCCGCCGCCGGCACCGGCGACGCGACTTCAAGCCTTTGTTCTACCGCACTTTTCTGACAAATTGTTGACCGCGACGGGATGCTGCGCCGCCACATCCGGCAGTGCTCGCGCCTCCTCGGCGTGCATCGGCATGCCGCAGCGCCCCAGGCTGGTGCGCCCGCCCCCTTCTCAGGCGCGGCGCCGCGCCATGGCCTCGCCCATGCGGATCGTCCGCTCCGGGCGCCAGTCCGAATTCATGTGCAGCACCCCCTTCGGGAACAGCATCACCACCGTCGAGCCGAGCAGGAAGCGGCCCATCTCCGCGCCCTTCTGCAGCGCGACCTCGCCGTCGGCGTAGGCGCGCTTCTCGATGTCGGGCCGGCGTGGCGGATTGACGACGCCGTGCCAGACGGTGGCCATGCTGCCGACGATGGTCGCGCCCACCAGCACCAGCGCGAAGGGGCCGAAGTCGCCCTCGAACACGCAGACGACGCGTTCGTTGCGCGCGAACAGCCCCGGCACGCCGCGCGCGGTGGCCGGATTGACCGAGAACAGCGCGCCGGGCACGTAGATCATCTGCCGCAGGCGGCCGTCGCAGGGCATGTGGATGCGGTGGTAGTCGCGCGGGCTCAGGTACAGCGTGGCGAAGTCGCCGTCCTCGAACTGCGCCGCCAGGCGGCGGTCGCCGCCGAGGAGCGCGGTGGCCGAATAGGCGTGGCCCTTGGCCTGGTAGATCTGGTCGCGCTCGATCGGGCCGCACTGGCTGATCGCGCCATCGACCGGGCTGAGGAAGGCGGCGTCGGCGAGCGGGCGCGCGCCTGCGGCGAGCGGGCGGGTGAAGAAGTCGTTGAAGCTCGGGTAGGCGGCGACGTCGGGCTGGGCGGCCTCGGCCATGTTCACCCCGTAGCGGCGCACGAACCAGCGGATCACCGCGGTGGTGGCGCGCCCGCCGCGCAAACCGGCGAGGCGGCCGGCGAGTTCGGTGAGGGCGCGCTTGGGGAGCAGGTACTGGAGGGCGACGGTGAGGCGTTCGGACACGAGGAATCCCGAGCGGATAAAGACCGCAATTATAGCCGGCCGCCGCGCAAGCTCAGCCGAGCAGCGCCGCCACCGCGGGCGGGTTGGAGGGGAACCAGAAATGCACGTAGGAGGCCGTCAGCCGGCCGACGCGGTAGATCGCCTCGCCCTCGCCGCCGTCCGGGCGGCGCGCGCGCAGCGCCGGTGCGAGCGGGGTCTCGGTCTTCGAGTAGTGGAAGGTGTGGCCGGTGAGCAAGCCTTCGGGCAGCTCGGCCTGCTGCATGCCGAGCGCGGCGAGACGCTTCTGCATCAGCGCGCGCCCGGGGAGCAGGCCGCCGAAGGCATGCGCCGCGCCGGCCTTGTCCACGACCGTCTCGAGCAGGCTCATCAGCCCGCCGCATTCGGCCAGCAGCGGGCGGCCGGCCTCGACGTGCGCGCGCAGCTCGCGCCAGAACGCGGCGTTGGCGGCGAGGCGCTCGCCGTGCAGCTCCGGGTAGCCGCCCGGCAGCCACACCGCATCGCAGGCGGGCAGGGTGTCGCCGGCGAGCGGCGAGAAGAAGGCGAGCGTGGCGCCGAGCGCCTCCAGGGTGTCGAGGTTGGCGGGGTAGATGAAGCCGTAGGCGGCGTCGCGCGCCACCGCCACGGTGCGCCCGGCGAGCAGCGGCGCCACCGCCGGCGCCGCGGCGGCGGCAAAGGGCACGGCGGGCGGCAGTTCGGCGGCGCCGGTCTGTGCGAGGTGATCGGCGAGGCGGTCGAGGCGGCCTTCCAGGTCGTCGATCTCGGCCGCCTGCAAGAGGCCCAGATGGCGCTCGGGCAGCGCCGCGTCGGCGTCGCGCATCACCGCGCCGAACCAGCGCATGCCCGCCGGCAGCGCCGCGCGCAGCATGTCGGCGTGGCGCGCGCTGCCGACGTGGTTGGCGAGCACGCCGGCGAAGGGCAGGCCGGGCTGGTAGTGGGCGAGGCCGTAGGC
>JANJTU010000333.1 GCA_024710965.1 Thauera sp. | reverse complement strand
CATCTAAGCGGGAAACTCGCCTCAAGATGAGACTTCCCCGGGGCCTCGAGCCCCCTGAAGGGTCGTTGAAGACCACAACGTTGATAGGCCGGGTGTGCAAGCGTGGCAACACGTTCAGCTAACCGGTACTAATTGCCCGTGTGGCTTGATCCTATAACCTTATTCAAGCGCGAACTCGTGCCGGTGTTCAAACACGAACACCCCTTCACACAACACTTCTTCCCCACTTTGGCCAGGACCCAAACCCCCTGGTGACAAGTCACAGTCTGACGACCATAGCTTTGTGGAACCACCCCTTCCCTTCCCGAACAGGACCGTGAAACGCAAACGCGCCGATGATAGTGAGATCCGCTCTCGTGAAAGTAGGTCATCGTCAGACTATCCCTCACTCAACGCCCGGCCGAACTCTCGCGCCGGGCGTTGCGCCGTCTACGCGTCAAAACCGTGTTGCGGCTTGCACATGATCGGTCGGGTGCCGACTTGGGCTCGCCGGGGTCGTGCTATAAGTCTCTCGGGGTCTTCGTGCGCAGCGCGTCGCCTGTCAGCCGATTTGGCCCATATCATCACGTTCCGCAACCGCCGGTCGGACTGAAGCAGAACTGGCTGCCCGCTTCGGGGGCTGGCCAGGTGGCGATTTGCCGTCAGTCACGACCTCGGCGGGGATGCCAGGCTAAGCGGCTTGAGCGAGCAGGTCTCGTCGTGTGACCGCTCAAAGCTCTGGTGACGGCAGGGCTCCCCGATAGTGACTTGGGCAGCCCTGTCGTGAAATTTCAGGCCCTTCGCCGTGCATGAACGAGGTAGTTGACGTCGGTATCCGTTCCAAGCGAGTACTCGCGGGTCAGCGGATTGTAGGTCATGCCGATCAGGGAGTGCAGGTCCAGCCCCGCATTCCGGCAGTAACGCGTCAACTCGGACGGCTTGATGAATTTTCCGTACTCATGTGTGCCGCGGGGCAGCAGATTCAGGACGTACTCCGCGCCCACGATTGCTAGCAGGTAGGCTTTCGGATTGCGGTTCAGGGTCGAAAAGAACACATGTCCACCCGGCTTGATCAGGCGCGAGCAGGCTTCGATCGTCTTTGCTGGGTCAGGTACGTGCTCCAGCATTTCCATGCAGGTCACGACGTCGAACTGTGCGGGACGCTCGTCTGCGAGTGCTTCCGCGCTGATCAGTCGGTAATCGACGCTGTGGCCGCTTTCAAACAGGTGCAGGCGTGCGACGCTGAGCGCCTTTTCCGACAGATCGATGCCTGTGACCTTGGCGCCGAGTGCGGCCATGCCCTCGGCCAGGATTCCTCCACCGCAGCCGACGTCGAGCACGGTCTTGCCGGCAAGATCGGCCTTGCCGTCGATCCAGCCGAGGCGCAGCGGGTTGATCTCATGCAGCGGCTTGAATTCCGATGCGGGATCCCACCAGCGGTGAGCGAGATCACTGAATTTCTGTAGTTCGGCGGGGTCGGCGTTGAGTTGGTTCATCGATGTTCGGGATGCTTGCAATGATCGGTCCGACAGCCTTCGGCGGATGCTGTTCCTGCGGCTGCCCCAAAGTAAAAAGCCCCGCCGAAGCAGGGCTTTTCAGACATCGGACGGCGGATTACTTGGAGCCGATGACTTCCACTTCCACACGGCGATCCGGCTGCAGGCATTCGATCAGGGCCTTGCGGTTCTTCACGGTGTTGCACTTGGCGCCGGTCACGGGCTGCTTTTCACCCTTGCCTTCAGTGTAGACGCGGTTGGCTTCGACGCCCTTGGAGACCAGGTAGGTCTTCACGGCAGCGGCGCGACGCTCGGACAGCTTCTGGTTGTAGCTGTCCGAGCCCAGACGGTCGGTGTGGCCGACGGCGAGGATGACTTCGAGCTTGAGCTGCTTGGACTGGGCGGCCAGGTCGTCGAGCTTGGCACGGCCTTCCGGCTTGAGCACGGCTTTGTCGAAATCGAACAGCGTGTCGGCGGACAGCTTGATCTTTTCGGCGGTCGGCTTCGGAGCGGGGGCCATCGGAGCCGGGGCGGCGGCGACCGGGGCGACGCACTTGTCCTTCGGCACGATGTCGCTGTCGCATTCGCAGCCGGCCGGGAACTGGCCCGCCATGGCAGTCGAGGCAGCGGCCGGGCTCCAGTAGCCGGTGCGCCAGCACAGGCCGGCACCGCTGCGGGCGACGACGTTGCGGCCGTCGATCACGTACGGGACTTCGCCCTTGCCGTCGACGACCACGTCCTTGACTTGTGCCTGGACGGCGGGAGCACTCAGGCCGATCGAGGCGATGGCGGCCAGCATGAGCATCTGTTTCTTGGTTTGTTTGATCATGGTTTCCTCTTTGAAGGGCGACTTGCCGGGATGCCACAGCAATCGAGATTGAAAACAGCCGGAAATGCCGTCTCCGCGTCGGGTTGAACCAAGCTATCCAGTTCAATTAACAATTTTAGTGTGCCACATCGACGCAATCCTGAGCAATTCTTTGTCGTTAATATGCAACAACGGAAGACCGTCGGCGACGCGGGCGTCCCCCCCAACCCAGACGTGCGAGACCTGTTCGCGGCCGGCTACGTAGGCCAGGTGCGAGACCGGGTCGAAGCAGGGCTGGGACAGGATGGAGCCGAGGTCGACGGCGCACAGGTCGGCCTGCTTGCCGGGTTCGATCGAGCCGATCTCATGCGCGAGGCCGAGTGCTTGGGCGCCGTTGAGGGTGGCGAGCCGCAGCGCCTGATGCGCAGGTAGCGCCGAGGCGTCGAGGGTGCCGACCTTGGCCAGGAGGGCGGCGTGACGCATCTCCTGGAAGAGGTCGATGCGGTTGTTGCTGGCCGCGCCATCGGTGCCGAGCCCCACGCGGATGCCGGCGTCGAGCAGGCGTGGGATGGGGGCGATGCCGCTCGCCAGCTTCATGTTCGAGGTCGGGCAGTGGGCCACGCTGCAGTTGTGGCGTGCGAGCAATTCGATGTCCGTTTCGTCCAGATGGACCGCATGCACGCCGATGAGGTTTTCGCCGAGCAGATCGAGCTTCGCCAGCCGGGCAAGGGGGCGGACGCCGTGCGCGGCGAGCGAGTCGAGGATCTCCGTATGGGTTTCGTGGATATGGATGTGAACCGGCAGGCCGAGCTCATCGGCGAGCGCCCGGGCACGGCCGAGGCTTGCATCCGATACCGTGTAGGGAGCGTGCGGCGCGATGGTGAAGGTGATCAGCGGGTGATCGCGCCAGCGGTCGCGCGCCGCGAGGCCCTTGCGCAGGTAGTCGTCGGCGTCGCTCGCGTAAGGTGTGGGAAAGTCCAGCATCACCACGCCGACGACTGCGCGCATGCCCGCAGCCGCGAATGCCGAGGCTGCCGCATCGGGGTGGAAATACATGTCGTTACATGTGGTGATGCCGCCGCGCAACATTTCGGCGGCGGCGAGCAGTGTGCCGTCGTGCACGAAGGCGGCTGAGACAAGGCGAGCTTCGGTCGGCCAGATCGCTTCCTGCAGCCAGCGCATCAGCGGCAGGTCGTCGGCGATGCCACGCATCAGGTTCATCGCCGCATGCGTGTGCAGATTCACGAGCCCGGGGATCAGCACGTGATGAGGCAGTTCGACCTCCTGCCGTGCCTCGAAGCGGGCGCGTGCGGCGTCGTGCGGCAGGACGGCAACGATGCGCCCCTGGTCGACCGCGACCGAATGGTGTTCGAGTACGACGCCGGCCGGTTCGGCTGGAACGGTCCAGCGCGGGTGGATCAGCAGATCGACCGGTTCGTTCAAGATGCATGCTCCGTGAGGACGGGATCGGGATGGCGGGCGACGTCGGACCCGCGCGATTTAAGCATGCGGGCGGGAGGCGGACAACTGCGATCAGGCGCACTCGGTGCAGGGCAGCGAGGTGGTTCATTCACCCGCGCGCAGGCCTTCATGCCAGAATGGCGGCATCGATCTCAGTTCCCAGCGGTCGCGCCAGCGATCCACGGCTTGTATGAGCCCGATTCCGGAAATCATTGGGAAGTACAGAATTCTGCGCGAGCTTGGCCGCGGTGCGACCGCGGTCGTCTATCTGGCGGAGAGTGCGGACCATCCGGCGCCGGTTGCGCTCAAGCATGTACGGTTCGACGACAAGTCGAAGGACGAGGCGAAGTGGAACCGCCGCCTGCTGAAGTTGCTGAAGGCCGAGCAAGCCGTTTGCGGCCGCCTCAACCACCCCAACATCATCCGGGTGTTCGACGCCTCGATCGAGCCTGATCAGGCCTATGTGGTGATGGAGTATTTCCCGGGCGGTTCGCTCGAGCGCTATTGCGGTTTCGAGCAGCTGCTGCCGATCCACCGCACGATCGGCATCGTGTTCAAGTGCTGCATGGCGCTCGATCATGCTTACCGGCAGGGCATCGTCCATCGCGACATCAAGCCGGCCAACATCCTGGTGGATGAGGCCGACAACGTGAAGATCACCGATTTCGGCCTCGCGTTGAACATCAACAAGAAGATCGATACCGATTCCACCTTCATCATGGGGGTGGGCTCGCCGGCCTACATGAGCCCCGAGCAGATCAAGGGTTACCCGCTCAACCAGAAGACCGACCTGTATTCGCTCGGCGTCTTGCTGTTCCACATGCTGACCGGCCGCCTGCCGTTCCGGGCCAGCAATCCGGCGCAACTGGTCTACAGGATCATCAACGCGGATCCGCCCTCTGTATCGCAGCTCAACCCCGATGTGCCCGAGCAGATGGATGCGGTGATCCGCAAGGCGCTCGAGAAGGACCTCTATTCCCGTTACCGCAACGGGGCGGAATTCGCCAAGGACCTGGCCGCGGTGCGCTACCGCATCGTCGATGACGATTACGTGCCGCCCGACACCGCCCGCTTCTCGCTGCTGCGCAGGTTGGCGTTCTTCACCGAGTTCGACGATGTCGAGTTGTGGGAGGTACTGCGCATTTGCTCCTGGCGCAAGGTTGGCGAGCATGTTGCATTGATGCGTGAAGGCGACGCGGACCAGCGCTTCGGCGTCGTGCTGGAAGGCGAGGTGGAGCTCTCGATCGAGGGCCGTCAGGTGGCCAGGCTCGGCGTCGGCGAAGTCTTCGGCGTTCACGCCTGGCTGGATCACATCGAACATCGGCAAGCGATGACGGTGGTGTCGCTCGGGCCGCTGACCTACCTCGAGATCAACCCGTCGGCGCTTGCGCTGGCGAGCGAGGAAGTGCAGGAGCGTTTCCAGCGCCAGTTGTCCACCGTGATCGTACGGCGGCTGGCCGAACTCGCCCGTCGCATGGCCGTGCACGCGCCAGTCGCCGTGCGCGGTGACTTCACCCGGACGGGCGGACTGGATCTCCAACTGCTGGACATCTAGCGGCGGTCCTGTCGCCAGGGCGATACGCTCTGGCTATGGGCCGCGTCGATGGCGGCCCTGGCCGCAGGCGGCACCCTGGCCGGCGACCGCCCGGCCTACCGGCTGGCGCCGAGTGCGCAGGCCCGTTCACGACTGGCGGTGAGCGCTTCCGGCGTGGCGGGCTCGATGTCGAGCCAGTGGCCGAGGTGGCTGCGCGCGATGCTGCTCAGCGCACTGATCCAGTCGTGGTGCTCATTCAGGCAGGGGATGTAGTGGAACACCTTGCCGCCGGCGCCGAGAAACGCTTCCTTGCATTCGAGGCCGATTTCCTCGAGCGTTTCCAGGCAGTCCGACACGAAGCCGGGACACATCACGTCAACCCGCCCGACGCCCTGGGCTGCGAGCGCTTCGAGCGTGGGCTGGGTGTAGGGTTTGAGCCATTCCGCCTTGCCGAAGCGCGACTGGAAGGTGACCATCACGCGCTCCGGCGCCAGATCCAGCGCCTCGGCGAGGAGCCGTCCGGTCTTGTGGCACTCGCAGTGGTAGGGGTCGCCCAGATCCAGTGCGCGCCGCGGCACGCCGTGAAAACTCATCACCAGACGCTCCGGTTGCCCGTGCTGCATCCAGTGCCCGCGCACGCTCTGGGCCAGGGCGCCGATGTAGCCGGGATCGTCGTGGAAGCTGCGCACGAAGCGCATCTCAGGCTGGTTGCGCCAGTGGCCCAGACAGCGCGAAACCTCATCGGTCACGGTTGCCGTCGTGCTTGCCGAATACTGCGGGTACAGCGGCAGCACGAGGATGCGGGTGCAGCCGCGGCCGCGCATCGCATTGAGCACGTCGGGAATCGACGGTGCGCCGTAGCGCATCGCGTAGGCGACATCGAGCGCGGTGTGCCCGTCCGATGCAAGGTGGCCGGCGAGCAGCTTCGTCTGCCGTTCGGTGTGCACCTTCAGGGGCGAACCCTCGTCCATCCAGACGCTGGCGTATTTCTTCGCCGAGGCCGCGGGGCGGGTGTTGAGGATGATGCCGTTCAGGATCGGCCACCAGATCAGGCGCGGAATCTCGACCACGCGCGGATCGGACAGGAACTGCTTCAGGTAGGGGCGGAGTGCGGCCGCGGTGGGCGCTTCGGGCGTGCCGAGGTTCACCAGCAGCACGCCGATGCGTGCCGGCGTGCCGTGCTGGTAGGGAGGTTCGCTCCAGTAGCGGGCCATGGAAGGTCCTTGTTCGTTCTTGTTGTCTGCACCGACGGGCGGGGCGAAGCCTTGGTGCGCGGTCGGGTTCAGTGATTGGAGGACAGCGCGTTCGACAGCAGCCGGGCGGTGATGTCCACGATCGGGATCACCCGGTCGTAGGCCATTCGCGTCGGGCCGATCACCCCGACCGAGCCCACGACCTGGCCGTTGACTTCATAGGGCGCGGTGATGACGCTGCAGCCGTCGAGCGGCGCCAGCCCCGACTCACCCCCGATGAAGATCTGCACGCCTTCGGCCCTGTTGGAGAGGTCGAGCAGCTGCATCAGGCCGGTCTTCTGGTCGAACAGCTTGAACAGTTCGCGCAGGCGGCTCATGTTGGAAGACAGATCCTCGACGTCGAGCAGGTTCGTCTCGCCCGAGATGACGTAATTGGTGGCGGTTTCTTCGGCCGCCTCGCTGCCGGCATCCACCGTCGCCGTCATCAGCTCGGTCATGTCGCTGCGCAGCTGGCGCAGCTCATCCTTCAGCCGCCGGCGGATGTCGTCGAAGGACAGGCCGGCGAAATGCTCGTTCAGGTAGGTGGCGGCGTGGCTGAGCTCGTTCGCGCTGTAGCTGCGGCGGGTGAGCAGGATGCGGTTCTGCACGTCGCCGGCGGTGGTGACGATGATCAGCAGGATGCGGTTCTCGGACAGGCTGATGAACTCGAACTGACGGATGCGGACGGCATCCTTGCGCGGCGCCACCACGACCCCCGCGAACTGGGTGAGGTCGGACAGCAGGTGCGAGGCGGAGTTGAGCAGGCGCCGCGGCTGGTTGGGCTGCAGCTGGCCCTGGAGTTCATCGACGCGGGCGCGCTCGAGCGGCTGCACGGTGAGCAGCGCATCGACGAAGAAACGGTAGCCGCGCGCGGTGGGAATGCGGCCGGCCGACGTATGCGGGCTGGCGATGAAGCCCATCTCCTCGAGGTCGCTCATGACGTTGCGCACCGTCGCCGGCGACAGCTCCAGCCCCGAAAAGCGGGACAGGGCACGCGAGCCCACCGGTTGACCGTCGGCGATGTAGCGTTCAATCAGGGTCTTCAGCAGGATCTGGGAGCGGGCGTCGAGCGAATTCATGGCAGGCAGGGACTATAGCCGGGATTCTAAGTAAGTGCGCGATCCGTGGCCACCCGACGCACCGGGGGCTGGCGCCCTCTCCGTACCCGATTGTGGTTTAATCGGCGCTCATGAGCGCGAACTTCCGGAACGTTGCCCTGATCGGCAAATATCAGAGCCCCGACGTGGCGGAGTCGGTGCTGACGATCGCCCGCTTCCTGCGCCAACGTGGCCTGACGGTGTGGATCGAGCAGGGCACGGCGAGTTCCATCGGCGGCGCCGGGGACTACCCCGTGGCCACCTACGAGCTCATCGGCGTCGAGGCCGATCTCGCGGTCGTGATCGGCGGCGACGGCACCATGCTGCACACGGCCCGGCGCCTGGCCGAACACGCGGTACCGCTGGCGGGCGTCAATCTGGGTCGCCTCGGCTTTCTCACCGACATCTCGCGTCGCGACGCGCTGCTGCGCCTGGGCGAGATCATCGATGGCCGCTACCGCGAAGAGTCGCGCTTCATGCTCGATGCCGAGGTGCTGCGGGGCGGGCAGCGCGTGTTTCATACCGTCGCGCTCAACGACGTCGTGGTGAACAAGGGTGATCTCGGGCGCATGATCGAATTCGATCTATCGATCGACGGCGAGTTCGTCTACACCCAGCGTTCCGACGGCATGATCGTTTCCACGCCGACGGGTTCGACCGCCTACGCCCTGTCGGCCAACGGCCCGATCCTCCACCCCAGCGTCGGCGGCATTGCGCTGGTGCCGCTGTGTCCGCATGCGCTCACTGCGCGCCCGATCACGCTGCCCGACACCTGCCGCATCGACATCGAGCTCTTGCTGCCGCACGACGCACGGGTCCACTTCGACGGCCAGGCGCGCTTCGACATGCGCGCCGGCGACTGCGTGCGGCTGACGCGCTCGCCGCAGTCCCTGCGCCTGCTGCATCCCGAAGGCTACAGCTACTTCGCGATGTTGCGGCAGAAGCTGCACTGGAGCGCGACTCCCCGCCACAACTGAGTCGGTGCCGGCGCCCGCCGCGGCGGTTTTCACCCGCCTTGCGATGCGCCCGGCCGCCGCCTCCCGATCACCCTGCCTTCCCGCTCAAAGCCTGCCATGCTGCGAAGCCTGACCATTCGTGATTTCGTCATCGTCGACCGTCTCGAACTCGAATTCGGTGCCGGCTTCGGCACCCTTACCGGCGAGACCGGCGCCGGAAAATCGATCCTGCTCGATGCGCTCGGGCTCGCCCTGGGCGGCCGTGCGGAGGCCGGCATGGTGCGCGAGGGGCGCGAGCGTGCCGACGTCGCCGCGGAGTTCGATCTGCCCGAGGGGGGTGGGCTCCATGACTGGTTGAACGAACATGCGCTGGCTGCCGACGAGGGGGCGGTCATCCTGCGCCGCACGGTGGACGCCGGCGGCCGCAGCCGGGGCTGGATCAACGGCATCGCCGTGACGCTTGCGCAGCTGCGCGCGGCCGGCGAATGGCTGGCCGACATCCACGGCCAGCATGCCCACCACGCGCTGCTGCGGCCCGAGACCCAGCGCGCCCTGCTCGACGCGCATGCCACCGCGCAGGCGCAGGCGGCGAAGGTGGCCGAGCATTACCGCGAATGGCAGCGCATCGCCCGCCTGCGGCGCGAGGCCGAGGCCGATTCGGCCAGCTCCGCCCGCGAGCGCGAGCTCCTCGGCTGGCAGCTGAAGGAGCTCGACGCGCTCGGTTTCGAGCCGCTCGAGTGGGACGAGCTCAACGCCGAGCACAGCCGTCTTGCCCACGCCGTGGGGCTGATGGAGGGGGCCGATGAGACGCTGGCCGCGCTGGGCGAGGGCGACGTGGCGGTATGCTCGATCCTGCGCCATCTCGACGCGCGCATCGCGGCGCTGGCGGACATCGATGCCGGCCTGGGCGACGTGCGCGAACTGCTGTCAGCGGCGACGATCCAGGCCGACGAGGCGCTGCATGCGCTGCGCCGCTACCGCGACCGGCTCGACCTCGACCCCCAGCGACTGGCCGAAGTCGAGCAGCGCATCTCGACGGTGATGGATGCCGCGCGCAAGTATCGCGTGACGCCGGAGGAACTCCCCGAATTGCGCCAGCAATGCCAGGCGCGGCTGGAGCAGCTCGAGGCGACGGCCGATCCGGCCCGCCTGGCTGCGGCCGAGATCGAGGCGCGCCGCACCTTCGAGGCTGCGGCGGCCCGCCTGTCGGCGGCGCGCCAGCCGGCCGCGCGGGCCTTGTCGGCCGAGATCACCGAGGCGATGCAGACGCTGGCAATGGCCGGTGGCCGCTTCGAGGTCGCCCTTGAGCCCTGCGAGCCGTCGGCGAGCGGGCTCGAGACGGTGGAATTCCGCGTCGCTGCCAACCCCGGTCAGAGCTTGCGCAGCCTCGCCAAGGTGGTGTCGGGCGGCGAGCTGTCGCGCATCGGGCTGGCGATCCAGGTCATGACGAGCCGCAGTTCGGCCACGCCGACGCTGATCTTCGATGAGGTCGACGTCGGCATCGGCGGGCGCGTCGCCGAAATCGTCGGCAAGCACCTGGCGCGGCTCGGCGAGCGTCGCCAGGTGCTTTGCGTGACCCATCTGCCCCAGGTCGCGGCCTGCGCGGATTGGCAGTGGCGGATCTCCAAGGCGGAGCGGGGCGGTGAAGTGTTGAGCGAGGTCACGCCGCTCGGCGCGGCCGCCCGGGTGGAGGAGATCGCGCGCATGCTCGGCGGTGTGAACATCACCGCGACCACCCGCGAGCACGCGGCGGAGATGCTCGGTCAGCGTTGAGCGACGGGCGCCGACGTGGCGCCGGAAAGCGTGGCGGGGTGGGGCTGGCCGGGCGAGGTGGCTGGAAGGGAGGAGCGCCAGCGGGCCTTGCCGGGGGTTGCGGAGGTGGCGGGCTTTCAGCCTTCGGAGTGGCGGTTAGGGCAGTTCTCGCGCAGGCAGTCGGCGTACAGGTAGAGCGCGTGCTCGCGGATCTTGAAGCCGCGCTCGTCGGCGATCTGGTTCTGCCGGCGCTCGATTTCGGCGTCGAAGAACTCCTCGACCTTGCCGCACTGCATGCAGACCAGGTGGTCGTGGTGCCCGCCCTCCTTGAGCTCGAACACCGCCTTGCCGGACTCGAAATAATGGCGTTCCAGCAGCCCGGCCTGTTCGAACTGCGTCAGCACGCGGTAGACGGTGGCGAGGCCGATGTCCATGCCCTCGTTCATCAGCGCACGATAGACGTCTTCTGCCGTCAGATGGCGCTGATCGGAGCTCTGGAACAGGTCCAGAATCTTCAGGCGCGGGTAGGTCGCCTTCAGGCCGATACTTTTCAGATTCTTGGAGTTGTCGGACATGGGAGCCTGGGGGGAGTTCGGGGTCGGCGGAGTCTGTGGAGTCGGCGGAACGGGCATCGCGGGGCGGTATTGCATGAGTCGGGGCGCGTCGCGCCATTGGCCTATGTTATATTTTTTACCCCGTCCTGAGAACAGCGCGCCCGCCGCGCCCCGCCCCCAAGCTCTTCATGCGCTCCTCCCTTTTCGCGGCCCTCGCCGCCGCCAGCCTGCTTGCCGGCTGCTCCCTCGATTCCGTCGTGGGGGTGGTCGACCCGTACCGGATCGACGTCCGCCAGGGCAATCACGTCGATCAGGAAATGATCTCCCAGCTCAAGCGCGGCATGACCCGCGAACAGGTGCGCTTCGTCCTCGGCTCGCCACTGGTGGTCGATCTGTTCCGCGCCGACCGCTGGGATTACGTCTATCGCTTCAAGCCCGGCCGGGGCGAGGCCGAGCAGCGTGTGGTGTCGGTGTTCTTCGTCGACGACCGACTCGACCACATCGAGGGCGATGTGCAGGCCGCTGCGCCGGGTTCGGCCGTGCCGCAGGCGCAGGCCGAACGCAGCCGTGTCGTCGAACTGCCCCCGGCCGCCAAATAACCTTCCTGCCCGGGCGCGATTCCCGGGCATTGTCTGCAAGGAACGAGATTCATGTCCGACATTCGTGTTGCGATCGCCGGGGCGTCCGGCCGCATGGGCAGGATGCTGATCGAGGCGGCGCTCAAGGAGGAGGGCATCGCGCTCGCCTCCGCATTCGACCGGTCGGGGGCGCCCTTCATCGGCCGTGACGCGGGCGAGATGGCCGGCGTCGCCAGCGGCGTGGGGATCACCGACGACGTGCGCGCGGCGATTGCCGCAGCCGACTGCGTGATCGACTTTACCCGTCCGGAAGGCACGCTCGGCCACCTCGCGCTCGCTCGCGAGCTCGGCAAGGCGATGGTGATCGGTACCACCGGTTTTGACGCCGCCGGCAAGGCCGCGATCGCCGAGGCGGCGCACGACATTCCGGTGGTGTTCGCGCCGAACATGGCAGTCGGCGTCAATGCGGTGTTCAAGCTGCTCGAAGTCGCCGCCCGCATCCTCGCCGAGGGCTACGACGTCGAGGTCATCGAGGCGCATCACCGGTTCAAGGTCGACGCCCCTTCCGGCACCGCGCTGCGCATGGGCGAGGTGGTGGCGCGCGAGCTCGGTCGCGACCTCGATGCGTGCGCGGTCTATGGTCGCGAAGGCCATACCGGCGAGCGCAAGGCGGAGACGATCGGCTTCTCCACGATTCGCGGTGGCGACGTGGTGGGTGACCACACGGTGCTGTTCGCGGGCATCGGCGAGCGCATCGAGATCACGCACAAGTCGGGCAGTCGCATGCCTTACGCGCTCGGCTCGCTGCGGGCGGCGAAGTTTCTTGCGACCAGGCCGCGCGGCCTGTTCGACATGCAGGACGTGCTCGGGCTGCGCTGAGTCGGCGCGCGAGTGGCGGTCGGGACCGGAGTGCTACCCATGCGCGACGAGGCCAGGGCGAGCGGCGGGCCGGCAGGGGTGTCCGCAGCTGCGGGCGATCCGCCGCCGGCCGTGCGCTGGCGGCCCGTCGCCGGCTCTCGCCGCGATGCGGCGGGGCGTCGGCTGCGCGAGCTGGAGTTGCTCGAGGCGAAGGAGGCTGCCGAGGCCGCCAACCGGGCCAAGAGCGACTTCCTCGCCAACATGAGCCACGAGATCCGCACGCCGATGAACGGCATCATCGGCATGACGGACCTGCTGCTCGACACGGAACTCAGTGGCGAGCAGCGCGAGTGCCTGCAGACGGTCCGCTCCTCGGCCGAGACGCTGCTCACCATCATCAATGACATCCTCGATTTCTCGCGCATCGAGGCCGGCCGGCTGTGCATCGAGGCGATCGAGTTCTCGATCGCCTCGGTCGTCTCCGAAACCTGCCGCGGGCTGGCCCTGCGCGCCCATCAGAAGGGGCTCGAGCTGTACTACGCGCTGGCGCCGGAGGTACCCGGCGTGTTGCGCGGCGACCCGACGCGCCTGCGCCAGATCCTCACCAACCTGCTCGGCAATGCGATCAAGTTCACCGACCGGGGCGAGATCGAAGTCGGCGTGGAGGTGGTCGGCCGGGCGGCCGACGGCGTGGTGCTCCGGTTCGGCGTGCGCGACACCGGCTGCGGGATCGAGCCGGCCAAGCGCGACAGCATCTTCGGTGCCTTCTCCCAGGCCGACACCTCGACCACGCGCAAGTACGGCGGCACCGGGCTTGGCCTGGCGATCTGCCGGCACCTGGTCGATCTGATGCAGGGCGAGATCGACGTCGAGAGCGCGCCGGGCCAGGGCAGTATCTTCCGGTGCACGCTGCCGTTTGGCGTGGTGGCGGAAACCCCGCCCCATGTGGCGTGCGAGCTCGGTGCCTTGCGGGTGCTCGTGGCGCCGCGCAATCAGGCGTTTGGTCGTCATCTGTGCCGGCTGCTCGAAGACCGCGGGCTGCGCGCCGAACTCGCCTGCAGCGGCGAGGCGGTGATTGCGGCCCTGGTGGCGGCTCGCGACGGCCGCGACCCCTACCATTTCCTGTTGATGGATGCCGATTTGCCAGAGCCGGGCGGCTTTGCGCTTGCGCAGCGGTTTGCCGAAGTGGCGCCCTGTCTCGATCGCATCATCATGATGCTGGCGAGCCATTCGCAGCGCAACGACGGCCTGCGCTGCAACCAACTCGGGCTGCAGTTCCGCCTCGCGAAGCCGTTTTCGGCCGCTGACCTGGTCAATGCGTTGAAGCTTGCGCGCAGCGGCAATGCGGCCGGCGGCGACGAAGTGCTGGTGCGCTTCGATGTCGAGTTCGCGACCTCGAGTCTGGCTGCGGTCGATACGGACGCGTCAGGGCTGACGATCCTCGTGGTGGAGGATAACCCGGTCAATCAGACCGTGGCCGTGCGCATGCTCGAGCGCGCGGGGCACAGGGTCAGCGTTGCCGACAACGGCGAGGCGGCGATCGAGGCGTTCGAGCGCGGCCATTTCGACCTGATCCTGATGGACGTGCAGATGCCGGTGATGGGCGGCATCGAGGCGGCGCAGGCGATCCGTGCGCGCGAGGCGCGGCGCAGCTGGGTGGTACAGGGTGAGTGGAAGCCCATCCCGATCATCGCGATGACCGCGCATGCGATGGAGGGCGACCGCAAACGTTGCCTCGACGCCGGCATGGACGACTACGTGTCGAAGCCGGTGCACCCCGCCGACCTGCTCGCCGCGATCGAGCGTGTGTGCCGCCCGGGACGGGAGGGCGAGGTGGACGGGGGCGCAGATATCAGCCTGCTCGAGATGGGGGAAGGGGGGCGCGGGCAGATCGCCAGCCTCGACGAGACGCGGGCGATGTTCCACGGCGACGAGGCGGTCGTGCGGCAATTGCTGTCAGTGTTCTTTCGCGACTTCGAGCGAACCCTCGCCGACCTGCAGGGCGCCGCGACGTGCCTCGATTACCCACGGCTCGCCGGCATTGCCCATTCGGTCAAGGGGGCGGTGGGGGTGTTCGGTGCGCGCCGGGTCACCGAGGCAGCGAAGCGGCTCGAGCAGGCGGTGCACAGCGCTGATGCGGTCGCAGTAGCGCAGCGGACGGCGCTCCTCGTCGGCGAAATGAACCTGCTCGCCCGCGTGCTGCGGCGGCCGGCGGACGAGGGCGACGTGGCCACCGGCCCCCTCGACGCGCGCTTGCACGAGGGGCGGTGAGGCGCGGCCCGGTTTGCCTTTGGGCGCCCGGAAATATACAATTTCACGGTTTATTCAGCGGGATCGGCCCGGAGGCCCGTCCCGCTTTTTTGCACATATCGGGGTGTGGCTTTCTGCTAGTCCCTGATTTTCAAGCTGAATCCAGGAGTTTCTCGTGAGTGCATACCCGCCCGCCCTTCTTGCGCTTGCCGACGGGACGGTTTTCCATGGCAGGGGTATCGGCGCGGTTGGCAGTACGGTTGGCGAGGTGGTGTTCAACACCGCCATGTCGGGTTATCAGGAGATCCTGACCGATCCGAGCTACTCGCGCCAGATCGTTACGCTGACCTATCCGCACATCGGCAATACGGGCGTCAATACTGAAGACGTCGAGTCGACCCGGGTCCATGCCGCCGGTCTGGTGATCCGCGATCTGCCGATCCTGCCGTCCAATTTCCGCATGTCGCAGCGCCTCGACGCCTACCTCAGGGCCGAGAACATCGTCGCCATCGCCGGGCTCGACACGCGCAAGCTCACCCGCATCCTGCGCGAGAAAGGGGCGCAGGCCGGCTGCATCGTCACCGCCGGCGACGGCGCCGCGCTCAATGCCGAGGCTGCCGTGGCCCTGGCGCGCGGTTTCCCCGGTCTGGCCGGCATGGATCTGGCCAAGGTCGTCAGCGCCGCCGAGCCTTACGACTGGAAGCAGGGCGAGTGGGTGCTGGGTGAAGGCTACGCGCGCAAGGGCGATGCCCGCTTCCGCGTCGTCGCCTACGACTTCGGCGTCAAGTTCAACATCCTGCGCATGCTCGCCGAGCGCGGCTGCGAGCTCACCGTGGTGCCGGCGCAGACGCCGGCGCGGGACGTGCTGGCGCTGAAGCCCGACGGCGTGTTCCTGTCCAACGGCCCCGGCGACCCGGAGCCCTGCGACTACGCGATCGAGGCCATCCGCGAGATCGTCGCCACGCGCACCCCGACCTTCGGCATCTGCCTCGGCCACCAGCTGCTTGCGCTGGCCTCGGGCGCGAAGACGATGAAGATGAAGTTCGGCCACCACGGCGCGAACCACCCGGTCAAGGACGTCGACAGCGGCCAGGTGCTGATCACGAGCCAGAACCACGGCTTCGCGATCGATCCGGCGACGATGCCGGCCAACCTGCGCGTCACCCACGTGTCCCTGTTCGACGGCTCCAACCAGGGGATCGCGCGCACCGACGTGCCCGCCTTCTCCTTCCAGGGGCACCCGGAGGCGAGCCCCGGTCCGCATGACGTCGCCTACCTCTTCGACCGCTTCATCAAGCTGATGGAAGCGGCCCGGTAAGGACGCTGCCAGGCAACACGGCACCCGGCAGGCCCGCGCGGCCTGCCGTCACAGTTCGACGCCGGCGCACGACGCCGCGTCAAGGAATCATCGAGGCAAGACAATGCCGAAACGCACCGACATACAGAGCATCCTGATCATCGGCGCCGGCCCGATCATCATCGGCCAGGCCTGCGAGTTCGACTATTCCGGCGCCCAGGCCTGCAAGGCCCTGCGCGAGGAAGGCTTCAAGGTCATCCTGGTCAATTCGAACCCGGCGACCATCATGACCGACCCGGAGACGGCCGACGTCACCTATATCGAGCCGATCACCTGGCAGGTGGTCGAGCGCATCATCGCCAAGGAGCGCCCCGACGCGATCCTGCCGACCATGGGCGGCCAGACCGCGCTCAACTGCGCGCTCGACCTCGGCCGCCACGGCGTGCTCGCCAAGTACGGCGTCGAGCTCATCGG
>JANJTU010000330.1 GCA_024710965.1 Thauera sp. | reverse complement strand
GGTAGGCGAGCGGCGCGCGCGCATGGCGCAGGAAGCCGTCGGGATGGCGCTCGCTCATCTGCCCGCCCTCATCTGCCCGCCCTCATTGCCCACCCCACATTGCACGGTCACGGCATGGCTGCGCGCCGGCAGCGCCGGGCGCGGATCGCGGCCTTCGTCGAGGGCGCGCTGCAGCACCGCCGCCCAGGCCCGCGGCATCACCTTGACGAAGCGTGCCTGCGCCTGTGGCCAGGCCGCCAGCAGCTCCCGCGCCCGTGCGCTGCCGGTGCGACGCAGGTGGTTGTCGAGCAGGCACCGCACCAGGTCGAGGTCGCGCGCGGCTGCAAGCGGTTCCAGTTCGACCATCTCCCGGTTCACCCGGCTGGCGAAGTCGCCGTCCTCGTCGAGCACATAGGCTTCGCCGCCACTCATGCCGGCGCCGAAGTTGCGCCCGGTGGGCCCGAGGATCAGCACCACGCCGCCGGTCATGTACTCGCAGCCGTGGTCGCCGACGCCCTCGACCACCGCCAGCGCGCCCGAGTTGCGCACCGCGAAGCGCTCGCCGGCCAGGCCGTTGAAATAGGCCTCGCCGGCAGTCGCGCCGTACAGCGCGACGTTGCCGAGGATGATGTTGTCGGCGGCGGCAAAGCCCGCCGCGGGCGGGGTGGCGATGCTGATGCGCCCGCCGGAGAGGCCCTTGCCGACATAGTCGTTGGCGTCCCCCACCAGGTGCAGGCTGATGCCGGGCGCGAGGAAGGCGCCGAAGCTCTGCCCGGCGCTGCCCTCGCAATGCACTTGCAGCGTGTCGTCGGCGAGGCGGCGGCGTGCGCGCACCAGCTCCGCGCTCGCCAGCGTGCCGAGCGCGCGGTCGCTGTTGCGCACCGCCAGACGCAGCGCCACCGGGCCGGGACGCGCGAGCGCGGTGCGCAGTGCGCCGAGCAGCGCCTGCTCCACCTCCGACGGCGGCGCGTGGCGCTGGGCGCAGGTGTTGCGCGGAGCCTCGGCCGACGGCGGCCGGTGCAGCAGCCGGGCGAGGTCCAGGCGCAGGCCGCGCGGATGCGGCTGCCCGCCGGCGGCGAGGCAATCGACGCGGCCGATCATCTCGTCCATGGTGCGAAAACCCAGCGCCGCCATGTGCTCGCGCACCTCGCGGGCGACGAAGCGCAGGTAGTGGATGACCTGCTCGGGCCGCCCGGCGAACCGTGCGCGCAGGCGCGGGTCCTGCGTCGCGACACCGACCGAGCAGGTGTTGCAGTGGCACTTGCGCAGCAGGATGCAGCCCAGCGTCACCAGCGGCGCGGTGCCGAAGCCGTACTCCTCGGCACCGAGCAGCGCGGCGACAACGACGTCGCGGGCGGTCTTGATGCCGCCGTCGGCGCGCAGGCGCACGCGCGAGCGCAGGCGGTTGGCGAGCAGCACCTGCTGGGCCTCGGCCAGGCCCAGCTCCCAGGCGCTGCCGGCGGACTTGATCGAGGTCTTCAGCGAGGCGCCGGTGCCGCCGCTGTCGCCGCTGATCAGGATCGCGTCGGCGCGCGCCTTCGCCACCCCGGCGGCGATCGTGCCCACGCCCGCCTCGGCCACCAGCTTGACGTGGATCTCGGCGCGCGGGTTGGCGCGCTTGAGGTCGTGGATCAGCTGGGCGAGGTCCTCGATCGAGTAGATGTCGTGGTGCGGCGGCGGCGAGATCAGGCCGACGCCGGGCGTGGTGCAGCGCGCCGCGGCGATGCCCTCGTCCACCTTCGCCGCCGGCAGCTCGCCGCCTTCGCCCGGCTTGGAGCCCTGCGCCATCTTGATCTCGATCTGGCGCGCATCGCCCAGGTAGTCGATGGTGACGCCGAAGCGCCCGCTCGCCACCTGTTTCATCGAGCAAGCGCGCTCGCTGCCGAAGCGCTCGGCGTCCTCGCCGCCCTCGCCGGTGCCCGAGATCGCGCCGATGCGGTTCATCGCCACGGCGAGCGTCTCGTGCGCCTCGCGCGACAGCGCGCCGAAGGACATCGAGCCGGTGGCGAAGCGGCGCATGATCGCCTCCTCGGCCTCGACCTCGGCCAGTACCACCGGGCCCGTGGCCGCCGGCACCAGCTCGAGCAGGCCGCGCAGGGTCTGGCCACGCCCGGGGCCGCGGTCGAACCAGGCGGCAAATGCCCGGTAGGCGGCTTCATCGGCGTGCTGCGCGGCCTGCTGCAGCTTGCCGATCGTGTACGGGTTCCACTGGTGGGCCTCGCCGTCGCGCCGCCAGTAGAAATCGCCACCCGACTCCAGCGCCAGGCTAGCGGCGGGCGCGGCCCCGAAGGCCGCGCGGTGGCGCGCGCGCAGCTCGCGTTCGAGCTGTTCCAGGCCGAGGCCGGGCACCGCGCAGGGCGTGCCGGCGAAGCAGCGCTCGATCAGCGCCGCGTCCAGCCCGAGGGCCTCGAAGACCTGTGCGCCCTTGTAGCCTTCGAGCGTGGAGATGCCCATCTTCGCCATCACCTTCAGCAGCCCGCCTTCGACCGCGCGCCGGTAGTTGCGCCGCGCCGCTGCGGCCTGGGCGGCCTGGGCGGCTTGATTGGCCTGGGCGGCTTGATTGGGCTGGGCGGCTTGATTGGGCTGGGCGGCCTGTGCGGTTTCGGCGGCGAGGCCGTCCACGCTGCGCCAGGCGAGCCAGGGATGCACCGCGTCGGCACCGTAGCCGATCAGGGTGCAGAAGTGATGCACCAGGCAGGGCTCGCCGCTGTCGACGACCAGCCCGGCGGCGATGCGCAGCCCCCTTCGCAGCAGGTGGTGGTGCACCGCGCCGATCGCGGGCAGGCTGGGGATCGGCAGGCGGCCGGGGCCAGCGCCGCGGTCCGACAGCACGAGGATCTCGCAGCCGGCCGCCACCGCCTGCTCGGCCGCGGCGCACAGCGCATCGAGCGCCGCCTCCAGGCTCTGCTCCGGCGCGAAACACAAGTCCAGCGTGCGCGCGGCGATGCCCTCTGCGGCGAGCGTGCCGAGCGCGGCGAGGTCGGCCTCGTCGAGCAGCGGCGAATCGAGAAAGACGCGGCGACAGTGTTCCGGC
>JANJTU010000313.1 GCA_024710965.1 Thauera sp. | reverse complement strand
ATCGCGCAGGCCCTTGATCTCGGCGAGCAGCGAGGCCAGGCTGCCGTCGGAGCGCTCGAGCACCAGCGCGACGATCGGCGGGATCGGCAGCGCGACGCTGAAGCCGTCGTCGATCAGCCCTTCGACCTGGGCCTGGAAATCGCGCGCCAGCCGGGCATACAGGCGCGCGGCGTGGTTGCGCGCGGCGATGCGGGCGATTAGCGAATGCGCGGCAACAGCCTGAGCAGCGGGTGGCTCCCGGTCTTTCGGATATTTCGATTTTCATCCAACGCCGCACGTCTCCACTTTCTCCAAGTGTTCCCAGACGTCCCGGGCGTGCCCCAGGTGAGAATCTTGAAGTCGTCGGTCCTTCCGCGTAGAAAACGCCCAGCGTTACGGGCGGGTCTGGTCTTGACCTAAGCGCTGATCGAACGGATAGCGCACGACGGAGACGATGGTGCACCGTGCCGCCAGCGCGTGCAGCGGGTTGAACAGCAGGTTGTAGGTTCGACCGACGACCACGGAAGGCACGCGCAACAGCAGCGAGGAACCCGATGCCAGCCAGCGGTCGCCCAGCCGTCGCGTCGCCGAGAGATCGCTCTGCCAGCCCTCAGGCAGCGCCGCCGACTCCGTTTCGATGTCCTCGATGCGCGCCTCGTCGGGCACGTCCACCTCGAGCAGTTGGTAGTCGCGGGGCAGCTCCGCTGGATGCTTCGCCTCGACGTGTACGAGTACCTCAAGGAGCGCGCCGGCCGCGCTTTCGGCCAGATAGACGACGGGTCGCCCCCTGTTATGCCAGCGCCCAGGATGAATTACGCCTCCGGCACCGCTTAGGTCGGGGTAATTGCTGATCCGCCAGAGGATCACGCAAAGTAACCCTGATCGATTTCATGGAGCCAGTGCTCGACCGCCTCGAAGCCGAGCGTGTCGGTGGCAAACTCGATGGGCGCCACATCACCCAGCCGTTTCTTGGGTGTATGCAGCCATTCGTGTGCGCGCTCCTTGTCGCCGAAGACGAGCTCGGCGAGCAGCTGCAGGCGGACGAGACGATACAGCCCGTCAAACTCGGCCAGGCTCAGATCCCCTTCACTCTTGCGGCGCACCCAGGTGCGGCGCGGCACCACCCGATACACGTCGTCCGGACGCAGCACACGCTCGGACGCCAGCGTCCGCAGAAGCCGGCTGCCGAGCGCTTTGCGGTCCGACCTGGCGAGCGCGAGCTCGTCCGCGGGCTGAGCCAAACCAAGTACGTCACCAAGGCGACCCGTCAGACGCTCCTGAAGGGAAGACTGAACAGCCATATCCGCGACTCCGTGCCAAATGGAAGCTCATGGTGCGCCATATGGCACAGCAATGCAAGCATGCATCGGGTTCGGCGCCCGAACTCTCGATCTCACGGTCGTGCAGGGTCATCATTCCCGAGGCGCCTGGCAAGTACCTCATGCCGACGATCTGCAATCGGGCGAACCGTATTGCGTTCGTGCCCATCCCGGGGACGAAAGCGAAAACTCACCGAGGACAAGTGAAATGATCGACCGATACAAGGTCCAGTGCGAGGGCTGTGGCGAACTCACCCCCAGCCACGACATCATCACCTACGCCGCGATCGACAGCGGCCACCGGCAACTTTGCAGTCGATGCTTCAACGCCGAGGTCGCCCAACTGAACGGCTTGGAGGGCTTCGAGGACTTCCGATTCGAGCCGATCGGGCTCGTCGACAGTGCCGGCGAGACCCACCAGTTCCATTTCCGCACGCGTCTGCTCGGGCACATCGTGGTGCTGGATGCGGCTGAACTACGGGATGAATGCCCGGCAGGTTATCAGTGCGAGGTGACTGGCGATCCCGAAGACGATCTGCTTGCGCTACTCGGGCGATTGGTTGAGAGACGCCGTCGCATGCTCTCGGTCAGGCACCTTACGGGCGAAGGCCTTCAAACTGCGATTGCCGCGCAGACCGTGCGCGGGCGAATCGATTGGGACGACTCCGCCGTGCCCCCCACGCCACTCCTCGTGATCGATGGCCGCGAGATTTCCTGGGATCAGTTCGGCCGGATGTTGATGGCGTTCGAGGGCTGGCAATTCAAGCTGGAGGTTGTTGATCGTAGCGACGAGGCATGAGCGTTTCAGATGCCTCGCGCTCGGGCGCTGGCACAAGAAACTTTTGCGCGGAACAAACTCGCAAGTTTCACCACGAGGTTGCTTGGCCGGCATCGCGAACTCACGTCCCCAGCCAATTGCGCCGTCGGCGTGCCGCTTTGACGCGTCGTCCATGTAATCGTTTTGTTTCCAAAACCCAGCTTCATAATCAAAATCTGGCATGATTAATCGAACTTGAGCAGCCGATCGAGAAACTACATGAAGGAATGGATTGGCTACCGATGGCTGTCGCAGCGCTACGGCGTGACGCCGGTACAGACCTTCCGGACCAACAGCACGATTGCGAGGTCATGCAGCTCCGTCCGCGCCGATGGCTACGTCCACGCATATGATCCTCCGGCGGCTCGGCCTGCACCGACGCTGGCCGGACACCTGACGTTCGCCTTCAAGCACGAAGGTATCCACCTGGAGTTCCTGCGCGCCTGCTCAACTGGGCG
Organism: Thauera sp.; assembly: GCA_024710965.1. Taxonomy (GTDB): domain Bacteria; phylum Pseudomonadota; class Gammaproteobacteria; order Burkholderiales; family Rhodocyclaceae; genus Thauera. The sequence continues at coordinate 27,895 of JANJTU010000313.1, read as the reverse complement.
GACATCGGCCGACAAATCGGCCTACCAGGGCCGACAGGATGTGAGACCGCGCACCCAGACGCGTTGTGCCGAACCGGGAGTTGTCCTCGACCACGCCGCCGGCCAATTGCCCGGCATTTGATGTCGATCAACGCAGTCGCGCCCATGCTCATCCAGACTGGGCGCCTTGCGAACATCCGGCCGGCATCGATCCTGACCCGGCATGTTTGCGCTGACGTTCCTCGTTAGTGTTGCAGCGGTTCGATAGCCAGCCTCCCATCCGCAAGCCAGGAGCCGCGACCCGGAGATATCGATGGTCGCCGCTCGTCTGTCGTTTCCAGAAGCCCATTTGTGCGCCGCGCAGGATCCTGCCTCGCGCGCGCCGTATACCCCAACCCTCAACGTCGACGAAAGGATCTGCCATGGACGGATTTGATCGTCTGCGCGCCAGCATCGCGTGTGTGCGCATCGCCCATCATTTGCGCGGGCGCGTGAGGCTGAAGCTCGAGGGAGACCTGGCGGACCTGCCCCGGCCCTCCGCCGGCCAGGTCCGCCACTTCCACACCCTGCTCGAGGACATCGAGGGCGTGCGTTCGGTACGGCTGAATCTCCTCGCGCGCTCGTGCACGGTCGAGTACGACCCTGCGGTCATCCCGATGGATGCTTGGGACGACTTTCTGGCCGGGGTGGGCTCGTCGGCGGCACGGGTCCTGGAGGAGATCCTGCGCGCCAAATACCGGGAGATCGTGAGTGCTTAACTACGACGAACGCATCCTGCGCACGCGCACCATCGACCCGCAGGCCCCCTTCCCGGTGCTCCACCAGGCTGTGCGCATCGCGCTCTACGACGAATATGCGGCGCGCAGCTTCTATGCGCGCGTGATCGAGTCCTTCGGGCCCCGGCCGCCCTTCGCCAACATCGCCGAGTCCGAAGCGCAACACATCGCCGCGCTCGCCGCGCTGTGCGAGCGCTACGGCATTCCGCGCCCGCTCGACCCCTTCCCGATGGAGACCATGGTGTCCCCGAGCTGGCTCGCCAATTGCCAGCGCGCGGTGGCGGGCGAAATCGCCAATGTCCAGCTTTACGCCTCCCTGCTCGGGCAGGTCCGCGATCCGAAGGTGGCGCGGATCTTCGCCCAGTTGCAGGCCGCCGCCCTCGAGAACCACCTGCCCGCCTTCCAGCAGGCGGTCAGCGATGCCTGGGCACAGGAGCGCTATCACGCCGCCAAGGGCGTACCGCCCGAGGAAGCCTATGTCCGTCACGGGCCGCTGTCGGATTTCATGGAACGGGCGCTCGCGCAGCTCGGCCCGCACGTCGGCCCGCTCGGCCTGGCGGCGCCCCTGCTGCGCCACGCCCACCCCGCCCTGCTCGCCGGCATCGCAGTCGGCGGTACGGGCGCCTACCTGCTGAAGGGCAGACTTCGCCGGAGAGCTTGTCCTCGGACTCGAAAGGAGAACTGAAATGTTGCCGCTCATCCCCTTTGCCGCCGGTCTGCTGACCGGTGCCGTGGCCGTCAGGCTGCTGCGCGCCGAAAAGACCCGCAGCGGGCTCGACAAGGCGCAACAACGCCTGCGCGAAGCCACCGCCTCGAGCCTCGCCGCCATCGAAAACGCCTCGGCGCGTGCGCGCAACAAGCTCGAGCCCCCCGCCGAGGCGGCGCCGGCTGCCGCTGCCGAGCCCGAGGCGAGCGCGCCCGCCCGGCGCAAGGCCCCGGCCCGGCGCAAGCCCAAGGCCAGCCCGGCCGCCGCGCCGGGAAACGGTGAGGAAGCATCGTGAGACATCCGGCTCGCCCCCTTGCGCCGGCTGCGGTCGTGCCGTTCGAGCGCAGCTTCGTGCGCGGTTTCGTGGCCAGCGCCTGTCTGTCGGTGGCCCGCAACCCGAGCCCGTCGGCCTCCAAGCAGGCGCTGCGGCGCATGCTCCGCCATGGCCTGCAGGGCGGCACGGCCCTTGCCGCAGGCGCCAGCGCGGCCGCGGCGCTCGAGCGGCGCGACTATACCGGACTGCTCCTCGCTGCGGCGGCAGGCGCGACGAGCGTATTCGTGATCGAACATCTGCTGCGCGAGTCGGCGCAGCGCTCCGAGGAGAACAACGATGGGCAAGAAGCATAAGAAGCGCGGCCGCCACGGCGGTGCATCGAACGACTGGGCCGGTACGCAGCAGTACGGCGGCTGGCCGGGTGCCGGATTCGACGCCGGCCAGGCCATGCCCGGGATGGGCGCTGGCGCGATGGGCGCCGCCCCGGGAACCGGCGGTGCCCCCGGAATGGGTGGGGCCGGTGGCCATGGATCCGGCATCCCTGGCCTGGACGCGGGCTTCCTCCAGGGCTTGCCGCAGATGCTGCGCTCGCGCCACACCGAGCAGTTCGTCCTGGGCGCGCTGATCGGCGCGGCCGCGGCCTGGGTGCTCGCGGACGAGGAGCTGCGCGGCAAGCTCGTGAAGGCCGGCGTCAAGCTCTATGCGGGCATCGCCGGCGGCGTCGAGGAGATGAAGGAGCAGATGGCCGACATCCGCGCCGAAGTGGAAGCCGAACGCCACGGCGGCGAGTGATGGGCGCAGGCTGGTTCTCGCTTCTCGAGCCGGTGCACGCGACCCGCGGCCGGGTGCGCTTCCGTTACCGCGTCCGGCCGGGCACGCCGCTCGAGCCGCGCCAGATCGAGCGGATCACGGGCGCGCTGGCCGGCGTCGAGGCCGTGCGGGTGAACGCGAAGGCCAACGCGCTCATCGTGCAGTTCGACCCGCAGCGCACCTGCGCCACCCGGCTGGCCGCCGACTTGCTCGCGCTCGTGCCGCCCGCGCTGCCCGAGGCGTCCGTCACGCCGGCTTGCGCCGCCGACGGGAACCGGCTCGGCGCAGTGGCGCTGGCCGGCACGACGCTGATCGCCACCCGCCACATGCAGCCCGCCCTGCGCGCACCCGTGGCGCTGGCCACCGCGGTGCCGCTGATCGGCGAAGCGGTCGAGGATCTCGTCGACAAGGGCATCACCTCGCACGTGCTCGAGGCGCTCGCGGTCGCCATCTCGATCGGGCGGCGCGACTTTCTCGCCGCCAACACCACCTCCTTCCTGCTCGCACTGGGCGAGTACCTCGAGCACTCCATCGCGCGCCGGTCGGACGAGATGCTCAAGCACCTCCTGCAGCCCGCGACCGGCCAGGTGTGGGTCGAGCGCGATGGCCAGGAACGCAGGATCGATGCCGATGAACTGACGGTAGGCGACGTCGTGATCGCCGCCGCGGGCACCGTGATCCCGGTCGACGGCACGGTGCTGGGAGGCGAGGCGCTGGTCAACGAGGCGACGATGACCGGCGAGGGCGTGCCCGTGACCAAGGGGCGCGGCGATGCGGCGCTCTCCGGCACCGTCGTCGAGGAAGGGCGCATCCGCATCTACGCCGAGCGGGTCGGGCGCAACGCCGCGGCCGCGCGCATCGCCGATTTCGTCCAGGCCTCGCTCGGCGCCAAGAGCCGCACCCAGCTCGAAGCCGCGCGCCTCGCCGATCGGCTCGTGCCAATGGTGCTGGGGCTGGCGGCGGCGACCTGGGTCGCCACGCGCGACTGGCAGCGGGTGGCGGCGATCCTGCAGGCGGACTATTCCTGCGCGCTCAAGCTGTCGACGCCGGTCGCCTTCAAGGCCGCAATGTACCGCGCGGGCAAAGCCGGCATGCTGATCAAGGGGGCCTCGGTGCTGGAGCAGCTCGCCGCGGCGGACACCTTCGTGTTCGACAAGACCGGCACGCTGACCACCGGCGAGCTGGAGGTGACCGACTCGATCGCCTTCGATGCGAGCTTCACCTCGGACGATCTCGTGTGTCTGGCCGCCTCGGTCGAGGAGCACTACTTCCACCCGCTCGCGCTGGCGGTGGTGGAGGCCGCACGCCGGATCGACCCACATCACCATTTCGACCACAAGGCGGTGGAATTCATCGTCGCCCACGGCGTGGCGAGCGTGATCGACGGCAAGCGCATCGTGGTGGGTTCGCGCCACTTCATCGAGGACGACGAGGGCATCGACCTCAGCGCGCACCACGACACGATCGAGGCCCTGCGCCGCGACGGCAAGACGGTCCTGTACATCGGCTTCGGCGGCGAGCTGCTGGGCGTGCTGGCGCTGCGCGACGCGGTCCGCGGCAACAGCGCCGCCACCGTGCGGCGGCTGCGTCGGCTCGGCGCGAAGCGCATCCTGATGCTCACCGGTGACCACCGCGAACGGGCCGCCACCCTCGCCCACGAGCTCGGGCTGGACGAGTTCCATGCCGAGCTGCTGCCCGAGCAGAAGGCGGCCATTCTCCAGTCGCTCGCGGCTGGCGGCGCACGCCTCGCCTTCGTCGGCGACGGCGTGAACGACGCCCCCGCGCTCACCGGCGCCCATGTCGGAATCGCCATGCACCGCGGCGCCGATGTCGCGCGGCTCGCCTCGGACATCGTGCTGCTCGAGGACAACATCGCCCGCATCGCCGACGCCAAGGCGCTGGCCAACGCCACGCGCGGCCTGATCGATTCCAACTTCAAGCTCACCGCCGGCATCAACACCGGCATTCTCGGCGCCGCCGCGCTGGGCTTGTTGCCCCCCGTGTCGGCCTCGATGCTGCACAACGGCAGCACCATCGGCATCCTGCTACGCGCGCTCGCCGGCGCCGGACTGCCGCGGCACGTCTCGCCCCGAGTCGAGCCCTCCTGAGCGGAGCGGCCGGCCCTTCGCTGCCGCCGCAGCGCGGGGCCGGATCACCTCCGGACGCATTGACGCTGCGGGCGCGGGCCTGGAGAATGCGAACCATTCCCGATTGATCGGCAAGCCACGTCGTCGCCCCGGCGGCCAGCCAGCCTCCAGGGTTCTCGTCTCCGGAGCCGCTCGTGAGTCCTGCCGCCGCCTCGTCCGCAACCATCGCCGAGCTCTATTCCGGCCACCACGGCTGGCTGCACGCCTGGCTCGGGAAGAAGCTGGGCTGCTCGCACCGGGCCGCGGACCTGGCGCACGACACCTTCCTGCGCCTGCTCGGCCATCGCCGCACGCCCGACCTCTCCGAGCCGCGGGCGCTGCTCGCCCACATCGCCAAGGGCCTGATGATCGACCAGTGGCGGCGCCAGGAGGTCGAGCGCGCCTATCTGCAAGCGATCGCCCACCTGCCGGAGCCTGAAGCGCCCTCGCCCGAGACGCGGCTGCTGGTCCTCGAGGCCCTGTACCGCATCGAGGCCATGCTGCGCAGCCTGCCTGCGCGCACGCAGGAGATCTTCCTGCTCGCCCAGCTCGACGGCCTCACCTACCCGCAGGTCGCGGCGCAGTTGGGCACCTCGCTCGCCACCGTCAAGCGTCACATGCGGGCCGGTTTCGTGGCCTGCATGGCCGCGCTCTGACCCGCACCACGCCCGTGCTCGACCGCCGGCTCGCCCAGGAGCCCCCGCCGGGCGACATCGATTCCGCCCTGCTCGGCGAGGCGGCCGACTGGCTGGTGCGTTTCCAGTCGGGCGACGATTCCGCCCGCACCCGCCGCGCCTTCGAACAGTGGCACGCGCAGAGCCCCGCCCATGCCGCCGCCTGGCGGCGCGCGGAGATGGTGCTCGACACCTTCCATCGAGTTCCCGCCGAGGTGGGCCGCCGCGCCCTCGGCGGGCTCGCCAGGCCAGGGCGGCGACGTGCGCTGAGTGCCCTCGGGCTGGCCGCCGTCGCCACGCCCGCCGCCTGGCTCGCATGGCGACACCAGCCCTGGACCAGCTGGCGGGCCGACCTCGCCACCGCCCCGGGCGAACAGCGTCACCTGACCCTCGACGACGGCACCAACCTCGTGCTGGACACCGCCACGGCGGTGGATGTCGCCTTCACCGCCGGGGAGCGCCGCCTGCGCCTGATCCGAGGCGAGATTCTCGTCACCACGGCCAAGGATCCCGCACCTCGGCCCCGGCCCTTCCTCGTGGAAACCGCCGAAGGGCGGCTGCGCCCCCTCGGCACCCGCTTCTCGGTCCGCCAGGGCGCGAACGAGAGCCACGTCGCAGTCTTCGAAGGCGCGGTGGAGGTCCTCACGACCGGCGGGGCGCAGCGCACGCTCGGCGCTGGCGAGCAGGCCGCCTTCCGCGTCGATCACATCGGCGAGGCCGCGCCGGCGGACGCCTCGACCGCCCTGTGGGCAAAAGGCATGCTGGTCGCCCGCGACCTGCCGCTCGCCGCGCTCCTCGCCGAGCTCGCCCGCTACCGGCCCGGCGTCCTGCGCTGCCACCCTGCCGTGGCGGAGCTGCGGGTGTCCGGCGCCTTCCCGCTCACCGACGTGGACGCGAGCCTCGAGCTGCTGGTGAAGACCCGGCCGCTCGTCGTGCGCCGCCTCACGCGCTACTGGCTGAGCGTGGAGCCGCGCGTGGGCGTCCTCCCGCGCGCGCCTTCGCACGTCGACTGACACCTTTTTTCCGCTCGCGCGGTGTACCGGGTGAGAGGCGCACCTGCCGCGCCCCCGAGCTACCGTCGAGAGGAAACACGTCATGTCCCAGCCCCATCCCGCTGCCGCAGGCGGCCGCCCCGCCCGCCTGCGCGCCCATCCCCACGCCCTCGCGCTCGCCGTCCACTTGGCGCTGGCCGGCGCCGTCCTGGCCCTCCCGCCCCGGGCCGCCGCGCAGGCGCCTGAAGCCGCCACGGCGCGGCAGACCTACGCCATTCCCGCCGCCCCGCTGGGCGACGTGCTGGCGCAGTTCGCCGCCCTGTCGGGCGTGCGGCTCGCCTTCGATCCGGCGCTGGTGGCCGGCATGCAGAGCGGCGGCCTGCACGGCAGCCACGCCGTGCGCGAAGGCTTCGCCCGCATCCTCGCCGGCAGCGGCTTTGAACTCGCCGACCTGGGCGGCGGCGCCTACTCGCTGCGCAAGCCCCCGCCCCCGCCGGTCCCCGAGTCCACCCTCCCGGCGGTGACCGTCACCGGCGAGAAGTTCGCGCGGCCGCTGGAGCAGACCCTGTCCAGCGTGGCGGTCAGCACTGCGCGGGATCTCGCCGAGCACGGCGACCAGACCGTGACCGACGTGATGATGCGCACCCCCGGCGTCTATTCCCAATCGGGCAACCAGAACTGGGGCATTCGCGGCGTGCCGGTGTCCGGCTTCGACGAGCAGGGCGCGGGCACCATGAACGGCGCGGTGACCGTGTTCGTGGATGGCGCAGCGCAACCGCACCGGCTGGTCACGCTGAGCCCGCTCAATCTGTGGGACGCGGAACAGCTGGAGATCTTCCGTGGCGCGCAATCGACCACCCAGGGCCGCAACTCGCTGGCCGGCGCGGTCGTGCTGAAGACCAAAGACCCCACCTTCCGCCCGGAATTCGCCGTGCAGGCCAATGCCGGGCGCTTCGGCGAACGCGGCGCATCGGCCGTGGCCAACGGCGCACTGGTGGACGGCACGGTCGCCGCGCGCCTGGCGGTCGATTACCAGACCACGGACGGCTACATCCGCAACGAGACGCTCGGAGAGGACGCCAATCCGCAGCGCGCGCTGAACGCCCGCGGCAAGGTCCTCGTGCAACCCACGGACCGGCTCAACGTCCTGCTCACCCTCGCGCGCACCGAGCACCGCCAGGGCAGCCAGGCGGTCGCGGTGGCCGACGGCAGGCCCCGCTACTTCTCGCTGTTCCTCAATACCGCGGAGAAACAGGAGCTGGACCAGGACACGGGCGTGGCCCAGATCGACTACTTCCTTTCCGACGCCTGGACGCTCACCAGCCTCACCACCGGCACCTCGGCGGACTACCGCTCGGTGCTCGATTTCGATCAGGGCGCCGAGCGCGAACGCGAGGCGATCCGCAAGCATCGGCAGCAACTCGCCAGCCAGGAACTGCGCCTGAGCTACGAGGCCGAGCGGCTCACCGGCTTCGTGGGCGCATACTACGGCCGCCACACCAACGACATCGACGACCGGCTCAACCTGAGAATCGGCGGCGTCGACGACCCGGCGCTGATCGCCAACGGCGACGTGCGCATCCACAACACCGCCGTGTTCGGCGAGGCCAACTGGGAATTCGTCGAGCGCTGGCAGTTGACCGGCGGTCTGCGCTACGACCACGAGCGCAACGAAACCGCGTTCGACTACGTCGATCCGCTCGGCCTCGCCACCGTGCCCAACATCCGGGCGAAGACCTCGTTCGACGAGTGGCTGCCCAAGCTCGGCCTGAGCCACGCGCTGTCCGACGACCAGCTGGTCGGCCTGATGTGGAAGCGCGGCTACCGCGGCGGCGGCATCGACCTGAGCACGAACACCGCGCACCGCCCCTACGACCCGGAATACACCAGCACCTGGGAACTGTCCTGGCGCGGCGCCTGGCTGGGCAAGCGGCTGCGCACCAGCGCCAATCTCTTCCACACCGACTGGAAGGACCAGCAGGTCGAGGTGGCGGACGAGGACGGCATCGCCACGGTCGCCAACGCGGCCCGCGCGCGCATGCGCGGCCTGGAACTCGCCGCGGATTACCGCGTAACGCCGGCGCTGCAGGTGAACGCGGGCGCCGCCTACCTGGACACCAAGTATCGCGACTTCGTCTTCGACGGCCAGGATCTGAGCGGGCAGAAGTTCCCCTTCGCGGCCAAGTACAAGCTCACCGTAGGCGGCAGCTACACCTTCGGCAACGGCCTGCAGGTGGGCGGCGACATCGTGCATCAGTCCGACAGCGCCACCCTGGCCACCAACGACGACGGCCGCGTGGTCGAGCGCCCGAACGACCGCGTGACCCTGGTGAACCTCAGTGCCACCTACCGGATCGGCAAGGCGCTGAGCCTCAGCGGCTACGTCAAGAACCTCTTCGACGAGCGCTACATCGTGAACAACCAGGGCGACGACACCCTCGACGTCGGCGCGCCGCGGACCCTGGGTGCGTCCCTGCGTTATGACTTCTGATCCGCATCATCGGGGCGGGCGGTTCGCGACGGGCGCGACGCGCGGCAGCGCCTTCGCCCGTGGCACCGCCCGATAGGCGCGCGATGGCCCGGCTGCTCACACCCGCCCGACGGCGCGCATGGTCGCTGGCGCACCGCTGGCTGGGCCTCGCGATCGCCGTCTTCGTCACCGTCGCCGGCCTCACCGGCAGCGCAATCGCCTTCTGGCGCGAGCTCGACGCCTGGCTCAACCCGGCCTGGTTCCGGGTCGAGCCCGCAGCCGAACGGCGCGCGCTGACCGACCTGCTCGCCGACGTCCGCGAAGCCCGCCCCGACAGCCGGGTTCGCGCCCTGCTCCTGCCCGACCGGCCCGACGCGGCGCTCGTGCTGATGCTCGCAGCCGATACCGGGGGTGCCGACGAGTTCTTCGTCGATCCCTACACTGGCGCGCTGCTGGGCGAGCGTGACACGGAGGCGATCGGCCTCGGCGCCGGGCAGTTGATGCCCTTGCTCTATCGCCTGCACTACAGCCTCAAGCTGGGGCCGTTCGGCGAGGTCCTGCTGGGCATCGCCGCCCTCGCCTGGCTGGTGGCGACCTCGGTCGGGGTCGTCCTCGCCTGGCCACGCCGCGGCCAGTGGCGCCAGGCGCTGTCGGTTAAGCGTTCCGCGGGCGCGCCGCGGATGCTGTTCGATCTGCACCGGGCCACCGGGCTCCTGTCCGCAGCGGTGTTCGCCCTCGTCGGGTGGACCGGGCTGTGGTGGAACATGGATTATGCGATCCGCCCGCCACTCGAAGCCCTGCTGCCGCCCACGCCGTGGTATCCGGACACGCTCCCCCGGGCTGTCCCGGCGGTACGCGATGCCGGCCCCGACGCGGCGCTCGCCGCCGCCCGCGCGGCGCGCCCCACGGGCAATGCCTATCTGATCACCCTCCTGCCCGAGCGCGGCCTGTACCGGGTAGTCATGAAACAGCCGGGCGAGGTCGGCCTGTACGGGCGCACCGAGGTCTTCGTGTCGTGGGAGGGCACGGTCGCGCACATCACCGAGCCGGCCACGCGCCGGCCCGGCGACAGCTACGCGGCCTGGCAATTGCCGCTGCACACCGGGCAGTTCCTCGGCCTGCCCGGGCGGGTGCTGTGGTGCATCGCCGGCCTGCTGCCGCTGCTGTTGGGGGCGACCGGGACGGTGTTGTGGCTGCGCAGGCGCCGGGTCGCTCGACGCTAGCGAGGCGCTGCCAGGCCGCGTGCTGCTGCACGGCGCGAAGGTGATCGCCGATGTCGTCAACGCCCAGACCGCCCCGCCCGTCATCACCGACGGCAACGGCGTTGCCCGCGTCGTGCTTGGCGGCGACGGGCTCGTGCGCCTCTTCGGGTCGCGGCTGGACGATCCGGAAACACCGAGTGGGCGGAAAGGTTTCGGGTTGCGTGCGCCCCGACCGGGCAACGCCCCCCGCGGTTCTTTGCGGAATCAGAAATGCTCCAGCCGTACCGGCCAGCCGTTTTGCCGGCAGACACGCACGGTTTCCTGGGCGAGCCCATCGGGCCCGCACACGAACCAGCGTGGACGGTGGCTGTGGGCGGCGATTTCGGCGGCTAGTTGCGGCCAGTCGGGCAGGCCGGTGCGCAGCTGTACCCCGGATTCGCCCTGGACCCGCTCAAGCCAGATCGGCGGGCGGCCATCCTCAGGCAGGTCGGTGAGGTAGAAATACCAGTGACAGCGGATGTCGCGGCGCTCGCACAGGCTCTCCACCAGGGGGCGGACCCACTCCAGCAGGGCCGGCTCGCGCACCATCCACACCAGGTGGAATTCGCGATGCGCCGCGGGCTCGCGCATCATCTCGCGGATCAGGCTGAGGAAGGGGGTGATGCCGATGCCGCCGGCCACCATGACCCATTCCCGGGTCTTCAGCGCATGCGCCACCGGGCTGGCGTAGGGGCCGCGCAGATCCACCCGCAGGCCATGCCCGGCCTTGCCGGCGAGGAGGGTCTGCAGGCGGCCGGTCCAGTCGCCGGTGCAGCGGATCTTGAGCACCACCTTGTCCTCTTCCGTCGCCAGGGGCTGGCCGGTGAGGGAGAAGTCGTGCCACTCTTTGCGGGACAGTTCGGGGATGCGCAGCCGCACGTAGTGGCCGGCGGGCAGTTCCATGTCTTCGGGGCGGTCGATGGCCAGGCGCACGACGTTGCCTTCCACCGGGGTTAGCAGGGCCGCGCAGTTGCGGTACAGATGGCGGCGGCGGGACAGATAGATCTCGGCCACCAGTACGGCCAGGGGCAAGTAGATCCATTCCAGGCTGGGCACGTGCAGCAGCAGGAGGGCGGCGAACAGATAGCTGAGGCGATGGATTCGCTGGAAGAGGTGGTGGTGGCGGCGGCGGAAACGCTCCAGAGAGTAAACCCAAAGCACGACGCCGAGGACGAAGAGGACGAGGCCGCTCACGTTGATGCGGAACTGGCGGGAGAGTATCCCCGCATTGGACAGGGATACTGCCTCCTCGTAGCTAGTGATGGGCATTTCGGGAATGGCGTAGGTCTGGGTCGACGAGGTGCTGTGGCACTTGCCGCACTCGTCCTTGATCATGGCACCCAGGTCCTCCTCATACATGTGCCGGGGCATGCCGGCGGCGATCCAGCGCTTGGTGGTTTCGATGTACTCGTCGTCGCTGACGAATTCGTACATGGTGGTGCGCATGGAGCGGAGCAGGTCCGGCTCGCGGCCGAAGAGCACGTCGGCGAAGGGGGCGTTGAGGGTGGTGAAATAGCCCAGGTAGTTGGCTCCGTGCATCAGGGCGAAGGCCATGAACAGGTGGCCGAGCCAGCGGTGGGCGGACTTGGCCTTGTCCAGGGGCAGCCCCTCGCCCAGACGGGAGCGGCGCAGGGCCGAGACGGCGTGACGCATCACCGGCAGCCAGAGGACGGCAAGCACCACCAGCAGGGACCAGGCCGCGCCCCGGGCCAGCCGCAGCGGCAGGTTGGTGGTTTCGTTGGACTCGTAGACGAAGCCGACATAGAACTGGGCCACCAGGGCGGCGGCGAAGATGAGCAGCCAAGGTAGGCCGGCCCATAGGTTGTGGCGGGCGGAGAACGGCCGGGGCCGCCCCACCGTGCCGACGACGGGTGGGTTGCTGGTATTCATGCCGGGCAGGATCTCAGGTCAGGATGGGCGCGCAAGCCATCGCCGGTACGGGGGCCGCCGGGCGCCCCGTGCCGGCGATCAGCGCTTGAACGTGAAGGCGATGGATTTCTTGTGGAACAGGTGGTTGATCTGGGCGTGATCGAAGACAGCCAAGCCGAGGTAATAGGTCTTGCCCAGGTCGACGAACTGCACATCCTGCTCGGCCGCCTTTTCGCCCTTGGTGACCAGCTGGCGCTTGAACTCCAGGGTCCACCAGCCGTCCTTCCACTGGCCCTTGGCGACGATGTCGCCCCGTGAGCCCTCGATGCTCTTGGCGACGATGCCGTTGACCATGTCGCCCGGCTTGAACTCGTCCTTGAAGGCCATCTTGGTGGGCTCGGCCACCAAGTGCCGGTGCCTGGTCACCGTGGCGTCGTTCATCCAGGCCGGCAGCTTGCCGTCGGCGCTCTTGTTGTCGTAATAGCCCCCCGTGCCCTGGTCGCTCTTGCGCCCCCATTCCTTGGCCTCCTGGCGGCTGGAATCCACGTACTGGTCGTCGGCCAGGCCTACGGGGCCGGTGCGGGTGGATTTCCAGTGCCACATATCCACCGTCTCGCCCTTGTCCTTGGTGTAGTGACGGCCGGCCGAGCTGTCCTCGACCCCTTCGATCATGCCCTTGTCCAGCATGTGGCAGGACATGTCGCAGCCCTTTTTCTCGAAGCCCTTCTGGGTGATGTTCCAGAACAGGGAAACCTTGTCCTCGTACCACTGGTTCTCGTGGCCGGTGCTGTCCTTGTTCATCATCTGCTTCCAACTGCCGTCCTCCTGCTTGGCCCAGGGGAAGCGCGACAGGCTCTCGGTGGGGTCCTTGTAGCGCAGGAGCACATAGATATGCTCGCCGTCGTGGAGCGAGCGCAATTCCGCTTCCGTGCTCGTCATGCCGTCATAGCCGGTGCTCGGCTTGTAGGGCAGCTCGTTGAGCGTGACGGTGAGGGGCGCGGCCTTGCTCCAGGCCTGGTCCACCGCGCCGTCGATGGCGACCAGCTGGTCGGCGCGGAAGGACTGGAGCTGCAGCGGCGGAGCGGCGTGGGCGGCAGTGGCGCCGAACATGGCACACAGGGCCAGTGTAAGGGGGTGTGGCTGGTACATCGACTCTTCTCCAAGCGATTCAATGGGATAAAACAACGCTTGACGCAGCCGCAATCGCGGCGGGAGGAGAGTCTGTGGGCCGGGAGGCCAGCTTCCGTTCCAGCCAGGGAGAGGCGGCGTCGATGGCTGGCTGGAGGCAAGACTGCCTGCTGACTGGCTGGCTTTCGAACCCCGGGCAGACCGCCCGGAGCGTGCATATTGCTTTGGTATTAATGATAACAATTCTTCTTACGATATGCGAGCACGGATTGCTCGACTCTCCATCGCTGATCTCTACTGCGACCGCCACGACTGACCGGCAGCCGCTTCACCGCCGACGGCGAACGGAAGGGCGCAAGCCCAGTTTCCGCTGCACTCGGGGCGGATCCAGGAGTTGCCCGAACGCCGAGTCGCCCGCGCAGTTGGAGCGGCTCGACAGCGCCGCATAGGGACACGGATTGACGCGGCATGCCATGGCTACGAAAATAAGAACTATTCTTGATTGACCTGCCAGCCAGCCCGTCACGGGCAAGCCAGCCGGATAGACCCGTCCGACTTTCCGGAGCTTGCCGTGAACGATGCCTGCGCCCCGTCCGATCCCATCGCCGAGCTGTACCGGGGCCACCATGGCTGGTTGCACGGCTGGCTGCGCAAGAAGCTCGGCTGCTCGCATCAGGCCGCCGACCTGGCCCACGACACTTTCGTCCGCATCCTCAAAGCGAGCATCCCGCCGGACCTGCGGGAACCACGCGCTTGGCTCACCACAGTGGCGAAGGGCGTTCTCATCAACTGGTACCAGCGCCAGGACCTCGAACACGCCTACCGCGAAGCCCTGGCCGCCCTGCCCGAGCCGCTGGCCCCATCGGAGGAGGAGCGCTACCTCATCCTGGAGACGCTCCATGAGGTCGACGCCCTGCTCGATGCCCTGCCGCCGCTGGTCAAACGCACCTTCCTCCTTTCCCAGGTCGCCGGCATGAAATACGAGGACATCGCTCGGGAACTCGAGGTATCGCTCGCCACGGTCAATCGCTACATGCGGCAGGCCTTCCGGCAATGCTTGGCGCTCATGGACGACGACATCCCGGGGGACGCTTGACCTCGCCCCTCGACCCGAGAATCCTCGACGAGGCGGCGGACTGGCTGCTGCGCCTCAACGCCGGCGACGTAAGCGATGCCGACCGGAGTTCCTGCGAGCACTGGCGCGCACAGAGTCCCGAACACGCGCGCGCCTGGGCTCGGGCCGAGATGCTGATGAAGAAGGTCGACGGCCTGCCCGTCGCCCTCGCCATGCCGGCGCTGAACCGGCCGGCGGCGGCGGGCCGCCGTGCCGCCCTGGGTCGGCTCGGCAAGCTGACGTTCATGCTCGCAGCACTGCCTGCCGGCTGGGCCGCCTGGCGACAGTTGGAGCGCACCGACTGGGGCGCTGACTACCGCAGCGCCGCCGGCGAGCGCCGCGAACTGCAGTTGGCCGACGGTACCCGTCTGACCCTCAACACTGCCACGGCCGTCGACGTGCGGTTCAAGGCCGGACAGCGCCTGATCCTGCTGCGCGCCGGCGAACTGCTCGTGCAGACGGGGCACGACGGTGGCGGCCGGCCCCTTCGCGTCATCACCCGCCAGGGCCGCATGGAACCCCTGGGCACCCGCTTCACGGTGCGCCAGGAGGAGGAGCTTACCCGCATCGCCGTCTTCGAAGGCGCGGTACGCATCGACCCGGGTCCGGCGCAGGCTGCGGTTTCCGGCCCGGCCTCGCTCGTCCTGCAGGCCGGCGAGCAGACCAGCTTCACCGACCGGGACGTGGCGCCGGTCCACCCCGCCGATGCGGGCGCCGCCGCCTGGACCCGCGGCATGCTGCTCGCGGACGACATGCCGCTCGTCCAACTCGCGGCCGAGCTATCTCGTTACCGCCGGGGCGTCGTCCAGTGCGACCCGGCGGTCGCAGCGCTGCGCGTCACCGGCTCCTTCCCCGTCGGCTCTGAAGCCGACACCGCGAGAACGCTCGCCATGCTGGTGGCCACCTATCCGGTGGCGGCGCAACTGCGCCTGGGCGGGCTGTGGGTGACGCTGGCACCGCGAAACCCGTGAGCCTCCAAGGAGCCGATTTTCGTCGGCGGTGACACTTTTTTCCCGCCTCGGCTGGCATGGGGGTGAAGACCTCGAATCACCCGCCCATCAGGACTCATGCCCATGGCTGTCACCACACCCAATTTCTCCCGCACACCGATCCATTGCGCCATCCGCGCCGCCATGCTCGGCATCGCCCTTGCCGCCGGCGCGGCCGGCCATGCCGCAGAACCACTGCCGCTGGATACCCCCACACAGCACGCCTACGACATCCCGGCCGGTCCGTTGGGCCGCACCCTCGCCGCATTCGCCGTCGACGCCGGCATCGCCCTGTCCGTCGCCCCGGCGCTGACGGAGGGTCTTTCCAGTCCGCGGCTGACCGGCACCCATACGGTCCGCCAGGCCATCGAGCGGCTGCTCGCGGGCAGCGGCCTGGCAGTCGTTCCGCTTGCCGACGGCAGCTACACGCTGCGCAAGCGCCCGCACCTGAGCGGCCACTCGGAAGACGCCGCCGTGTTGCCGGTGGTGAAGGTGACCGCCGGCACCGATTCGTCCGGTGCCCTGTCCGGGCCCTACCCCGGCGGGCAGGTAGCGCGCGGAGCGCGCCTCGGCCTGCTCGGCAACGCCGACACGCTCGATACGCCTTTCCACGTCACCGGCTTCACTGCCGAGGCCATCGAGAACCGCCAGGCGCGCACCGTCGCCGAGGTCGTGGCGCTGGACCCCTCGGTGCGCAGCACGGCGCCAAGCGGCGACGTCGCCGACGCCTTCTTCATCCGCGGCTTTCCCATCGGCGACAACAACATCGGCGAGATCGCCTTCGACGGCCTCTATGGCGTGGCGCCCAACTACCGCCTGCTGGCCGATTACGCCGAGCGCATCGAAGTGCTCAAGGGGCCGGCGGCGATGGTCTATGGCATGTCGCCCAACAGCGGCGTCGGCGGCACCATCAACGTCGTGCCGAAACGCGCCGATGTCGACCTGACGCGCGTGCGCGCCGACTACTCGACACGTTCCGAGTTCGGCGGGCACGTCGATGTCGGCCGCCGCTTCGGCGCCGAACGCCAGTTCGGGGTGCGCGTGAACGCCAGCCATCACGACGGCGACACGGCCATCGACCACCAGTCCCGCCAGGCGACCCTCGGCGCCGTGGCGCTCGATTACCAGGGCGAGCGCCTGCGCGCCACGCTCGATCTCATCGACCAGCGCGACGATGTCGATGCGCCGTCGCGCCGTCCCTGGCTGAGCGCCGGCCTGGCGGTCCCCGACGCGCCGGACGGCCGCAACAACCTCACCCAGCGCTGGGAATGGTACGAGAGCCGCGAGCAGTCGGCGCTGCTGCGCGCCGAATACGAGGCCCACGAACAGTTGTCGCTGTTTGCCGCCATCGGAGGCGCCGACACCGAAGTCGACCGCTTCTTCAACACGCCGGTGATCGTCAACGCGGCGGGCGATACCACCGTGACCCCGACGCGCGCCAGTTTCGACGTCGAACGCAGCTCGGCCGAAGCCGGCGTGCGCGGCCGTTTCACCACCGGCCCGGTCAAGCATCGGGTCACGCTGCAGTGGAGCCGCTACGAAGATCGCCTCGGCCTGGGCACCGTCGCCGGCCAGGCTTACACGTCGAACCTCCACGCGCCGGTCGACCGGCCCGCCCAGCACGTGGCGGCGCCGGCCAGCGTGCCGAAGCTCTCGGAGAATCACCTGGACGGCCTCGCGCTGGCCGACACCCTGGAACTGCTCGACGACCGGCTGCAGATCATGTTCGGTGCACGCCGGCAGCAGATCCGCTCGGACAACTTCGGTGCCGGCGGGGTGAAGACCTCCTCCTACGACAAGAGCGCGGTCACGCCCATGGCGGGGCTGGTGATCCGGCCGTGGCAGCAGGTCTCGTTCTATGGCAACTACATCGAAGGTCTGAGCAAGGGGGACACCGCCCCCAACACGGCCAGCAATGCCGGCGAGGTGTTCGCGCCCTACAAGGCGCGGCAGCAGGAAATCGGCGTCAAGGTCGACCATGGCCGCTTGATGAGCACACTCAGCGTGTTCCATATCACGCGGCCGAGCGGCCAACTGACGGGCAACCGCTTCACCGCTGACGGCGAACAGCGGAACCGCGGCGTGGAACTGACCGCCTACGGTGCCGTGGGGGACGATCTGCGCCTGTACGCCGGTGCGACCTGGATTGACGCCGAATTGACCAAGACCGCCAGCGCGGCGACCACCGGCAAGACCGCGGTCGGCGTGCCGGCCGTGCAAGTCACCCTGAACGCCGAGTGGGATGTGCCGCTGCTGCCCGGGCTGACGTTGACCGGCGGTGTGCTCCACAGCGGCAAGCAGTATGCCGATCAGGCCAACACCCGGCGCCTGCCGGCGTGGACGACGCTGGACCTGGGCGCACGCTACCGGAGCACGCTGGCCGGCAAGCCGCTGACACTGCGCGCCGACGTGCGCAATGTCGGCGACCGGGACTACTGGTCGGGCGCCTCGACCTGGGGGACGCTGATCGCGGGTGCGCCGCGCACGTTCCAGCTCTCCGCCACGCTCGATTTCTGACGGATGGAGAATGTCAATGACGCGAGTGATCCTGTACGCCTGCCTGCTGCTGGCGAGCACCGCCACGCAGGCCCACGGAATCTGGGTTGTCCAGCGTGCCGGGGCGCTGGAAGTCGTATATGGCGAAGGCAAGGAGGAAGAAGCCTACGACCCGGCGCGCATCACCGCCATCCGCGCCTGGCGGGCGGATGGCGAACGCGTCGACTGGCGATCCCAGACCAAGGGGCAGCGGCTGCTGATTCACGCGCCCGCGGTGGCGCGCCTGGCGATGCACTTTGACGCCGGCGAGTGGACGCAGACGACGGAGGACCAGTGGCTTCCCGGTGGCCGCGACGCCGGCGTGCCGGACGCCCTGCGCACCTGGCGTCTGCTGCGCTTCGCCAGTGTGCTGCTGGCGCCGCCTGACGGTTCGGCTGGGCGACTCGGCCTGCCACTGGAAATCCAGCCGCTGGCCGATCCCCTCACGCTGGGCCGTGGCGAGGCGCTGCCGGTCCGCGTACTGCTGCACGGCGAGCCGCTGCCAGGCGCGAAGGTGATCGCCGATTTCGTCAACGCCGACTCAGCCCCGCCCGTCATCACCGACGGCGACGGCGTTGCCCACGTCGTGCTCGGCGGCGACGGGCTCAATGTGCTTCAGACCGGTCACGCAGAAGCGTGCGTCGACGAATGCACGACCGACCGGATCGGCTATTCGGCCACACTCTCCTTCACCCTGCTGCGCCTCGAGGATCGGCAGCGGGAAGAGCGGGCACAGGGCGGCCCGCCTCAATGATCGCGGGTCGGGCGCAAGCCCCGGCATTCATGCCGGGGTGAGCTTCATGCAAGCCCGCTTTCCGCTGCACTCGAGGCACATCCTGGGGCTGCCCGGACGCCGAGTCGCCCCGCAGTTGGAGCGGCTCGACGCCGCCGCATGGAGGCACGCATTGACGAGGCATGCGATCGCTACGAAAATAAGAACCATTCTTGATTGACCCGCCAGCCAGCCCGCCACGGGCAAGCCAGCCGGACAGACCTGGTCCGTTTCTCCGGAGCTTGCCATGAGCGAAGCCTGCCTGCCGTCCGATTCCATCGCCGAGCTGTACCGCAGCCATCACGGCTGGCTGCACGGCTGGCTGCGGCGCAAGCTGGGCTGCTCCCACCAGGCGGCCGACCTCGCGCAGGACACCTACCTGCGCCTGCTCGTTTCCGGCCGCCTGCCGGCGCCCGCGCAGTCCCGTGCTTATCTGACGCAGATCGCCAAGGGCTTGGTGGTGGACCTCCACCGCCGCCGCCAGTTGGAAGCAGCCTACCTGGAGGCCCTGGCGCAGCTGCCCGAGCCGCACATGCCCTCGCCCGAGACACGGGCCTTGGTGGTCGAAACCGTGGTCCGCGTCGACGCGCTGCTCGCCCGCCTCCCCGGCCCGGTGCGGGAAACCTTCCTGCTCTCCCAGTTCGACGGCCTGACCTACGGCGAGATCGCCGCGCGCCTGTCGATCTCGCTGGCGACGGTGCGCAAGTACATGCTGAAGGCGGCCCAAGCCTGCCACGCGGCGCTCGACGAGGGCGCCGCCGTCCCGGCGCCGGCGCACTGAGCGGGCGCGATGGGCGAGGCCTTTCCCCATGACGCGGGCGCAATCCCGCAGGCGGTGCACCGCCAGGCGCTGGAATGGCAGGTCACCTTCTGGTCGGGCGAAGTCAGCGCCGACGAGCGCGCGGCGTTCCGCCGCTGGCTCGCCACCGACCCGCTCCATGAGCGCGCCTGGCGCGACGTACAGCGGGTGGACGACATGCTGTCCGCCGTGCCGACGAGCATCGGCAGCCGGGTGCTGCGCCTGCCCGGCGCCGACATCGGCCCCGGCGCGCGCCACGGCCGCCGCAACGTGCTGCGGGCCCTCGCCTGGCTCGCCGCGGGCGGCGTGCTCGGCCTGGGCCTGCGCGAGACGCCCCAGTGGCGGACGGCGAGTGCCGACCACGCCACCCGCGGCGGCGAGCGCCGCGAGATCGTGCTCGATGACGGGACCCGGGTGAGCCTCAACACGGCCACGGCGGTCGACATCCGTTTCGATGCCGAGCGGCGCCTCGTCGTCCTGCACGACGGCGAGATCCTCGTCAGCACCGCAGCGGAAGGCGCCACGCCGGCGCGCGCCTTCCTCGTGCAGACCCGGCACGGCAGCCTGAAGGCGCTGGGGACGCGCTTTTCGGTGCGGGGCGACGACGGGGCCGTGCGCGTGGCGGTCTACGAGGGCGCGGTGGAGATCACGCCCCGCGGCGCACCCAGCCTGCGCGAGCGCCTCGATGCCGGACGGCAAGCCCGCTTCGATTCGCGCAGCATCAACGGCCGCGCCGCGGCCGACCCGTTCGAGGCCGCGTGGGCCCGCGGCCTGCTGGTGGCGGAGCGCATGCGGCTCGCCGAGCTCCTCGGCCAGCTCGGCCGCTACCGGGCGGGCGTACTGCGCTGCGACCCGGCAGTGGCCGACCTGGTGGTATCCGGGGTCTATCCGCTCGACGACACCGACCGCGTGCTGGCGGCACTCGCCGAGGCGCTGCCGGTGCGGGTGGAGTACACGACCCCTTACTGGGTCACGGTGCGGGCGCGGCAGGCCGCTCGGTAGCCTCGTAGCCCGGATGCAGGCCGCAGGCCGGAATCCGGGAACAGGGCGGGGGACAACCCCAGCTTCCCGGATTCCGCTGACGCTCCATCCGGGCTACGGCAGGGTCTCCATCGCGCACGCAGCAAGAAAACTTCGGCCGGCCGTAGCGCTTTTTCGTTTTCGTTCGGGATGTCCATTGAGGGCTCCATGCAGCGAGCCTCCCCGATCAATCCCGAACAGGAATCCGCATGTCCCGCCTGCACCACGCCTCCCGCGCGCGCCGCGCGTTTGCCCTCAGACCGCTGTCGCGCGCCGTACTCGTCGCCGGCCTCGCCTCCGGCGCTGGCGCGGCCGCCTTGCCCGTCCACGCCCAGAGTGCTCAAGGCGAGGCGCGCTACGACGTCCCCGCCGGCCCACTCGACCAAGCCCTCAACCGTTTCGCCGCCCAGGCCGGGGTGCTGCTCGCCATCGACGCGAGCCTCACCGCCGGCAAGACGAGCCCGGGCCTCAGCGCTACGGCGACGGTGGAGGGAGGCTTCCGCCGCCTGCTCGAGGGCACCGGGCTCGAGGCCATCAAAGGCGAGCGGGGCTACGGCGTGAGAAAGGCGGCCGTGGCCGCGCCCGCCGCGGCCGCAGGCTTGCGCGAGGAGACCCTCCCCACCGTGACGGTGAGCGCCGATGCCGCCCGCGAAAGCGCCTGGGGGCCGGTACGCGGCTACCAGGCGAAGCGTTCCGGCACCGCGACCAAGACCGATACGCCGTTGCTCGAGACGCCCCAGGCGGTGACGGTGGTGAGCGCCGAGCAGATCCGCGACCAGGCCCCGCCCAACCTGCAGGAGACGCTGCGCTACGCCCCGGGGGTGCGCAACGAACTCTACGGCGTCGACAACCGCGGCGACTGGATCTCGCTGCGCGGCAGCGAGGAATCCACCCTCTTCCTCGACGGCATGCGCATGCCGCTGACTGGCTGGTACGGCGTGGTGCGCGTCGAGCCGTATGCCTACGAGCGCATCGAAGTGTTGCGCGGTCCGTCGTCCATCATCGCCGGGGCGATGGACCCGGGCGGCGTGGTCAACCTCGTCTCCAAGCGCCCGCTCGCGGAGCCCTTCCGCGAGGCGGGCGTGCGGCTCGGCAATCACGACCACAAGGAAGTCCATGCCGATCTCAGCGGGCCGCTCGACGCCGACGGCACCCTCCTCTACCGCCTCGTCGCGCTGGGCAAGAAGAGCGGTACGCAGATCGAGCATGCCGACGAGCGCCGCGAGTTCATCGCGCCGTCCTTCACCTGGCAGCCCAACGCCACCGACTCGCTGACGCTCTACGGCGAATATCAGTACGACCGCAGCAAGAACACCAACGCCTTCTTCGGCCTGGACGGCACGCTGCGCAGCGCGCCCAACGGCCGCATTCCGAGCGACACCTTCATCGGCGAGCCGGACTGGGACCGCTACGGCGGCTGGCGCGAGCGCTTCGGCTATGCCGCCACGCTGGGCCTCGGACAGGACTGGCTGCTGCGCCACAACCTGCGCCATGACGACGTCCGCGGCGTGATGAAGTCGATGTACGCCGCCTGGTGGGAGGGCTTCCGCGACGCCGACGGCAACGCCGATCCGAACGGCCGCTACATGAACCGCCAGTGGTACATCTACGACGACCGCGCGCGAGTGACCACGAGCGAACTGCTGCTGCAGGGCGATCTCCAGACCGGACCGGTCAAGCACAAGCTGCTGTTCGGCCTGGACGGCATGATCCATGACGCGAGCCAGGCGGACGTCGACCAGCCGGCGACGCCGCTCGACGTCTACGACCCGGTTTACGGCACCTTCCCCGAGCCCTCGCTCGGCAATGTGACGCCGGTCGAGACCGAGATCCACCGCGTCGGCATCCTCGTGCAGGACCAGATGAAGTTCGACCGCCTCAGCCTGCGGGTCGGCGTGCGCCGCGATCGGGTGCGCAACGCGGTGCGTGGCGGCGAAACCGCGCGCGATGCGGCCACCAGCGTCAACGTCGGGGCGGTCTACGAGGTCCTGCCGGGCCTGGCGCCCTATGCGAGCTATTCCGAATCCTTCAATCCGGTGACCGGCACCGATGCCGCGGGCAGCGCCTTCAAACCCAAGCGCGCCGAACAGGTCGAGCTCGGCCTCAAGTGGCAGCCCCCCGCCCTGCCGGTCCAGGCCACCGCGGCCGTCTACTCGCTGAAGGAAAAGAACCGGCTCGCCAACGACCCGAACAACGTCAATTTCAGCACCCAGATCGGCGAGGCGAAGATCCGCGGCGTCGAGCTCGAGGCCCAGGCCGACGTCGCGTCGTGGAACCTGATCGGCAGCTACACCTACACCCGCGCCCGCGCCTCGGCGAGCGCCTTCGGCAGCGACCTCGATCCCGACGAGCAGCTCGAAGGCATTCCCGAGCACATGACCTCGCTGTGGGCGGTGCACCACTTCGGCCATCTGGGCCTGCCCGGATTCCGGCTGGGTGGCGGGGTGCGCTATGTCGGGCGGGTCGGCGACGGCACCGGCAAGGTCTTCGTGCCCGACGTGACGCTGTTCGACGCCATGGCCTCCTACGAGACCGGTCCGTGGCGCTTCGCGCTCAACGTGAACAACCTGACCGACAAGGACTACATCGCCGTGTGCCTCGCCCGCGGCGACTGCTGGTTCGGACAGCACCGCAAGGCGGTGCTGACGGTCGACTACCGCTGGTAAGGAAAGCCCCGATGCGCGCCGCGTTCGTCCTCCTGCACCGCTGGGCCGGCCTCTTCATGGCGGCCTTCCTGTTCCTCGCCGGGCTCACCGGCGCGGTGATCTCCTGGGACCACGAGCTGGACGAGTGGCTCAACCCGCAGCTCACCGCGGCGCGCGCAAGCGGGCCGGCGCGCGATGCGCTGGCGCTCGCCGCCGAGCTCGAGGCGCGCCACCCGCAGGTCGAGGTCACCTCCACCCCGCTCGCCGCCGAGCCCCGGCACACGCTCGCGTTCTGGGTCGAACCGCGCGTCAATCCGCAAACCGGCCGGCTCTTCGAGCCCGGCTTCAACCAGGTCTTCGTCGATCCGGCCACCGGCGAGGAGCAGGGCAAGCGCGAATGGGGCGCGGTGTGGCCGATCAGAGCCGAGAACTTCGTCTCCTTCCTCTACAAGCTGCACTTCAGCCTGCACCTGCCCGAGATGGGCGGCAGCGACCGCTGGGGGATCTGGCTGCTGGGGGTGGTGGCGCTCGTGTGGACGCTGGATTGCTTCACCGGCGCCGTGCTCACCCTGCCGGCACGGCGCCGGCCGAAGCGCAGCGCGGACGACGCGGCGGCCGACGAACCGGCGCCGGCCGGACGCGGCTTCTGGCCGCGCTGGCGGCCGTCGTGGCAGGTACGCCGGGGCGGCGGCGCCTACAAGCTCAACTTCGATCTGCACCGCGCCGGCAGCCTGTGGACCTGGGCGCTGCTGTTCATCCTCGCCTTCACCGCCTTCTCGCTCAACCTCTACCGCGAGGTGTTCTTCCCGGCGATGTCGCTGGTCTCCGACGTCACCCCCTCGCCCTTCGACCTGCGCCAGCCCAACGCCCCGCACCAGCCGATCGCCGCGCGCATCGATTTGCGCGAGGCGCTTGCGCTCGCGCGCGACGAGGCGCAGCGCCGCGGCTGGGCCGAGCCCGCGGGCAGCATCTTCTACTCGCGCGAGTTCGGCATCTACGGCGTGCAGTTCTTCCATCCCGAAGAGGGCCATGGCGCGGGCGGCGTCGGCCACAAGCGGCTCTACTACGACGGCGTGGACGGCCGCTACCTGGGCGACCGCATCCCGTGGCGCGGCAGCGCCGCGGACATCTTCGTGCAGGCCCAGTTTCCGCTGCACTCGGGGCGTATCCTCGGCCTGCCCGGGCGCATCCTGATCTCCGCCATGGGGCTGGTGGTGGCGATGCTGTCGGCGACCGGGATCTATGTCTGGTGGAAGAAGCGCGCGGCGCGGCGGCGTTCGGCTGCGCGACGCCGAGAGACGATGGGGCTGCAGACGCCCTGACCTTGCGTTCAATGCCAAGCCAGCCAGGGAGGCGCATCGTACCCAGCCAGCCAGGCACCCGCCTTCCCTCGTCACCGGCGGTCGATCACTCGGCGGCGCGGGCGCTGCGTTCGAGAAGCGCGGCCGCCTGGGCCTCGACCCAACGTTCGAGCGTGGGATGCGGCATGAGCGGCTGGGCGAAGCGGTACGCCAGGCCGTTCAGGTCGGCTTCGACCTCGGCCTCGATGCCCCCCGCCGACAGCAGCAGGGGGACGACCACGGCGGTCCCGGCCCGGGCCGCTTCGGCCACCCGCTGGCGAAAGGCCGCGCGCGCCTCCGCCTTGACGGCCGTGGGCGCGTCGTTGCGATGGGTGAGGACGGTGACGTCGCGGAACCCGCCGCGCTCGCGCAGGAAGCGGCTGTGCGCATTCATGTCGCGCAGCCAGAGCCGGTTCTCCTCATCGTCGTTGGGGCCGTGGGCGATGAGGACCACGGTGGTCGCGGACGGGTCCGCGGTCGCCGCCAAGGCACGCTCCAGCAGGATCTCACTGATCAGCGGATGCGCGTCCATCGCACCGGCGAAGCGGAATTCCGCCGCGCTGGACACGCGGTCGAGGTGACGCAGCCGCGTCGTCCTTGCCAGCGTCGGCTGCAGCCCGAGGATGTACCTGAAGTTGCCGATGATGGGGCTGTGCGACGACACGAACAGGGGCACCACCGCGACCCGGCTGATGCCCCTGCGTTCCAGGCGATTGACCGCGGCCTGGATCGCCACCGGATCAGCCATGCCGAAGGCGACCTCCGTCGGTCGCCGTGCGTCGAGGCTGCGTGCCAATTGCTCGACGTTCTGGTTCCACACACCGACCGGAGCATGTTGCCCGTGCCCGGCATGCGCGCCGTGCGCGAGCAGCAGGATTCCCGCACCGTGCTGCCCTGCCCACGCAGCGCCCTGGAGCACCAGCAACATCGCGACGATGGCCGCCGCCAGCCGTCGAATTGCTGAATTCACTAGCATCCCCCCTTTCCCCTCCGCCTACCTGAACGGCAAGCCGTAGGACTTCAACCGCCGCGCCTTCTGGCGAAGCTCGCCCCGGATTGCTCCCGACCCACGCAGAGAACCGCCTTCATCAGTTGCGCGCGAAGGCGCATGACCTCACCCTCCAGGCTTTCGACCTCGGCCGCCTGGGATGCCACCAGTTCGCTGCAACGCCGCTGCATCGCGCCGACGTGGCCGAGCACGACCCGGTGCTCGTCGGCCAGGCGGCGGAAATTGGGGAAACATTCGATGGTCACCTCCATGCCGGTGAAGGACACTCAATGCAGCGCAACCGAGGTCTCCGGCGCGCACGCCACCCCCGGCTGCCGGGCGATACCCGCCCAGTGCTCGCGGGCCTGCGCCATGACCTGACCGAAGCTGGGCGGCACGGAGGGGTGATGCTGCAGAAAGAACAGGTTGGAAACGATCTTGCGCGCGAGCAGGTTGCGCATCTTGTCGATGTCGACCGTGGCGTCCGGCGCCGGATCGGCATATCGGGTCATGAGCGCGACCGTGGCCGCCAGCAGACCGAAGGCGCAAGGGGTTTCGATTTGGTCATGTTCCATGAGCGCGACATCCCCGTCGAAGTTTGTTCTCTGCCCGGTGCCCGTTCCGCACCGCTCGCCCGCGGGCCTCCCGTCGGCGCCCGCCGAAGCGTTCGCGGGCGGCGAGAAGCGCTGGCTGCCGCCATACTAACGCAAATAGGAATACTTCTCATCGCCGCCAAAGCCATTGCGATTGTTTCCATCGGCAACGGTGTCACGCTCGAGCAATTGCATGACGATGCGGACGATGCCGCTGCCAAGAGCAGACCCCGCCGGGATTGCCACTCGAGCTCACGGCGCGCCCGCGGACCGCTACCGCTTTCCAGTGGAAATCCTCTGTGTGGGAATTGCTTACCGACGAGCTCAGGATGGCAAGGTACCGTGTGACCGATGTGCGGGTTTGGAACGACTGCGGGC
This sequence comes from Thauera sp., assembly GCA_024710965.1. Taxonomy (GTDB): domain Bacteria; phylum Pseudomonadota; class Gammaproteobacteria; order Burkholderiales; family Rhodocyclaceae; genus Thauera. The sequence goes on along the minus strand of JANJTU010000313.1, from coordinate 1,677 downwards.
TCACGAGATTTTGGATCGCGATGGGGACGTGACCATGAAGCTGCGTGTTGTGCCCTTGCTTCTGACACTCGCCGCCTATCTCGCGCAGAGTGCGCGCGGTTCGACTACGCCCACGGCTTCGAGCATCCGGGACCGGACGCAGTGTTCCTGTCGAATCCGCGCCGGGCGGATGTCGGCACGCCGTCGAGCACCGCAAGCAGGACCGGCAGCAGGCTCGACGCACCGAAGCGCAGGTGCTGCGGCGCCAGCCACGGCGCGCCGCAGGCCTGCGCGGCGAGCGCCACATAACGCTCCACGTCTTCGAGCGTGGCCAGCCCGCCGGAGACCTTCAGCCCGACCCGCCCATTGCCGGCGCGGATCACCTCGAGCACGCACGCCACCACCGCGGGGGTGGCGTTGACCGGCACCTTGCCGGTCGAGGTCTTGAGGAGATCGGCCCCCGCCTCGATCGCCAACTCCGCCGCGGCACGGATCCAGCGGGGTTCGCGCAGTTCACCGGTTTCCAGAATCACCTTCAGCAAGATGGGGGTGCCGCGGGCGTCGCAGGTCTGGCGGCAGCGCCGCAGCACGTCGATGGCCCGCTGCGCATCGCCCGCCAGCAGAGCACGCCACGGCAGCACCGCGTCAATCTCGTCCGCGCCGGACGCGATCGCCTGGCGCACCTCGTCGGCCACCGCATCGGCCTCGCCCGTGCCGTGCGGAAAGTTGACCACCGTCGCAACGTGCACGCCGGCGAGCCCATGCTGCGCTAGTGCGTGCCTGGCCACGGGTACGAAGCGCGGATAGACGCATAGCGCCGCCGGCACGCCGTACGGCGTCTTCGCTCGCGCCGCCAAGGCTTCGATGCCTGCGTCGGTGTCGTCGGACCTGAGCGAGGTCAGGTCGAGACAGGCGAGCGCCAGTCGTGCGAGCTCCGGACGTGCCAATGCTGGCTGCATTTCCCATTCCTCAATGTAGATGGCCGAGCGCAAGCCCATTCGTAATGGATCAACGCGCACGGCCAATGATATCCAGACTCTTCGGATCGGAGATGACGACGCCGACGGGCACTTGGCACTGCCTTGCCGTGGTGCTCGAAGGAGTCGCCACGCCGCGCGCAGGATCTCACGGCTCTCGCCCATGATCTCGCCGCGCTTGTCGAAATCGACCCGGTTGGAGACGAAGTCCCCGCGCAGGTCGCCACCGGCGCCGTGCACGTCCGTCGCCAGCAGCCCGAGTCCGCGATACCAGTTCGACCACGCGTACTTGTAGATCAGCGACTCCGGCCGCGCCCCCGCCGCTCACGCCGCCCCCTCCCCCGGCCCGGCCCGCCTGATCCCCGACAGACGCTCGGCGGCCCGTGCGTACAGGCGGTAGCCGTTCAGCTCGTCGCGCGTGATCGCCGTGCCGAAGCGCCGCCCCAGCAGGCTGTGGTAGTTGCGGATCTTCATCGCCTTGCCGTAGACGTCGAACAGGATCTGCGCCCTGCCCTTGATGCGCGACAGGGCCAGGTGCTTCACGCCCAGGCGCGCCAACGCGCTCAGCGACAGCGAGGGGTCGATGTCGAGCCCGGGGTCGGCGGCGTCACCGCTGGGCTTGACCGTCGCACCGACGATCTCGGACAGGATCCGCGAGTCGGTGCGCCCGGCGCTGATTTGACCCAGCGCACCCGAGACCTCGTCCAGCAGCTCGCGCCGG
>JANJTU010000290.1 GCA_024710965.1 Thauera sp. | reverse complement strand
TTCCTTGGACAGGAAGCCATTGAGCGGCGGCAGCCCCGCCATCGACGCTGCCGCGACCATGGCCAGCGTGGCGGTGACCGGCATCAGGTGCAGCAGGCCGCCCAGGCGCTTGATGTCGCGCGTGCCGGCCTCGTGGTCGATGATGCCGGCGTTCATGAACAGCGCGGCCTTGAAGGTGGCGTGATTGAGGATGTGGAACACCGCCGCCACGGCCGCCATCGGCGTGCCGAAACCGAGCAGCATGGTCACCAGGCCGAGGTGGCTGACGGTGGAATACGCCAGCAGGCCCTTCAGGTCGTCCTTGAACAGGGCGATGAAGGCCGCCACCAGCATCGTCACCAGGCCGGTGGTGGCGACGAGGTAGAACCATTCCGGCGTGCCCGCCAGCGCCGGCCACATGCGCGCGAGGAGGAAGATGCCCGCCTTCACCATCGTCGCCGAATGCAGGTAGGCCGACACCGGTGTCGGCGCCGCCATCGCGTGCGGCAGCCAGAAGTGGAAGGGGAACTGCGCGCTCTTGGTGAAGCAGCCCGCGAGGATCAGCAGCAGGGCCGGCAGGTAGAGCGGCGAGGCCTGGATCGCCTCGCGCGCGTCGAGGATGTCGCTGAGGTCGTAGGAGCCGACGATGTCGCCCAGGATCAGCATGCCGGCGATCATTGCCAGGCCGCCGGCACCGGTCACCGCGAGCGCCATGCGCGCGCCCTGGCGGCCTTCGGGCAGGTGCTTCCAGTAGCCGATCAGCAGGAAAGACGACAGGCTGGTGAGTTCCCAGAACACCAGCAGCAGCAGCACGTTGTCCGACAGCACGATGCCCACCATCGCGCCCTGGAACAGCAGCAGGTAGCTGTAGAAGGTGCCCATCGGATCTTCCTTCGCCAGGTAGAAGCGGGCGTAGGCGATGATCAGCAGGCCGATGCCGAGGATCAGCGCGGCGAAGAAGAAACCGAGGCCGTCGAGGAAGAAGTTGGCATTCAGCCCCAGGCCGGGCAGCCAGTCCCAGCCCGCGCGCAGCACCTCGCCGCGGAACACCGCCGGCGCATGCGACAGCAGCAGCACGAAGGCGAGCAGGCTGATCGTAAAGGTGCTGGTCGCGCAGGCGTTGCGCCCCGCACGGATCATCAGCGCCGGCAACAGCGCGCCGATGAAGGGCAACAGCACGATCAGGGCAAGGCTCATCGAGATTTCCTGCAATGCATCGAAGCCTCGCCGGCGCACACGATGGGACCGCGCCGGCAGCTAAATGAAAGGCCCGGCACGAGCCGGGCATCGAGTATTGCGGCCAAAGTATATCGTCGGCGGGAATCCTTCACCAATCGACAACGCATTTCACTAGGCGAAATCACGTCCTACGGTTACCATTGATATTCCACTCTTAACACAAAGATCGCAGTCCCTCGTGCCCGCCCGAAAGATCCTCACCGCCGCCGCACCCGCGGCCAGCGAAGCCAAGAACCCGATCCAGGTCATCGAACGCATGATGAAGCTGCTGGACGTGCTTGCCCAGCATGCGGACCCGGTACCGCTGAAGCAACTGGCGCTGGAGACCGGCCTGCACCCGTCGACCGCACACCGCATCCTCGGCGCGATGACGCAGAGCGGTTTCGTCGAGCGTTCGGACGCCGGTGTCTATCGGCTGGGCATCCGCCTGCTGGAACTGGGCAGCCTGGTGAAGTCGCGCATCTCGCTGCGCGACACCGCGATGCCACTGATGCTGAAGCTGCATGCGGCCACCGGCGAGAGCGTGAACCTGGGCATCCGCGCCGACGACGAGATCGTCTATGTGGAGCGCACCTCGAGCGGCCGCTCGTCGGTGCGGGTGGTGCACATCGTGGGCGCGCGCGCGCCCTTGCACACGACGGCCACCGGCAAGCTGTTCCTGGTCGAGGACGGCCCCGAGCGCATCCGCGACTACGCCCGCCGCACCAACCTGCCGCCGTCCACGCCGGCCTCGATCACGAGCCTGCCGGTGCTGGAAAAGGAACTCGATCGCGTGCGCCGCCACGGCGTAGCCTTCGACCTCGACGAGGTGGAAGCGGGCGTGCGCTGCATCGCCGCCGGCATTCGCAATGACAGCGGCGAGCTGATCGCCGGCCTGTCGCTGTCGACGCCGTCGGAACGCTTCAATCCGGACTGGGCGCCGCTGGTGCGCGAAACCGCGGACGAGATCTCGCGCTCGCTGGGCTACACGCCACCGCGCACAACCTGAGCGCGAACCGTTTCAGCGCGGCGCGGGCGCCGCGACCGTAACCGCCGCCTCAGCCTTCCGCCCGCTTGGGCGCCACCGCCAGGCGCTGCGCGGCGGACTGCTCGAGCCACTGGCGCACGCGCTTGGCGTCGGCGGTGCGGGTGTAGCGGCCGTTGGAGTCCATCAGCACCATCACTACCGGCTGCTGCTGCAGCCAGGCCTGCATCACCAGACAGCGCCCGGCTTCGGAAATGTAGCCGGTCTTGGAGACGCTGATTTCCCATTCCGGACTCTTCACCAGCGAGTTCGTATTGCCGAAGCGCAGCATGCGCCCGCGCACGTCCACGTGGCGCTCGGCGGTGGTCGAGAAGGCGCGGATCAGCGGGTAGGAGGCGGATGCGGAAACCATCTTGGCGAGGTCGCGCGGGCTCGACACATTCCCCGGGTTGAGGCCGGTGCTGTCGAAGAAGCGCGTGTTCCAGAGGCCGAGCAGGCGCGCCTTGACGTTCATCGCCTCGATGAAGGCCTGCTCCCCGCCCGGGTAGTGGCGGGCGAGCGCCGATGCGGCGCGATTCTCCGACGACATCAAGGCCAGCTGCAGCATTTCCTCGCGGCTCAGCCTGGTGCCGAGCGACAGGCGCGAGCCGGTCCCTTTGAGCGTGTCGATGTCGTCGGCCGAGATCACCAGTTCTTCGGTCAGGCTCTGCTCGGCGTCGAGGACGACCATCGCCGTCATCAGCTTCGTGATCGAGGCGATCGGCAGCACCGCGGCGCTGTTGCGTTCGAGGAGGACGTCGCCGGTGGCCTGATTGACGATGTAGAAGGCGCTGGAGCCAAGCTCGGGCAGCCCGTTGGCGTCGAGCGCGAGGGGCGCACCGGCCATGCCGATGGCGGCGGCCTTGGTCGCGGCACGGGCCGAGCGCTTGGAGGCGACCTTGGCCTTGCGCTTTACCTTCACCGATGCCTTCCGGGTCGTCTTGCCGGCCGTTGCCTTGCTCTGGCTGGCTTTGGCAACGGCGGCCTTCGTGGTCGCAGCGAACGCCGGATTTGCAACCGGATGCATCAGCAAAAAGCCGGTCGCGATGGCGGCAAGCAGGGAACGTGGCTTCATGGCAGGCGGCGCGCTATGAGACGATGTCCACTTAATTTTTAGCAAAATTAAGTGGATGGCAAGATTTTTTGAAGCTGTTTCGTGAAGCAGTACGAAATTCTCCCACGAATGCCCGCAACGGGCACACGCTGATACAAAAAAGCCGCCGGCGGGCGGCGGCTCCCGGGCGGCCCCGGCCCGGCGCCTTGCCGCGCCGGGGCGGGCCGTCGCTCATTCGCCCTGCCCCGCTTCGACGACGGTAAGCGCGGTCATGTTGACGATGCGGCGCACGGTCGCCGACGGGGTCAGGATATGCACCGGTTTGGAGGCGCCGAGCAGGATCGGCCCCACCGTCATGCCACTGCCTGCCGCGTTCTTGAGCAGGTTGAAGGCGATGTTGGCCGCGTCCAGGGTCGGGAAGATGAGCAGGTTGGCGTCCTCGCGCATCTTCGCGTTGGGGAAGATCTGCAGGCGGTGGCGGGCGTCGAGCGCCGAGTCGCCGTGCATCTCGCCTTCGACCTGCAGCTCGGGATGGCGCTCGTGCAGCATGCGCATCGCGGTGCGCATCTTCGCGGCGGTCGGCGAATCGGCCGAGCCGAAGGACGAATGCGACAGCAGCGCGATGCGCGGCTCGATGCCGAAGCGCTTCATCTCCTCGGCGGCGAGCAGCGTCATCTCGACCACCTGCTCGGGCGTGGGGTCGTAGTTGACGTAGGTGTCGGCGAGGAAGAGCGTGCGGCCGGGCAGACTGAGCAGGTTGACCGTATACAGGTGGTCCACCCCTTCGCGGCGGCCGAGCACGTCCTCGACGAACTCGCGGTGCAGGCGGTGCATGCCGTAGGTGCCGCAGATGAGGCCGTCGCCGTAGCCGAACTTGAGCAGCAGCGCGCCGATCAGCGTGGTGCGGCGGCGCACCTCCTTCTTG
>JANJTU010000279.1 GCA_024710965.1 Thauera sp. | reverse complement strand
CCGCCTGGACATCTCGCTCGACCTGCTCGAGGCGCTCGCGCTCGACGACGCGCTCGCCGGCTGGACCGGCCTGGGCTTCGTGGTGCAGGCCTACCAGAAGCGCGCGCCGCAGGTGCTCGACTTCGTCATCGACCTCGCCCGCCGCAGCGGGCAGCGCATGATGGTGCGCCTGGTCAAGGGCGCCTACTGGGACGCCGAAATCAAGCGCGCGCAGATCGACGGCCTGGCCGGCTACCCGGTGTATACGCGCAAGGTGTACACGGATGTGTCCTACCTCGCCTGCGCGAAGAAGCTGCTCGCCGCGCGCGACGTGATCTACCCGCAGTTCGCCACCCACAACGCCCACTCGCTGGCGGCGATCTTCCACCTCGCCGCCGCCGACGGCCGCACCTGGCAGCCGGGCGACTACGAATTCCAGTGCCTGCACGGCATGGGCGAGCCGCTCTACGACCAGATCGTCGGCCGCGCCGACCGCCACCGCCTGGTGCGCATCTACGCCCCGGTCGGCAGCCACGAGACCCTGCTCGCCTACCTCGTCCGCCGCCTGCTCGAGAACGGCGCCAACACCAGCTTCGTGAACCGCATCGTGGACGAGAACGTCGCCATCGACGAGCTGATCGCCGACCCGGTGGACGAGGCGCAACCGCTCGCCGGCGCGCCCCACCCGCGCATCCCGCTGCCGGCCGAGCTGTACGGCGCCGAGCGGCGCAACGCCGCCGGCCACGACCTCGCCAGCGAGCCGGTGCGCGCACGCATCGCCGCCGCACTCGCGCACAGCCGCACGCGCCCGCATCGGGCCACACCGCTGCTCGACACCGATGCCGCCCCCGCCGCCGGACAGGCGCGGCCGGTGACGAACCCGGCCGACGCCTCCGAGCAGGTGGGCAGCGTCGTCGAAGCCGGCCTGATCGACGTCGAGGCCGCGCTCGCCGCCGCCGCGAGCGCCGCGGCCGGCTGGGCGCGACAGCCCGCCGCGCAGCGCGCCGCCTGCCTCGAGCGCGCCGCCGAGCTCATGGAGCGCGACGCCGACCAGCTGCTGGCGCTGGCGATCCGCGAGGCGGGCAAGTCCTGGGCGAACGCGGTCGCCGAGCTGCGCGAGGCGGTGGACTTCTGCCGCTACTACGCGCAGCAGGCGCGCGGCTTCGACCACGCCACCCACCCCGCGCTCGGCCCGGTGCTGTGCATCAGCCCGTGGAACTTCCCGCTCGCGATCTTCACCGGCCAGGTCGCGGCGGCGCTCGCCGCCGGCAACCCGGTGCTCGCCAAGCCCGCCGAGCAGACGCCGCTGATCGCCGCCGCCGCGGTCGGCCTGTTCCGCGAGGCCGGCGTGCCCGCGGCCGCGCTGCAGCTGCTGCCCGGCCGCGGCGAGACCGTCGGCGCCGCGCTGGTGGCCGACCCGCGCGTGTGCGGGGTGATGTTCACCGGCTCCACCGAAGTCGCCGCGCTGATCAACCGCAGCCTCGCCGGGCGCGGCGGCAACGTGGCGCTGATCGCCGAGACCGGCGGCCAGAACGCGATGATCGTCGACTCCACCGCGCTCGCCGAGCAGGTCGTCGCCGACGTGCTCGCCTCCAGCTTCGACTCCGCCGGCCAGCGCTGCTCGGCGCTGCGCGTGCTGTGCCTGCAGGACGAGGTCGCCGAGCGCGTGCTCGAGATGCTGCGCGGCGCGCTCACCGAGCTCAGCGTCGGCGACCCGGCCGACGTGCGCACCGACATCGGCCCGGTCATCGACGCCGAGGCCCAGGCCGGGCTCGAGGCCCACGTCGCCGCGATGCAGGCCCGCGGCGCGCACGTCACCCGCCTGCCGCTGCCGCTCGCTTGCGGCCGCGGCACCTTCGTCGCACCGACCCTCATCGAGCTCGGCGGCGTCGACGCCCTCGCCCGCCTCGGCCGCGAGCAGTTCGGCCCCATCCTGCACGTGCTGCGCTACCGCGCCGCCGAGCTCGATGGCCTGATCGACGCCCTCAACGCCAGCGGCTACGGCCTGACGATGGGCGTGCACACCCGCATCGACGAAACCGTCGCCCACGTCGTCGACCGCGCCCACGTCGGCAACCTCTACGTCAACCGCAACATGATCGGCGCGGTGGTCGGCGTGCAGCCCTTCGGCGGCGAAGGCCTGTCGGGCACCGGGCCCAAGGCGGGCGGGCCGCTCTACCTGCACCGCCTGCTGCGCCGCAGCCCGGGGCCGGCGCTCGCCCATGGCGCGCTCGCCGTCGAACGCCCCACGCCCGACGACGCCGGCGCGGCCTTCGAGCACTGCGTCGCCTGGCTCGACGGCGCCGGCCGCGCCCTGCTCGAAGGCGACGAGCTGAGCGTGCTGCGCGACCGCGCCGACGCCTGCCGCGCGCGCCGCATCAGCGGCCTGCGCCTGAGCCTGCCCGGCCCCACCGGCGAGGACAACAGCCTGCGCTTCGTCGCCCGCGGCAGCGTGGCCGGCATCGCCACCACCACCGCCGGGCGCCTGCACCAGCTCCTCGTCGCGCTCGCCACCGGCAACCGCCTGCTGGTCGACGACGAACCGGCCGCGCGCGCGCTGCGCGACGCCCTGCCCGAAGCGCTGCGCGCGCACCTGGTGCCGACCGCCACCTGGTTCGACGAAGCCTTCGGCGCCCTCCTCCTCGACGGCAGCGACACCGAGGCCGACGCCTGGCAGGCCCGCCTCGCCGCCCGCCCCGGCCCCATCGTGGCGCTGCTGCGGCCGCAGCCCGACTACGACCCCTGCCGCCTGGTGCACGAACGCACCGTCAGCATCAACACCGCAGCCGCCGGCGGCAACGCCAGCCTGATGGCGATGGAGTCATGAGCGCCGCCGCCCGGCCGCCCGAAGGAGGCGCGCCCCTCCCTCGGGCAGGGTGTCGCGTAGCGACAGGAGGGTAGTGCAATGGCAGCACCCCGCAGCACCGCCGGAAGCCCCGTGGATAGGGGCATCACGGATGGCAAGCCGGCGCATTTCGCTTACCTTACGCGAGCGTAAACGCCACCCGACGGCGCGCCACGACGGCGCGCCGCCAAAACCACAGCAACACTGGAGACCGACCACATGAAAAAGACCCTGCTCGCCGCTGCCTGCCTCACGCTCGGCAGCTTCTCCACCGCCGCGCTGGCCGACCTGTCGGTCGCCATCGCCGGCCCGATGACCGGCCAGTACGCCTCGGCTGGCGACCAGATCCGCAAGGGCGCGGAGATGGCGATCACCGACATCAACGCCCGCGGCGGCGTGCTCGGCGAGAAGCTGAAGCTGGAAGTGGGCGACGACGCCTGCGACCCGAAGCAGGCGGTGTCGGTCGCCAACACCATGGTCAACCGCGAGATCGTCTTCATGCACGGCCACTGGTGCTCGAGCTCGACGATCCCGGCCTCCGAGGTCTACAACGAGGCCGACATCCCGATGGCGACGGTGTCGACCAACCCGCAGGTCACCGAGCGCGGGCTGAAGAACATCTTCCGCATCATGGGCCGCGACGATCAGCAGGGCCTGGTCGCGGGCAGCTACATCGCCGACAAGTTCAAGGGCAAGAAGGTCGCCGTGGTCGACGACAAGAGCGCCTACGGCAAGGGCCTTGCCGACGAGATGGCGAAGGCGATGGAAGGCAAGGGGGTCAAGCCCACGCTGCGCGAGTCGATCACCGCCGGCGAGAAGGACTACTCGGGCATCGTCACCAAGCTCAAGCAGGCCGGCGTAGAGGTCGTGGCCTATGGCGGCTACCACACCGAGGTCGCGCTGATCCTGCGCCAGGCGCAGCAGGCCGGCCTGCAGCTCACGGTGATGGGCGGCGACACGATGACCAACTCCGAGCTCGTCACCGCCGCCGGCCCGGCCGCCGACAACGTCATGTTCACGTTCTCGCCCGACCCGCGCAAGAACCCGGACGCGGCGCCGGTGGTGGAGAAGTTCCGCGCCGCCAAGGTCGAGCCCGAAGGCTACGTGCTCTATGCCTACGCCGCGATGCAGCTGTTCGAGCAGGCGGCGAGCGCGGCCAAGAGCACCAAGTACGCCGACCTCGAGAAGGCGATGCGCGGCGGCACGTTCAAGACCGTGATCGGCGAGCTCGCCTTCGACGCCAAGGGCGACCAGAAGGCGCCCGGCTTCGTCGTCTATCGCTGGCAGGGCGGCAAGTACGACTATGCCAACTGAGCGCCAACCGAGCGCCAACTAAGCTGCAGCGGGCCGCCGGCGGAGCCTCGGCCCGGCGCTGCGGTTTGCCAACGCCTCGCGGGCGCCGCGGCCACCACCGGCCGCCGGCGCCGGCCAGGCACCCAGGGCTGACAAAACCACAACCTGCGCACGTCCGTGCCGGACTCCTCCGGCCGGCCGTCGTGCGGCGCCACCGCAGGAGACATCGTGGCCTACGCACTTCAACAACTGATCAACGGGCTGACGCTCGGCGCCATGTACGGGCTGATCGCGATCGGCTACACGATGGTGTACGGCATCATCGGCATGATCAACTTCGCCCACGGCGACATCTTCATGGTGAGCGCGTTCATCGCCGTCACCGCCTTCACCCTCCTCGCCGCGGCGGACGTCACCTCGATCCCGCTCGCGCTCACCTTCGTCCTGATCGTGTCGATCTTCTTCACCTCGGCCTACGGCTGGGCGGTGGAGCGCACCGCCTACCGCCCGCTGCGCGGCTCGACCCGGCTCGCGCCGCTGATCTCGGCGATCGGCATGTCGATCTTCCTGCAGAACAGCGTGCAGCTGACCCAGGGCGCGCGCGTGAAGCCGATTCCGCCGGTGCTCGAAGGCGGCGTCGTGCTGTGGGACGCACCCGGCTTCACCGTGCAGATCGGCTGGAGCCAGCTGCTGATCATCGTCACCACCGTGGTGCTGATGAGCGCCTTCACCTGGATGATCACGCAGACCCCGTTCGGCCGCCAGCAGCGCGCCTGCGAGCAGGACCGCACGATGGCGGGCCTGCTCGGGGTCAACGTGGACCGCACGATCTCGCTCACCTTCATGCTCGGCGCCGCGCTCGCCGCGGTGGCCGGGGTGATGGTCACGGTGTACTACGGCGTGGTGGACTTCTTCATCGGCTTTCTCGCCGGCATCAAGGCCTTCACCGCCGCGGTGCTGGGCGGCATCGGCTCGCTGCCCGGCGCCATGCTCGGCGGCCTGCTGATCGGCCTGATCGAGTCCTTCTGGGCCGCCTATCTGTGGGCCGAATACAAGGATGTCGCCACCTTCGGCATCCTCTGCCTGGTGCTGATGCTGCGCCCCTCCGGTCTGCTGGGCCGGCCTGAAGTGGAGAAGGTCTGATGAGCGCCGTCGTCTTTGCCCGTCATGAAATGACCGCCGCCGAGCGTCTGCGCGACGCCGGCTGGGTCGCCTTCGTCAGCCTCGTGCTGGGCGTGCCGCTGATCGGCCTGACCACGGTCGATGTGGGCGGCCGGCTCGCGGTCGACACCCGCTTCGGCCTCCTCGCCGTCGCCGTCGCCGCCGCCTTCGCCGGGCGGCTGGCGCTGCGCTGGGCGCTCGACCAGCTGCGCAACCGCAAGCTCGCCCGCGACCGTGCCAGCACCGCCACCGCGACCGAGCGCGCGAGCGGCGCGCAGAAGGTGGTGAACCTGCTCGGCTGGGTCGCGCTCGGCGCCGCGGTGGCCCTGCCGATCATGTTCTCCGGCAACCGCTACGTCGTCGACACCGCGACCACGGTGCTGATCTACGTCATGCTCGGCTGGGGCCTGAACGTGGTCGTCGGCCTCGCGGGCCTGCTCGACCTCGGCTACGTCGCCTTCTACGCCGTCGGCGCCTACTCTTACGCGCTGCTGTCCACCCAGTTCGGCTGGGGCTTCTGGGAGGCGCTGCCGGTCTCCGGTGCGCTCGCGGCGAGCTTCGGCATCCTGCTCGGCTACCCGATCCTGCGCCTGCGCGGCGACTACCTCGCCATCGTCACGCTGGGCTTCGGCGAGATCGTGCGCATCATCCTGGTGAACTGGACCGAGCTCTCCGGCGGCCCGAACGGCATCAGCTCGATCCCGCGGCCGAGCTTCTTCGGCCTCGACTTCAGCCGCAGCGCGCCCGAAGGCGGGCAGAACTTCGCCGGCTTCTTCGGCCTCGAGTTCTCGCCGATGCACCGCCTGATCTTCCTCTACTACCTGATTCTGGTGCTCGCGCTGCTCACCCACGCCTTCGTCTCGCGACTGAGGAAGCTGCCCGTCGGCCGCGCCTGGGAGGCGCTGCGCGAGGACGAGATCGCCTGCCAGGCGATGGGCATGAACACGACCAACATCAAGCTCTCGGCCTTCGCCATCGGCGCCATGCTGGGCGGTTTCGCCGGGGTGTTCTTCGCCGCGCGCCAGGGCTTCATCTCGCCCGAGAGCTTCGTCTTCACCGAGTCGGCGATCATCCTCGCCATCGTCGTGCTCGGCGGCATGGGCTCGCAGATGGGCGTGGTGCTGGCGGCCACGCTGCTGGTGCTGATCCCCGAGTTCGGGCGCAACTTCGCCGAGTACCGCATGCTGCTGTTCGGCCTGGCGATGGTGCTGATCATGGTGTGGCGCCCGGGCGGCCTGCTCGCCCACCGCGAACCGACGGTGCGCCTGAACGCGCTCGGCAAGACCACCACGACCGGGGGGACCGCGCGATGACGACACCCGCCACCCTGCTGTCGGCGCGCAACCTGACCATGCGCTTCGGCGGCCTCACCGCGATCGACGACCTGTCGCTGGAAGTGCCGGCCGGCAAGATCACCGGCATCATCGGCCCCAACGGCGCCGGCAAGACCACGCTGTTCAACTGCCTCACCGGCTTCTA
>JANJTU010000277.1 GCA_024710965.1 Thauera sp. | reverse complement strand
CGCCTCGCGCGCCACCATCGCCGGCGGCACCGCATCGACCGCCGTGTCGTGGAGCCCATCCGCCTGGGCCGTATCCGGGATGGCGTGATCGACAAACGCCGCCACCGCCGTATCCACCGCCGCCCCGTCGAACATGAACCGCTGCTCCAGCGCCAGGGGCCGCAGCAGGGAGCTGCCCAGGCGGCGCTTGGGGCGTGACGCGGGCATCGCCTCGCATGCCCCCGCCGGATGGTCGCCCGCCGGCTCAGCCGGACCGCCTGCGGCGTCGCGCCGGCTCGAAGTGGGCTTTCCGCGGCTGCGGACGGTTTCGGCGACGGCCACGAAGGTGCGGGTGAGTTCGTTCCAGACGGAGCGGTAGATGCGGTTCATGTTGTTCTTACTCCACGAGGATTTATTCGGCGGCGGGCGGCGCCATCAGGACCTGGCCGCTCATGCCGGCGATGAGCTCGTCGAACTCGCCGGCGATGGTGGCGGAGAGTTTCACCGACTGGCTGACGGGGTCGACGCGCGCGCCGATGCGCTGGACCTTGGCGGGGTAGGCCTTGCCGGTCTCGTCGATCGCGACCTGGAAGGGGGTGCCTGCCTTGAGCCACACCAGCCAGCGGCTGGGGACGATGAATTCGAGCTCAAGCTGCGAGTCGTCGAGGATCTCCAGCAGGGCCTGGCCGGGCTGCACGTACTGCTGCTCGCGCACCTTCTGCTCGGCGACACGCCCGTCGAAGGGGGCGGTGGCGGCGCACTTGGCGATGACGGCGGCGTTGGCGGCGACCTCGGCGCGGGCCTTGTCGACCTCGGCCTCCGACAGCTCCAGCTCGACCTTGCCTACCGAGTTGAGCTCGGCGAGGCGCTTGTTGGCGCCGAAGGTCTTTTCCGCGGCACCGAGCGCCGCCTTGGCCTTGTTGAGCTGGGCCTGCTGCAGGCTGCAGTCGAAGCTGACCAGGGCCTGGCCGGCCTTGAAGCGACCGCCTTCGGGCACGGGCAGGCGGTTGATCTTGGCGCCGATCTCGGCCGCGAGCGTCGTGTAGCGGCGCGGCATGAGCTGGGCACGGATCTCGCGCTTGTCGAGTGCGCTGGGCGAGAAAGCGAGCGCGGCGGCCGGCGGGGTCGAGGGTGCCGGCCCGCGCTTGGCCTCGGGTGCGGCGAGGGCCGCGCCCGAGGCGAGGACGGCGGCCGTCAGGGCCACGCTCAGGCGCGGAAAACCAGCGCGGCGCACGACGCCGGCGCCCGACATGCGTGCGGAATAGGCCATGCGCGCTTATTCCTGCGCCGGCGCGGCGGCCACTTCGGGCAGCGCGGGCAGTTTGCCGGACTCCCACGCCTGGAGCGAGCGCGCGACCGCGGCGGTCAGTTCGGCGAGCGGCATGCCGTCGCTGCCTTCCACGGTGGGCTCGAGGCCGAGGGTCGCCTGCAGCCGGGAGGCGGCGGCGTGGGTGTTGGACAGGGCCTGGTAGCGGCGCAGGGCGGAGAGGATGGAGGCGGTCTGCTGGGAGACGCGTTCGAGCTTGGTCTGCTTTTCCGCCTCTTCCTGGTTGGCCACGTGCTCGGTGATGCGGGAATCCACGCCGGCGATGGCGTCGGCGCGCTCGAACTGGCGCGCGGCGTTGGCATATTGCAGGCGGGCGATGTGGAGCTGGGTGAGCACCGCCATCTGGGTGGCCACGCGTTTCTGGTCGGCGAGCGCGACCCCGGCCTCTGCCAGCCGCATCTGTGCCGGCGCGGAAATCAGGCCGAGCAGGTTGAAGGAGATCTGGGCGCCGGCCTCGTTCCAGGCCTGGTGGACGAGGAACTCGTCGTCGCTGCTCTTGTGCGCGTAGTTGAAGGACAGCCCGGGAAAGAAGCGCAGCATGGCACGCCGCGTTTCCTGCTGCGCGATGCGCGCGTTGTACATGCTCTCGCGCAGGTCGGGATTGAGCGCCAGGGCATGCGCTTCCATGTCTTCGACCGCGGCATCGAGCCAGGCGGTGTTGACGCCGCCGGCGGGCTCGACCACCTTGATGGGCTGCGACAGGGGCAGGCCCGTGAGCGAGGCGAGCTCGACGCGCGCGGTCGACAGCTCGTGCTCGATGACTTCGAGCAGGCGCAAGTTCTCGAGCAGCTGGCGCTGGTAGCGCAGCGGCTCCAGGGGCGAGCGCAGCATCTCGGTCTCGGCCTTGCGCGCATCCTGCAGCGCGCTTTCGGCTTCCACGATGGTGGCGCGCACGGTCGCACCCAGCTTTTCGGCAGCCACCACGCGCCAATAGGCGGTGCGCACGTCCTGGATCAGGGTGTGGATGGCCTTGCGGCGGCGCTCGGCGGCAATCAGCACGCGGTCGCCGTTTTGCTTGGCGGCGTAGTAGCTCTGGCCGAAGTCGAGGAGGCTCCAGGAGAAGCCCAGTTCGGTCGTGAGGGCTTCGGCACTGCTGGAGATCGTGCGGGCGCCAATGAGATCGCCCGTTTCCAGGTCGCGGCTCGTGGTGAGCAGATCCCGGTCGCGGTAGCGGTAGCCGGCAGCGGCCACCAGCTTGGGCAGCATGTCGAACTTGCCGGCTTCGAAGGTGCCGAAGGCGACGGCTTCCTCCATGGCCTTCAGGCGGCGTTCGGCATTGTGCTTGATGGCGCGCGCGACAGACTCTTCGAGCGTGAGCGCACCGGCGAGCGGCTCGACATCCTTGGTCAGGGCAGCCTGGTCGGCGTGAGCCGTGGTCAGCACCTCGGCCGGCTGCAGGGCTTCCGGCGTCAAGCTGGCGCAGCCGGTAAGCCCCACGGTGAGTGCCAGGGCAAGGACGGTTCTGGCCGGCACGATGGCCGCAAGTTTGGTGCTGTAATTGTTCTTCATGTTCGACAGACCGGTAATTGACAGAAAAACAGAGCCGTCCGGCTCCGGGCATACCGGTATTATGTCGAAACAAATTCTAATGTTTTCTTACCGCTACCCACATTAGTGAGACAAAGAAGCGTTTTCCTTCCGTTCTGCGAAAATCGTCACATAAACATCAACGGATGCCTGATTTGTCTGGCATGAAGCCCCCGATCGCGCCATCGTCGCAGCTGCCGCAGCAACGGAACTTGATGCGCCGACGCTACACTTACCGTGTATGCCGAACCTGCGCCGGACGGCGCCGCCCACGATGCTTGCAAGCCTGAAGGAACTCTTCAACACCATCACCTCGGCCGCGCCGACCGAGCCGGCCGCGTCCGAGCACGCGCTGCAGCTGGCCGCCGCGGTGCTGCTGGTGGAAGTCATGCGCGCCGACGCCGACTGCTCGGCCACCGAGCGCGAGACCGCGATCGGCGCGCTGCGCGCCAAGTTCGCGCTCGCCGACGACGAGGTCGCGCGCCTGTTCGAGCTCGCCGAGACGACCTCGCGCGACGCCCCCGACCTCTACAGCTTCACCTCGCGCCTGAACAAAGGCTTTAGCCTGGAGCAGAAGG
>JANJTU010000272.1 GCA_024710965.1 Thauera sp. | reverse complement strand
CCACCGAGGTGGTCGTGTAGACCACGGCACGGTTCTCGACAGTCGTCGGCACAGTGGTCGTCGTATCGAGCCCGGTCTGTGTCTCGACCGTCGTCGGCACCGTGGTCGTCGTGTCGACCACGGTCTGGGTCTCGATCGTGGTCGGCACCGTGGTCGTGGTGTCGAGCACGGTCTCGGTCTCGACCGTGGTCGGCACCGTCGTCGTCGTGTCGACCACGGTCTGGGTCTCGATCGTCGTCGGCACCGTGGTCGTGGTGTCGAGCACGGTCTGGGTCTCGACCGTCGTCGGCACCGTCGTCGTCGTGTCGAGCGTCGTCACGGTCTCGGTCAGTGCCGTGCCCGTCACCGTTTGCGTGGCGACCCCGGTCACGGTCTCGGTGAGGATGCCGGTGACGGTCTCGGTCTCGAGCCGCGTGACCGTTGCGGTGAAGGTGAGGGTCTCGGTCAGCGACACCGTCACCGTCTCCGCGGGCGCCGGTTCCAGGATCGTCGGCGACTCGACCTCGCCCCCCGGCATCGGCAGCACCTCGGGTTCGTCCGCCGGCAGGAAGCCGAACTCGTATTCGAGCGGCGTCACCCCTTCGGCAATGCGCAGCAGGCGCACGAAGCTGCTCCCCTCACCGCCGCCACCGCCCGTCAGACCGGCCGCCGGCGCCTCGAGCGCCTCGTCGAGTTCGCCGCCCTGCTCCAGCGCCTGGATCACCTGTTCGATCGAGCCGCCGGCCAGCTCCGCGTCCTGCGCCTGCGGGCGGGCGGCCTCGGTCATCTCGGCCCCGATCGCCACGGTCTGGCTCTCGGCCAGGCCAAGGAGCGAACCGTCGCTCAGCGCCAGCTCGACGCGCCCGCCGGCAGCCGTAGTGATGGTCTCGCCCTCATGCAGGACGTCACCCGCCTTCAGCAGGCGGACCTTGCCCTCGGCGTCGCGCGCAACGGCATGGCCGGTGACGGCGACAACGGTAGCAACAGGCAGATTGGCAGGCATGATGAACCTCGTTTCGATCAGCGAATCCGGCACGCCGCAGCGGGACTAAGTCGATGGCAAGGTCATCGTAGCGCCACCCATGGGCAGGGAATATTGGACGAAAGGGCAGAGCGTGACGCCGGTCACGGCATGGCCGGTACGCGCAGCCGCACAGCCCCGACGCGCAAGGCGAGCTGCAGGCGGTCGCGGACACCGAGCTTGTCGAACGCCGCGCCCAGATGCGCCTTCACGGTGCGCTCGGCGATGCCGAGCTGGAGCGCGATCTCCTTGTTCGAATGGCCCGCGGCCACCGCCCGCGCCACTTCCAGTTCGCGCTGCGACAGCTCCTCGGTCGCGGCGTCTTCACCGCCGCCCAGGCTGGCACCGACGGCGCGCAGCAGCCGCCCCATCAGCTCGGGGCCGATCCAGAGCCCGCCGTGGCGCACGACGAGGTCGATCTCGCGCAGCAGCGCCGGCGTCGCCAGCGCATGCGCGTAGCCGCGCGCGCCCAGTTCGAACGCCGCCAGGGCTTCGGCCTCCCCGGGCTGCAGCGACAGCAGCACCACACAGCAGCCCGACCCCGCCAGCGCGCCCAGGTGCGTGCGCCAGTCGGCGAGTTCCGCGCTCAGCCAGATGATGCGGTCCGCAGCGGGCGTGATACGTTCGCCGCCGGCCACGATGCGCGCCTGGGGAAAGGCCTCCTGCCAGCGCGGCACGGCAAACGCGTGTCGGGTCATGAAGACGTGCTCGTTCATCGCTCTGACAGTGCCTTTGCCTTGGCCCGCAGGACGGGCTTCAGCAGATAGGAAAGGATGGTCTTCTTGCCGCTCAGCACGTCCACTTCGGCGACCATGCCGGGAATGATCGGCAGGTTCTCGCCCAGCGACGGCGCCCGCGTGCGCACGCGCACCACATAGAAGGCGTTGCCCTTGTCATCGATCACGGTGTCGGCGGAGATGTGCTCGACTTCGGCCTCGAGCCCGCCGTAGATCGCGAAGTCATAGGCCGAGAACCTCACCAGCGCCGCCTGCCCCGGGCGCAGGAAGGCGATATCGCCCGGCTTCACCTGCGCCTCCAGGATCAGGGCATCGTCCAGCGGCACGATCTCGACCACCTCCTTGCCCGGCTGCACGACGCCGCCGACGGTATTGACCAGCAGCCGCTTCACCGTGCCGCGCACCGGCGAGCGGATCTCCGCATGCTTGACCCGGTCGGCCAGCGTGCGGCTGCCTTCGGACAGGCTGCCCAGCCGGGCCATGGTGTCGGAGAGCTCGTTGCGCAACTGGTTGCGCACGTTGAGCTCGACCTCCTGGATCTTGCGCGTGGCCTCGGTGATCGCCGACTGGATGCGCGAAATCTGCGCGCTGCTCTGTTCGCGCTCGCCGCGCAGTCGGGCCACGTCGCGCTCCAGGCGCAGCAGCTCGACCTCGGACACGGCGCCCGAGGCGGCGAGCGGCTTCGTCACGGCAAGCTCCTGCAGCGCCAGCTCGTAGGCGCGCCCGGCGTGCTCGCGGCGGGCACGCACCTCGTTGAGCTCCTGCTCGCGCTGCCGAAGCTGGTCGCGGGCGATCGACAGTTGCGCATCCATCTCGGCCCGGCTCGACTCGAACAGGCGCCGCTCGTGGGCCACGATCTCCGGCACCTCGGTCCCGATCCCGGCCGGCGCGACGAAGGGCGTGCCCCGCGTCAGCGCCTCGAGCCGCGCGGCCTTGGCCTGCAGGGCGAGATGCTCGGCACGGTTCTCGCGCAGCGACGACATGAAGCGCGTCGGGTCGACGCGCAGCAGGAGCTCGCCGGCGTCCACGATCTGGCCCTCGCGCACCGCGAGCGCTTCGACCACGCCGCCATCGACCGACTGCACGATCTGCACCTGGCTCGACGGGATCACCCGCGCTTCGCCGCGCGTGACCTCATCGACCTCGGCGACCGCCGCCCACAGCAGCAGCAGCACGACGACGACGGCGGCCGTCCGCAGCAGGGCGCGCGCGCGCAGCGGTTCCTGCTGCAGGCGCGCCCAGTCGGCGTCGCTCGCCCAGTCGAGCTCGACATCGCGCTCCAGCGGCGACAGGCGGGCCAGAAAGCACCCGAACAGCGGCCGGCCCGCCTTCGCCAAGCCTTCGGTCGCCCCGCCCAGGCCTTCGAAGGCCCGCTGCTCGATGCCGGCCATCAGCGCCCCCTCCCGATCCGGCCCTGGCGCAGCGCCTCGACCACCTGCTTCTTCGGCCCGTCGGCGACGATCCTGCCCGCGTCGACGACGATGACCCGATCGACCAGGTCGAGCAGCGAGGTGCGGTGCGTGACCACAACCAGCGTCTTGTCGCGGGCGAAGGCCGCCAGGCGGGCCTTGACGCCTTCCTCGCTGGAATGGTCCATCGACGCCGTGGGCTCGTCGAGCAGCAGGATCGGCGGATCGTTGATCACCGCGCGGGCGATCGCCACCGCCTGGCGCTGGCCGCCGGACAGCGATTCGCCGCGTTCGCCGACGAGCATGTCGAAGCCCTGCGGGTGGGCATTGACGAAATCGAGAATGCCGGCGACCTCGGCCGCACGGATCACGTCGGCATCGTCTGCAAACGGGGCCGACATGGTGATGTTCTCGCGCAGCGTGCCGTAGAACAGCGTGACATCCTGCGGCACATACGCAATGCAGCGCCGCAATTCGAGTGGGTCGAGCTGGCGCTGGTCGACGCCGTCGATGAGCACGGCGCCCGTGCTCGGGCGGTAGAGCCCGAGCACGAGCTTCTCCAGCGTCGTCTTGCCCGAGCCCACCCGGCCGAGGATGCCGACGCGCTCGCCGGGCCCGATGTGCAGCGACACGCCACGCAGGGCTTCGATGTGCTGGCCGGGATAGCTGAAGCCGACGTCGCGGAACTCGATCTCGCCACGCAGCGAGCCGCGACTGATGAAGGCGCTGCCGTCGGGCCGCTCGACTTCGCGCTGCATCATCCGATCGAGCGACTGCAGCGCGGTCGAGGCGTTGTGGTACTGGATCATCAGCCCCGCCACCTGGCCGATCGGCGCCATCGCCCGCGACGACAGCATGTAGCAGGCGATCAGGCCGCCCATCGACAGCTCATTGGCGCCGATGAGATGGACGCCGAGCACGATCATGGACACGTTGACGAGTTGCTGCACGAGGGACGTCCCGTGGGTGGCCGAGGCGGAGAGCAGGCGCAACTGTGCGGAAGCCCGCGCGAGCAGCGCAGCGCTCTTCTCCCACTTGCGCTGGAGCGGCGCTTCGGCCGCGAGCGCCTTCAGGGTTTCGAGCCCGACCAGGCCCTCGACCAGCGTCGCGTTGCGCTGCGCGCCGGCGCGATAAGTCGTCTCCGACAGCGTCCGCATCCGCCCCTGCACGCTCAGCGCATAGAGAAACATGACCAGCACGCCGGCTGCGAACGGCGCCAGCAGCGGCGGCGCGATCCAGCCGATCAGGGCGAGAAACACCACGGCGAACGGCACATCGATGAAGGCGACCACGGTGGCCGAGCCGATGAAGTCGCGCACCGACTCGAACGCGCGCAGGCTGGCGGCGAACGCGCCGGCCGACGGCGGCCGCTCCTCCATCCGCATGCCGAGCACGCGCTCCATGATGCAGGCGGAGATCCGCACCTCCGCCCGGTTGCCCGCGAGGTCGACGAAGTAGCCGCGCAGGGTGCGCATCACGACATCGGCGACGAGCACCAGCAGCAGGCCGGCGGCCAGCACCCAGAGCGTTTCAATGGCGTTGTTGGGGACGACCCTGTCATAGACATTCATGACGAACAGCGGCGTGCCAAGGGCAAACACGTTGATCATCAAGGCGGCGAGCAACACATCCCGATAGAGCGAGCGATTCTCCGCTATGGCGCCCCAGAACCAGTGCTGCGCGCGATCCGGCTTCACCTTCGGCGCGCGTGCATCGAAATGGACCTGCGGCCGGGCGTAGATCGCCCGCCCCGCGTACATGTCCTCCAGCCGCCCGCGCGCCAGTTCGATGACGGTCTCGCCGAGTTCGGGAAAGACGATGCGCGCCGTCGCCCGATCATCGCTCCAGCCCGCGAGCAGGCAGGCCCGGTCGCCGTGCAGCAGCAGGATCGTCGGCTGCAGTGCATCGTTGAGTCGGTCCAGCGATTGGCGCACGATCCGGCTGCTCAGCCCTGCGCGTTTCGCCGCGCGCGCGAACATCGACGGCGTGAGCCCCGCTTCCCCCACCGGCAGGCCGGCCAGCACCGCGTCACGCGTGACCGTCCGGCCATGCACCCGCGCCAGCTGGAGCAAGCACTCGAGCAGATCCTGCCGTGCCGCCCGCTCCGTCCGTGGCCGGTCTTCCTCCACCAGAGCCCCGCAATCCGCCGGCTTCATTTTCTGACCCGTGCTCCCCGCGCATACGAGATCGACACTCTCGTATCCCATTATCTTTACCGATGCGGCTCGGCTCCAAGGCGGCGCCTTCGGCGAGTGGGCATTTGTTCTCGGTAGGGGAAAGATTGATGGGCGCGGGCTCGCGCCGCCGGGGCCGTGCGGGCCTGCGCGCCGGACGTCCCGGCGCAGCGTAGCGCGGCGCGGCCTGCCGGCGGTTCGAGCTCGAACCGGACGACACGGCGGCGCTCGAGGGGAAACGGCGGCGCGCGGCCGCCGCGGCGCACTCAGCGCGGCAGCGGGTCCTTGTACGCCTCGACCCGGATGCCGCGCAGCTGGTAGCCCGCATTGCCCATCTCGGAGTCGAAGCGCGCCACCGCGAGCACGCCGCTGACCCACACCGGCATCATGTTCCACGCCGCCGGCACCGGCTTGTCGGGCATGACGTGGATGAGCTGGTTCGCCGGCGGCGGCGGCACATGCACGCAGGCGCCGAAATAGGGCACGAGGAGGAACTCGCGGATCGTCTTGCCGTCGGTCTCGAGCGGCACGACGAAGCCCGGGATGCGCACGCGCGCGCCGGCCAGGCGCTCCACGACCGGCGCCCGGTCCCATTCCGCACGCATGCGCTGCATGATCTCGGCGGTGCGCGGATCGTTGTCCTCGAGGCTGTCGAGCTTGAGGTCGGCGAAGAACTTTTGCGGATCCCAGTCAGCGGGGATGAGGTCATCCCAGCTGATCTCGCGGAACTCCGCCGCCTTGCCGGTCTTTGCCGCAGGGGCGAGGCGATCGCCGACCTTGTAGTCGCCCGCCGCCTGCGCGAACGCGCCCGGCGCGGCGGCCGCCATCGTCACCAGGGCGCCGAGCACGAGCAGCCCCTTCTTCCAGTTCGTCATGCAGTTCATGTCAGTATGCGCCGAGCCGCCTCAAGCGTACTGGCGCCCCCCTGGGGGCCAGCGAACGCAGTGAGCGTGGGGGTTGTTTCATGTCAGATCCTGATCGTCATGCCATCGGCAAGGGAATAGCGGTACGCCCGCAGCGCCGGCACCAGGCTCGCCAGCAGGCTGGCAGCCAGCACCGCGGCGAGCAAGGCCCACTCCCCCACCGCCGGCAAGCCGGCGGCAAGCTGCAGGCCGTAGTGCGCCGCCAGCCAGGGGGTCGCAAGCGCGCTTACACCATATAACAGGAATAGCCCGAGCACGATCCCGGCCAGCGCCAGCAGCACGCTCTCGAACCCGAGCAGGGCGAGGATCTGTGCCGGGCTCGCCCCCAGCGCGCGCAGGATGGCGAGTTCGCGCCGACGCTCGCCCAGGCTCGCCACCACCACCGCGATCAGCCCGGCCAGCCCCACCGCCACCACCAGCGCCGACACCGCCAGCAGCACCCGTTCGGCAATGCCGACCAGGCCCCACAGCGCCTGCAGCGTCGCCCCCGGCAGGATCGCGCTCAGCGCCTCGTCGGCGAAGCCGTTGATCTGCCGCTGCACGCGGAACACCGTGACCCGGCTGTGCAGGCCGACGAGGGCGGCCGTCACCGTCTTCGGCGCGAGATCGAACTTGCGCACGTGCTCGGGCGCGATCGCCAACCCTGGAATCGGCGCGCCGCCGTGCCAGTCCACGTGGATCGCCTCGATGCCTTCCAGCCCCACCAGCACCGCGCGGTCCACCGGCGTGCCGCTGCGCGCCAGCACGCCGACGATGGTAAAGGGCTTGTCGGCGTGCGCGGCGAAACTCGGCCCGCCTTCGCCGCCGACACTGCCATGGCTCAGGACGACGCGCTGCCCGATCCGATAGCCGAACTTCGCCGCCACCTCCGCCCCGACCACCGCCTCGAACAGCCCCTCGGGCGCAGCGGCAAAGGCGCGCCCTTCGGCAAAGGCGAGCGCGCGCCCGTCGCCATGGCGGTAATGGGCGAAGAAGTCGGCGCTCGTACCCACCACGCGATGGCCACGATGCGAGTCGCCGAGCGAGATCGGCACCAGCCACTTCACCTGCGGCAGGGCCGCGACGCGCTGCACGCTGGCCCAGGACATGTTCTGCGTGGCGTCGCCGAGATGGAAGACGGAATACAGCAGCAGCTGCACCGCGCCGCCGCGCGCGCCCACCACCAGGTCGGTGCCGGAGATCGTCTGTGCAAAGCCCTCGCGCGCCTGGTTGCGCAGGCGCTCCACGCCGAGCAGCAGCGCCACCGACAGGGCCACCGCGACCACGGTGAGGATCACCGACAGGCGGCGGTTGGCGACGCTGCGCAGGCTCAGGTACCAGATCGGCGTCATGCCGCGTCCTCCGCTGCGGTGGCGCGATTGACCTGGGCAAGGTCCAGCACGCGGTCGAAGTGCTGCGCCAGCCGCGCATCGTGGCTGACGAAGAGCAGCGCCGCTCCGGCCGCCTGGCACTCGGACAGCAGCAGATCGAGGAAGGCCTGCTGGCGGTCGGCGTCCAGCGCCGAGGTCGGCTCGTCCGCCACGATCAGGCCGGGGCGGCCGATCAGCGCCCGCGCCGCCGCCACGCGCTGCTGCTGGCCGACCGAGAGCAGTGCGGCGGGGCGGTCGAGCACCTCCGCCGCGAGGTCGAGGCGGGCCGCCAGGCGCTGCGCCTCGGCCGCCGGGGTGACGCCGGCCGCGTGCAGGCGCGCGCGCCGGCGGGCGGAGAAGCGGCACGGCAGCAGGATGTTGTCGCGCGCCGAAAGATAGGGCAGCAGATTGAAGAGCTGAAAGATGAAGCCGATGTTGTCGGCGCGAAAGCGGTCACGTGCCGCCGCCGACAGCGCCGCGAGGCGCTGCCCGGCCACGTCCACGCGGCCCGCCTGCGGCGCGATCACGCCGCCGACGAGCGACAGCAGCGTGCTCTTGCCGCTACCGCTCGGCCCGCGCAGGAAGACCCGCTCCCCCGCGGCGAGGACGAAGCCATCGATCGCGAGACAGTCGGTGGCGGCACCCGGCCAGCGAAACCGCAGCTCGTGCAGGCTCACCGCCGCGGCGCGCGCGGCGGGCGCTGCGCTCACGCCCGCATCGGCGCTCACAGCGCGAGCGAAGCCTGCCGCGGCGTCAGCCGCGTGGCCGCCTGGCCGCGCGGCGAGACGCGTTCGGCACGAATCTCGCGCAGGCGCGGAAAGGCCGGGAACAGGCGGATCTGCAGCACGTCGAGCGCGGCCGGCCGGGCGCACTCCAGGCGGTAACGCGCCACCAGTTCGGCATGGCCTGGGTCGCCATCATCCGCCGCGCCGGGCTCCGGCGCACGGCCATCCGCCGCGCGCTGCGACCACGGCGACGCCAGCGTCACGTCCTTCGGTTCGCATCCCGCGCCCGCCGGCACCGCGAAGACCTGCGCCGGATCGCGCAACACCGCCTCCGCCGCGGTGAACGCCTTGCGCTGCGCCGCGGTCCGCGGCGCATGCTCGAAGCCGACGAGACTGTCGAGCGGGCTGGCGAACTCGAGCTCGATCGCGCCGCCGTCGATCGCGACGCGCAACTCGGCCACGCCATGCTCGTGCGCGCCATGGACCTGCTCGGCGGCCACGGGCGCGGCCGCCATCATCAAGCCAAGCGCCCAAAGCGCTGCAGACCTACGTTTCATCCTTCTGTCCTCATTGGATCTTTTGCCGGAAGCTCGCCCTCTAATGCTACAATGTTGCATCAAAACCCATCCCTTGACCAGACCGACATGCCTGTCCGCCCCGCCCATGCCACCGACCCCGCCAGCGCCCGTGCGCTGATCGCCGCGCATGGCGGGCGCGTGACGCGCACCCGGATCGCCGTCATCGAGGCCCTGCAGGCGAGCGCCCATCCGCTGTCGCACGACGAGATCGGCGCCGCGCTCGCCACCGCCGACATCCCCCACGACCGCGTGACGCTCTACCGCGCACTCGACTGGCTCGTGGAGCAGGGCATCGCGCGTCGCATCGCCGGCGGCGAACGCGCCTGGCGCTTCGAGATCCAGCGCGGCGGCGAACACCGCCACGCGCACTTTCACTGCGACCGCTGCGGCCAGATCCTGTGCCTCGAGGACGTCCCGGCCGAGGCCAATCCGCCGCTGCCAGCCGGCTTCGAATTCGACCGTGCGGAACTGGTGCTGCACGGCGCCTGTGCCGACTGCGGCCGCCACGGACGCAAGGTGGCCGCACAATGAGCCCGCAGGCCACCTCCGGCGAGTTGCACCGCCGCGCGCCCGGCGACGTCTCCAGAGAGGCATCGTCCGGCGCCGCCCACAGCCCTGCCGCAGCGCCGCCGCATGCCGGCACGGTGCGCGGCTTCCCGCCGCGCAGCCTGCTCGGCGCCGGCCTCGCCGCGCGGCTCGCGGTCGCGGGCGCGGCGGTGGCGCTGCTGTGGCTCACCGTCCTCTGGGCGCTCGACTAAGCCATGCATCCCGCCCCACCCCCGCTCATCCGCCTCGACAACCTGACGCTCGGCTACGACCGGCATCCGGCGGTGCACCACCTCAGCGGCGACATCCCCGCCGGCGCGCTGGTGGCCGTCATCGGCCCCAACGGCGCGGGCAAGTCGACGCTGCTCAAGGGCCTCGCCGGCGAGTTGCGCCCGATCGGCGGCCACATCCGGATGCCGGCGCTGCCCGCGGGCGCGCTCGCCTACCTGCCGCAGCGCGGCGAGATCGACCACAGCTTCCCGGTGTCGGTGTTCGACATGGTGGCGATGGGCCTGTGGCGCGAGATCGGCGCCTTCGGCGCGCTGTCGCGCGCGCAGCGCCAGCGCGTGCGCGAGGCGCTGGCGGCGGTGGGCATGGCCGGTTTCGAGGCGCGCCCGATCGGCTCGCTGTCGGGCGGGCAGCTGCAGCGCGCACGCTTCGCGCGCCTGATGCTGCAGGACGCACCGCTGATCCTGCTCGACGAGCCCTTCGCCGCGATCGACAGCCGCACCGTGGACGACCTCGTGCGCCTGATCCTCGGCTGGCACGCGGAGGGGCGCACCATCCTCACCGTGGTGCACGACCTCGAGCAGGTGCGCCGCCACTTTCCCACCAGCTTGCTGCTGTCGCGCGAGCCGGTGGCCTTCGGCCCCACCGCCGAGGTGCTGACGCCCGAACTGCTCGCGCGTGCCCGCCGCCTGTCGGAAGCCTTCGACGACGACGCACCCGAATGCCACCTCGCGCTCCCGGCCGAGCCCCAGCCGGCGGCGGCAGGCATCGCACCGCCGCACGCCGCGGGCGCTGCGCGGCCACAGCCGCCGGCGCGCGGGCACGACGCGCACGACCACGCCGGCCATCACCGCCACTGAAGCCCGCCGAAGCTTCAGGACCTGCCGCCGCCCACTCCCCGCCCTGACTTGATCGTGACCGACCTCCTCCTCGCCCCGTTCACCGACTTTGCCTTCATGCGCCGCGCCCTGGCCGGCTGCCTCGCGCTCGCGCTTGGCGCGACGCCGGTCGGCGTCTTCCTGCTGCTGCGCCGCATGAGCCTGATGGGCGACGCGATGAGCCACGCGATCCTGCCCGGCGCCGCGCTCGGCTACCTCGCCTTCGGCCTGTCGCTCGGTGCGATGACGGTCGGCGGCATCGTCGCGGGCCTGGTCGTCGTGCTCGCCGCCGGCGTCGTCACGCGCGCCTCGATCCTGAAGGAGGACGCCAGCCTCGCCGCCTTCTACCTGCTCTCGCTCGCCGCCGGCGTGATGATCGTGTCGCTGCGCGGGCGCAACCTCGACCTGCTGCACGTGCTGTTCGGCTCGGTGCTGGCGCTCGACGACGGCTCGCTGCTGCTGATCGCCTCGATCGCCAGCCTGACTGTGGTCTGCCTCGCGCTGCTGTTCCGCCCGCTGGTCATGGAGTGCTTCGACCCCGCCTTCCTGCGCGGCGTCGGGCGCTGGTCGCCGGTGGCGCACTACGGCTTCCTGATGCTGGTGGTGCTGAACCTGGTGAGCGGCTTTCATGCGCTGGGCACGCTGATGGCGGTCGGCATCATGATCCTGCCCTCGGCGGCGGCGCGGCTGTGGGCGCGCGGGCTGCCGATGCTGCTGGTGCTGGCGGTGGCATTCGCGCTCGCGAGCGGTGCGGCCGGCCTGCTGCTGTCCTTCCACGCCGACGTGCCCGCCGGCCCGGCGATCGTGCTGGTGTGCGGCGTGGTGTATTTCGTCTCGCTGCTCGCTGCGCCCGGCGGTCTGCTCGCCGGACGGTTGCCAGTGCGCCACCACCTCGAATCCTGAAACCACCGCCACGCCGGCGCAGGCGCGCGGCACCGATGCCGCGGGCGTATCCGCCCGCGTGCGCCGACGCCCCGCCGTGACCGGCCTGCCGTTCCCTCGACTGCACCAATCCTCCCCAAGAACAGGAGCCCGCCATGCCCCCATCGCCTCCCACGCCCTCCCTGCCATCGCTGCGCCGTGCGGCGCGGGCTCTTGCCGGCGCGGCCTGCGCGCTGCTGCTCGGCAGCGCACAGGCC
>JANJTU010000195.1 GCA_024710965.1 Thauera sp. | reverse complement strand
CATCGCCAAGCTGGCCGAGGGACTGGGGGTGGAGTTCCGCTTCAACGTGAACATCCAGGGTCTCGAGCACCGCAACGGGCGCATCGAGGGCGTGCGCACCGACGCCGGCCGACTCAGCGCCGACAAGTACGTGATGGCGCTCGGCAGCTACTCGCCCCAGCTCCTCGCCCCGCTCGGTATCGACATCCCGGTCTATCCGGTGAAGGGCTACTCGATCACGGTGCCGATCACCGACGCGGCCAGGGCGCCCGAGTCGACCATCATGGACGAGACCCACAAGGTCGCGGTGACACGCCTGGGCGACCGCATCCGGGTCGGCGGCACGGCGCAGCTCTCCGGCTTCGACCTGAAGCTCGACGCCAAGCGGCGCGCCACCCTCGAGTTCGTGGTCAAGGACCTCTTCCCGAAGGGCGGCGACGTGAGCAAGGCCGAGTTCTGGACCGGGCTGCGTCCGATGACGCCGGACGGCACCCCCATCGTCGGCGGCACCCGTTACCCCAACCTCTACCTCAGCACCGGCCACGGCACCCTGGGCTGGACCATGGCGGCCGGCACCGGCCGGGTGATGGCCGACCTGGTGAGTGGCCGCAAGCCCGAGATCGAAGTGGACGACCTCGCGGTCTCCCGTTACGCCTGAAGCCCCCCCGACAACGACAACCCCAAGGAGAACCCCCAATGCAGATCGTTTCCACCTCGCTAGCCCCCAAGGCAATCGGCCCCTACGCCCAAGCCATCGTGATCGACGGCTGGATCCACACTTCGGGACAGATCCCGCTCACCGCGACCGGCGAGAAGGTTTCCGGCGACATCGCGGCCCAGACCGAGCAGGTCTTCGACAACCTCGAGGCGGTCCTCGCCGGCGGCGGCAGTGCGCTCGCCAGGGTCGTCTCGGTGACGGTCTATATGACCGATCTGGGCGAATTCGCGCAGATGAACGAGGTCTTTGCCCGCCGCTTCGGCGCGCATCGCCCTGCCCGCTCCACCGTGCAGGTCGCGGCCCTGCCCACCGGCGCACGCGTCGAGATCGCGGCGATCGCGCGCATCGAGCGCTGATCATGAGCGCACGCCAGCCCCTGCATCCGGGCGCGCTCCTCACGATCGACCTCGGGGCCATCTGCGACAACTGGCGGGCGCTGAAGGCGCGTCTCGCCGCGGCCGACTGTGCCGCCGTCGTCAAGGCCGACGCCTACGGCCTGGGCGCGCTCAAGGTGGCCCCGGCACTGTACCGGGCCGGGTGCCGCCACTTCTTCGTCGCGCATGTGGACGAGGCGATCGCGCTACGCCCTGCCCTGCATCCGGACGCGACCGTGTATGTGCTGCACGGCCCGCTGCCCGGCGCCGAGCCCGAGT
Source organism: Thauera sp. (assembly GCA_024710965.1). GTDB lineage: Bacteria > Pseudomonadota > Gammaproteobacteria > Burkholderiales > Rhodocyclaceae > Thauera. Next base: position 1,309 of record JANJTU010000195.1, on the reverse strand, counting down.
TCGTGGTCCACGACCTGGTGCCGGTGCTGAACAGCCTGCCGCAATTGACTGCCTGGCGCGAGCTCGCCTGCAAGCTCGACCGGCAGCTGCCCGCGATCCTGCAGGTGGACACCGGGATGGCCCGCCTGGGCCTTTCCCCGCAGGAGCTGGACGTCGTCACGGACGATCGGGAGCAGCTACGCGGGCTCGACCTGCGCTTCGTCATGAGCCACCTGGCGAGCGCCGAAGACCAGGCCAACCCCGCCAACCGCGCCCAGCTCGAGCGCTTCCGCGCCGCGCTCGCCCGCCTGCCGGTGACCCGGGCGAGCCTCGCCAACTCCTCGGGCGTTTTCCTCGGCGCCGACTACCATTTCGACCTGGCGCGCCCGGGCGCGGCGCTCTACGGGGTCGCGCCGGTCGCCGGCGCGCCGAACCCGATGCGCCCGGTGATCCGCCTGCAGGGCCGGGTCATCCAGACGCGCATCATCGAGGCGGGCACGCCGGTGGGCTACGGCCACAGCTGGATCGCGACGCGGCATTCGCGCATCGCGACCGTCGCCGTGGGCTACGCCGATGGCTACCTGCGCAGCCTCAGCAACCGGGGCTACGTGCAGTTCGACGTCATCCGGCTGCCGGTCGTGGGCAAGGTGTCGATGGACACGATCCTCATCGACGTCACCGCGCTCGGCGACGACACCATCCGGGAAGGCTCGCTGATCGACATCGCCGGCCCCGACCTCGGCGTCGACGAGCTCGCCGCCCACGCCGGGACGATCGGCTACGAGATCCTCACCAGCCTCGGCAACCGCTACGCCCGCGCCTACCTGGGCGGATGACGGGACGCCGACGAGGAGGCACGACAACCATGACAATGACACACACCCCAACACGCGAGTCCGGCACCAGCGGCCGCCGGCATTCCGCGCCCCACCGCATCGTCATCGTCGGCGGCGGCGCCGGCGGGCTCAACATCCACGCCGAGCAGATCGACTACCTCTACCAGGCGCGCTGGAACCGCTTCGAGTACTGCCGCGGGCCGATGACCGGGCTGGACCGCGCCGCGCGCGCGATCGTGGTGGGCGCGAGGTGCGCGGCGACGACGGCGCGCTGGGCAGCCTGATGGGCTTCGTGCGCGGCAAGGGCATCCGCCTCCAGGGCTTCGTCGCCAGCCTCATGTACTGGTCGCTCTATCGCAGCCACCGCATGGCCCTGCACGGCTTCTGGAAGACCGCGCTCGACACCCTCACCGGCTGGCTGCGCCGGCAGACCGATCCGGGCGTCAAGCTGCATTGAGTGGTGGGGCCGCGCTCGCGAAGCGCGGTCCCACCCG
>JANJTU010000125.1 GCA_024710965.1 Thauera sp. | reverse complement strand
GCCGGTGACCTGGGTGGAGTCGTCCGAGCCGAGCTACATCCTGTACACCTCCGGCACCACCGGCAAGCCCAAGGGCGTGCAGCGCGACACCGGCGGCTACTGCGTGGCGCTGGCGGCGTCGATGAAGCACATCTACACCGGCGGCGAAGGCGAGACGATGTTCACGACCTCCGACATCGGCTGGGTGGTCGGCCACAGCTACATCATCTACGGCCCGCTCATCGCCGGCATGGCGACGGTGATGTACGAAGGCACGCCGCTGCGCCCCGACCCCGGAATCTGGTGGCAGATCGTCGACAAGTACAAGGTCGATGTGATGTTCTCGGCGCCGACCGCGGTGCGCGTGCTGAAGAAGCAGGACCCGGCTTGGCTCAAGAAGTACGACCTGTCCTCGCTCAAGCACCTGTTCCTCGCCGGCGAGCCGCTCGACGAGACCAGCCACCAGTGGATCATGGACGCGCTAGGGATCCCGGTGATCGACAACTACTGGCAGACCGAAACCGGCTGGCCGATGCTGGCGATCTGCCGCGGCGTCGAGGACAGCCCGATCAAGCTCGGCTCGCCCGCCTTCCCGGTGTTCGGCTACGACCTGCGCATCTACCGCGAGGACGGCAGCGAGTGCGGCGCCAACGAGAAGGGCATCGTCGGCATCGTGCCGCCGCTGCCGCCGGGCTGCCTGTCCACCGTGTGGGGCCAGGACGAGCGCTTCGTGTCCACCTACTTCAGCCTGTTCACCGAGCCGGTGGTCTATTCCTCGTCCGACTGGGGCATCAAGGACGACAAGGGCTACCACACCATCCTCGGCCGCATGGACGACGTCATCAACGTCGCCGGCCACCGCCTGGGCACGCGCGAGATCGAGGAGGCGGTGCAGACGCACCCGGCGATCGCCGAAGTCGCCGTCGTCGGCGTCCATGACGAGCTCAAGGGCCAGATGCCGATGGCCTTTGCGGTGGTGAAGGACGCGAGCACGGTCGACTCGGTCGACAAGCGCAAGGCGCTGGAAAAGGAGGTCATGAAGAAGGTGGACGAGAGCCTCGGCGCGATCGCCCGCCCGGCGCGGGTGCACTTCATCGGCGGCCTGCCCAAGACGCGTTCGGGCAAGATGCTGCGCCGCTCCATCCAGGCACTGGCCGAAGGCCGCGACGCCGGCGACCTGACCACGATCGACGATCCGAGCACGCTGGATCAGATCAAGGCGGCGCTGGCCGGCTGAGCCTCGCCCCGTGACGAGCCGACAAGGCCCGCCCGGTGCGGGCCTTGTCGCTTCTGGCCCGCGCCGCGGCGACGCAGTCCGGAGATGTGTCGCTATGCACAGCGGCATGCATTTTCATGCTCGCCGATGGATGCAATATTCCTTGCGGTGGCCCAGAATGGGAATACATGCGCCGCGTGCGACGATCGGCATGCGAAGCGCGCGCGAACCATGCGTCGCAAGAGTTGGTCACGGAGGCACGCGCGGCGGTGCGTGTCTGTTCAGCCCCTGGTCATGCAACCATCCTGCGCTCGCGCAGTCTCGATACGGTCATGAATCATGAGTACTGGTTCATACAATTTTGAAACCCTGAACGACACGGCCTTCCAGGCCGAACGCCTGCGACAGCAGGCCCAGGCCGTTCGCGGCCTCGAGGCGGGCATCCTGCGTGCGGCGGGCATCCAGCCCGGGCACGACGTGCTCGAGATCGGCAGCGGCCCGGGCTTCGTCTCCGATCTGCTCGCCGAGCTCGCGCCCGACGGCAGCCTGCACGCAGTGGAGCCCAGCGCCGTCCTGCTCGCCCAGATCGAGGCCAACGTGCGGGCGAAACCGGCGCGCGGGCTGTTTCCACATCAGGCGTTCGGCGACGCCCTGCCGCTGCCCGCCGACAGCATCGATTTTTCCTACGCGCGCTTCGTCCTGCAGCATGTTCCGCGTCCCGAGGCGGTGGTGCGCGAGGTCCATCGCGTGATGCGCAGCGGCGGACGCTTCTGCGCCGTCGATTCGGATGACGGCCTGGTCATCTTTCATCCGGAAGAGCCGCGCGTGAGCGCGGTGCTGCGCAACGCGCAGGCGACCCAGGCCGCGCAGGGCGGCGATCGCTTCATCGGCCGCAAGCTGCAGGAAATGATGATCCGCGCCGGGTTCATCAACGTGAAGAGCCGTGTCCTGGCCCTGACCAGCACGGAGCTGCCCTTCGCCGTGCTGTTCAACATCCTGATGGGCTACAAGGCATCCCTGCTGGGCGACGCGCTCGATGTCCGCAAGCTGTTCGAAGACCTGTCCGCCGACGTTGCGGCGGGGCGACGGATGGTGGCCGCAGGCGTGTTCATCGTGTCCGGGGAGAAGGCGTGACTTCCGCACATCGTCGAGGCTGAGCATGGAATCCGCCTATTTCCGCTTCGAGGAGGTTGTGCCCGGCACCGTCGGCTACGAGCATTATCTCGAGGCGCGCTATGAGGTCTTCTGCGAGGAACTCGGCCGGGTCGACGCGCCGCTTGCGTGCTCGAGTGCGGGCAAGCCGGTCGAAACCGACCAGTACGACCCGGTGAGCCGGCATTTCGTCGCGATCCACAAGCCGACGGAGACGGTGGCCGGCTTCGTGCGCGTCATCCTGCCGAACGAGCACGGCCTCAACGTCACGCCGCGCTACGTGATCGAGCGCCCATTGCCCTATCCGGACGCCACCGACGAGCACATCGGGGAGATCTCCCGCATGGCGATCACGGCGCGGTTCCGGCGCCGGCATTCGGATCAGGGCAAGCCGGTGCACGGCGACCCGGAGTCGGAAATGAGCGGCAAGCCCGACGGCGTGCGCCGGCACCAGCCCGAACTCGTGCTCGGCATGTATCGCGAGATCTACCAGATGTGCATGCACGCAGGCATCAGGCACTGCATGGCGGCGATGGACGGCCGTTTCAGCCGGCTGCTGGTGTCGCTGGGCTTCCCCTTTGTCCCGGTCGGCCCCTTCAACGACAAGGTGCGACCGCCGCGACGCGTCTTCCTGATCAGCGCGGCGGAGATGGAGCGCAGCCTCGGCGCGCGCGAAGCGCGCATCCTTGACTTCATGCAGGCGCAGCCAGAGGGCTGAATATGGTGCTTTTGGGCGCAGCTAAACTCATTTGAGATATTTTTAACGAACACATTTACATTTGAAGAAAAGCGAACCGCGACGCTCGACGGTATCTTTTGCCGCTTGAGAATCGGCCAGATTTCGGCCGAGCGTTCAAGCGCGTGGATGCACGCTGCGGAGAGTGTCGATGTTGTTCAACAAGTACGAGTATTCGATCGTCAGCCCCGGTGGCAGTTCTTACCAGGAATACCTCGCCCTGCGCCACGAGGTGTTTTGCGAAGAACTCAAGCGCGTCCCCTCGTCCGGCCGACGACTGGGCGGTTTGGCGGTCGAAAGCGACGAGTTCGACGTCCACAGCGTGCATGTGCTGTGCCGCTCGCGGGAGACGGGGGTCGCAGTCGGGTGTTCGCGCCTGATCCTGCCTGGGCCGAAGGGGCTCAACGTCACCGCGCGTTACCAGATTTCACGCCGCGCGGAGGTGTCGCCGGCGCGCATCGGTGAGATCGGCCGCCTCGCCCTGTCGAGCCGCCTGCGGCGGCAGCGGTCGGGGGCTTCAGCGGCCGACTGCCGGGCGGGGAGCGGCGATGGCGTGGATGAAGCCCTTCGCGGCGACCTCAAGAACGACGGATCGGCCGTCGCGCTCGGCCTGTACCGCGAGATGTTCCGCGTCGCGGGTTCCTACAACATCACCCACTGCTACGCGGCGATGGCGCCCGCGCTGGCCCGTCTGCTCAACCGGCTGGGCTTTCCCTTCCACGAGGCGGGGCCGCTGAACACCGAGGTGAGTCCGGCGCGCCAACCCTATCTGATCGGGGCGCAGGCGGCGCGGGCGGGGCTGGCGAGCCGCAATTCATGCCTGTATCGGTTCATGTTCGGCATGGATGAGCTCGAGCCGGCCGTGCCGGCCGCAACCTGGGCGCGGGGGACGTCCGTGCCGCCCGCACGTGATGGGCGGCCGGTCCGGCCTGCGCTCGAGGGGCTTCGCAACTAGGTCTTGCCAGACGCGAGTCGGCCCGCGGCTGCATCGCGCATCGCCTGACCGGCTGGCCTGTGTTCTGGTCCGACGCGGCGTTGATCGGGCAGTGCCCATCGGGCGCGGGAAAAAAAGAACCGCGCAGTGGGTCTGCGCGGTTCCGGACACTGAAGAGCGCGTGACTTCAGGTCGATTTCTTCATGCGGCGGCCGATGCCGAGGCCGACCAGGCCGATGCCGAGCAGCGCCAGCACGTCCGGTTCGGGCACACGGTTGAACTCGACGCTGCCATTGAACTCGGCGGTACGTTCATAGACGTCGTTGCCGTTCCCGTCCTGACCGATGAGCACAGGATCGGTCGTCGGGTCGACGTTGGTGTCCAGGCGCATGTTGATCGCGACCACCAGGCTGCTCCAGTCGGTATCGTCCGAGGCGAAGAACCAGGTGCCCGGGTCGGCGAACGACACGGTGGCGAAGATGATCGCATTGCCCACCGTGCCGGCGCTGGAGAACACCTCGAGGGTCAGCACTTCCTGCTCGCCGGTGGAGTCGCCGTCAAAGTTGTCGTCGTTATAGACGTGGATCGTGCCGGAGGTGTAGCTCGCGAGGATGCCGTCCGGGTTGGCCGTGGTATCGATGATGGCGATCGTGCCGGCGAGGTCGTCATAGTCGAAGATCAGGGAGTGGCTGCCGCCCACGCCTTCGTTGTTCTCGGTGCCGGTGATGGCCGTGCCCGAGCTGTTGAGGTAGTTGCTGACGGTGCCGAAGCCGCTATCGGTCACGGAGTCGCCGACGCTCAGGCCGGCTGTGCCGTCATCGTCGGTGAAGGTCGACGTGGCATTGAAGTCGACCGCGAGCTGGTAGATGTCTGCCGTGACCCCATCCGTACCGGCGGCCGGGCTGGTGTCGAAGTTGTTGACGTTGATGTAGAACGGTTCAGCCAGGGCCGCGCCGGATGCGAGCATCAGGGAGACGGCGACCGCGCTGGTCAGCTTCTTGAGTTTCATGGTTTTGCTCCTTGTCGGGCGAGGGCTCGGGCTGCTCAAACTGGTCACCCCGCGAGACATAAAGCACTTGCCGTGCCAGTTATAAAAACGACTTTAAATCAGTTGCTTGCGGTAGATGTGCGATGCGCATGGGGCAGCGGTGTAAAAAAATCCGACAGTCCGGGCTCGCTCGGCGCTGCCGCGTGCCGTGTGTCACACCGCCTCTTGTCATGACCGGCAGTCTGCGAAAAGATGTCGTCATCGCACCCCGTACCGGAGGTTTGCCGTGACCGAGTTCGTCTACAACGAAGCCTTCAGTCGCAACATCGGGGTCGTCAGCGTTGACGAGCATCGGCGTCTGCGCGAGTGCACGGTCGCGATCGGTGGCATGGGGGGCGTGGGCGGCGACTACCTGATCAGTCTCGTCCGCGCCGGCGTCGGCGGCTTTCACCTGGCCGAGTTCGACGAGTTCGAACTGGCCAACTTCAACCGTCAGTACGGTGCCAGCATGCACACGCTGGGCCGGCGCAAGCTCGACGTCATGGTCGAGCACGCGCGTGCGATCAACCCGGAGCTGCGCATCACGACCTTCGGCGACGGCCTCACGCGCGACAATGTCGGCGCCTTCCTGGATGGCGTGGATCTGGTGGTGGACGGGATCGACGCCTTCGCGGTGGACATGCATCCGCTGCTCATCGACGCGGCGACCGCGCGCGGCCTGGCCACGATCGCGGCGGTGCCGCTCGGTCTCGGCGCCGGGATGCTCGCCTTCGGGCCGCAGGGCATGTCTTACGCGGATTATTTCGCCATCGAGCCCGGCATGAGCGAGGAGGAGAAGATTATCCAGTTCATCCTCGGCTTCGCGCCCGAGATGTATCACCTGAAATACCTGGACCCGAAGTCGATCAACCTGAAGGCGCGCAAGGGGCCGAGTTCGGTGGCCGGCTGCAAGCTGTGCGCGGGCTTCATCACGACGCAGGCGCTGATCGCGCTGCTGCACCCGGAAGCGCTGCGCTGCGTGCCCTGGTACACCTATCTCGACGCCCGCCTCGGGCGCTTTCGCCATCGCCGCCTGTGGATGGGCAACCGGCACCCGCTGCAGCGGCTCAAGAGCCTGGTGGCGAGAAAGCGGCTGGAGAAGCTCGGTGCCGGCGGCTGACGGTGCGGGGCGTGGCCGCGGCGCGCCTTCGGGGCGACGGTGCTGCGCTAGAATCGGCGACCGACCCACCGTTTGCGGAACCGGGAAGAATGGCTGAAATGAAACCGCGAGTCTTGAACGACGCCGGCCGCACGCTGCGACGCGGCGCACTGGCCCTGCTCGCAGCGCTGGCGCTGGCCGCGTCGGCGGCCGCCGATGAGGCCGGCAGCCGGCTGGCGCAGCGGGTTTACGATCGACCCGACGGCGACGACGCCACCTCGGCGGTGACGATGACGCTGACCGAAGCCGGCCACAGCCCGCGCGTGCGCAACATGATCCTCTATCGCCACAGCGCGGCCGACGGCGAGGTGTCCACGCTGATCCGCTTCACCGATCCGGCCGACATCGCCGGCACCGGCCTGCTGACCCTCGACGCCGCGGACGGTTCGTCCAACCAGTGGATCTACCTGCCCGCGCTGCAGCGCGTGCGCCGGGTCGATTCCAACCGCAAGGGCGGCCGCTTCGTGAACTCCGACTACTACTACGAGGACCTGCGCGACCGCAAGCCGAACATGGACGCACACCGCGTGCTCGGCCGCGAGCGCATCGACGGCGTCGAGTGCGAGGTGCTCGAGAGCGTGCCGGCCGAGGCCGGCAATTCGGTGTACCGCCGCCGCCTGAGCTGGATCGACCCCGAAAGCCTGCTGCCGCTGCGCATCGACTTCTTCGAGAAGGATGCGGCGCAGCCGAGCAAGCGCTTGCTGGTGCACAAGCGCGAACGCATTCAGGGCTACTGGACGGTGCTCGAGAGCACGCTGACCGACCTCGCCAGCGGCCACCAGACGCGGCTCGCGGCCAGCCGCGTGCTGTACGACCGCGGCCTGCCGGCGCGGCTGTTCAGCTCTCAGGCGCTCGAGGAGGAGCGTACCGAGAAGGAGTTCCGCCCATGACGCGCCGGTGGCGGGGCGCGCGGCAACGGAGGCTTGCATGAACGCTGATCGGACAAGCTGGGGGTGCTGCCTGGCCGCGCTGCTGGCCCTGGGGCTGGCCGGTGCGAGCCAGGCGGCGGACGGCGACGTGGGCGCCGGGTTCAAGCTCGACCGGCTGCGCCTGGAAGTGGGCGGCTTCACCGACCATCCCGATGCCGCCGGCGACGCCTTCGTCCATGGTGCGGCCAGTGTCGGTGGCGGCACGGGCGCCTGGGAATACGCGCTCGGTGCGCGCCTCGACGGCTTCAGCCAGTTCGGCAGCCGCGACTTCAGCCGCGTCCGCCTCGACTACACCGAGAACTATCTGCGCTGGCGCGGCGAGGACCTGCGCCTGACGCTCGGCACGCAGAACATCCTCTGGGGCCGGGTGGACGAGATCTCGCCGATCGACCGCATGAGCCGCGCGGATCTCTCCCGCGCCATGCTCGACAAGCTGCCCGAGCGCCGCCGCGCCGTGCCGGCCGTGCGCATCGAGCATTTCGGCGCCGCGTACAAGGTCGACGCGGTCTGGCTGCCGGTGTTCGACGAGGCGGTGATGGCGGACCCCGACAGCGTCTGGCATCCGGTCGATACCGTGCGCGGCCACCTGCTCGGCATCGGCGCGCTGCCGGCGCTCGTCGGCGCCAGGCTGCGCAAGGCCGATCACGACGGCAGCGGTGGCGGCGGGGTCCGCTTCACCGCCGAGGGCGATGCCTTCGACCACGGCTTCAGCGTGCAGCGCGTGCGCCAGTCCCAGCCCTACTACCGGGTGTCGCCCGGCGTGCTGACCGCGGTCCATCCCTATAGCACGGTGCTCGGTGGCGAGTTCGAGACCGAGCGCCTGGGGGCAACCTGGCGCATGGAGCTGGCCTGGAGCAGCGACGTGCCGGTGACCACGCGCGCCTTCGAATACCGCACCGAGCCGGGCTTCGACATGGTGGTCGGCGCCGAATTCTTCCCCGCCGACGGCGAAACCCGCGTCACCCTGCAGCTGGCCGGGCACCGCACCTTCACCGACCGGCCGGTGCTCGATCGCACCGAGTTCTACGCCCTCACCGGCGAGCTCGAGCACCCCTTCGCCCTCGGCCGCTGGCGTGCCGACCTGCGCTTTGTCGCCGGGCTGGGCGAGCGCGACCTCTACATCAACCCCCGCCTCAGCTACACCGGCATCGACCAGCACGAGCTCTTCATCGCCGCGCACCTGTTCAGCGGTGCGGCGCAGACCCTCGGCGGCCATTACGCGCGCAACGACGCGGTGATGCTCGGCTGGCAGGCGAGGTTCTGACGCGTGCGCATGAGCCAGCCCGAGCCCCTTCGCGCCGGCCTGGAGCCTGCCCCGCATGCGCGCGCCGCGCCGCCGGGGGGGCGGCCATGCTGACCGGCCCCCTGGCCTTGCTGCGGCGTGCGCTGCGGCCCCGCCTGCTGCGCCTGCGCGCCGCGCTCGCGCTCATCGTCCTCATCCACGTCGTCGGCGCGGCCCTGTTGCTGCGGCTCGAGCTCAACAATGCGCCCGAGCTGTACTTCCCGCAGGACGCGCCGGCCACCGTGCTGGAACGCGAGTTGCGCGCCGAGTTTCCGAACGACGAGATCCTGATCGGCCTCTTCGCCGGCGACGACCTCTACGCGGCGCCGACCCTGGCGGCGCTCGACCGTATCGCCGCGCGCATGGAGGCGCATCCGGATGTGGACCGGGTGTTCTCGGTCACCCGCGTCGACCACATCGCCGGCAGCGCCGATGGCTTCGTCGTCGAGCCGCTGATCGATGTCGGTCGCCTCGACGAGGGCTCGGCCGAGGAGCGGCTCGCCCGCGTGCTCGGCGACCGCTTCATGCCCGGCTGGCTGGCGGCGCGCGACGGCAAGGCGCTGGCGCTGGTGGTGCGCACGCACAAGCTGGCCGAGAGCCGGCAGCGCCAGTCGATCGAGACCGCGCTGCACGAGGCGGTCGTGGCCGAGCAGCTGCAGGAGCGCCTCGTCGCCGTGGCCGGCACGGTGGCGCTCGATGCCGCCGAGATGCGTTCCATGCTGCACGACACCGCGCTGTTCACGCCGCTGGTGATGGGCCTCGGCCTGGCGCTGCTGTTCTGGGTCGTCGGCCGCCTCGCGCCGGTGGTGATCGGCGCGCTGGCGATGGGCACCGTGGTCGTGCCCTGCGTCGCGCTGATGGCGGCGATCGGCCAGCCCTACACCCTGGTCACGGCGATGGTGCCCACGCTGCTGTCGGCCTACACGGTGGCGAACCTGCTGCACCTCTATGCTGCGCTCCGGCGCATGCGCGACGCCGGCCTGCCCTCGCCGCAGCGGGTCGTGCACGCCTTGCTGGCCGTGCACACGCCGGCGATGTTCAACGTGCTGACCACTGCCGCGGGCATGATCAGCCTGGTGCTGGTGCCGATCCCGCCGATCCAGGTGTTCGGCCTGGTGAGCGCGGTCGGGGTGGTGGTGATCTACCTCGTCGTGTTCTACCTCGTGCCACCGCTGCTCGTGCGCTACGACCGCGCGCCGTGGCCGAAGGGCAGCGGCGGGTTCGCGTGGACCAAGCGCATCTCCTTCGCCCTGGCCTGCTTCGGCCTGCGCCGCGCGGGCTGGGTCGTCGGCGTGGCGGCGGCGCTCGCGGCCGCGGCCGTGCCGCTGGTGCTGAGCGTGGAGGCGGAGTCCGACCTGCTGAAGTTCTTCAAGGCGGCGCATCCGCTGACGCAGTCCACCGCGCGCGTCGAGCAGACCCTGGTCGGCGTCACCGCGCTCGAGATCGTCGTCGACGGCCCCGGGCGCGACGCCTTCAAGGACGCCCAGCGCCTGCAGCGGATCAAGGCGCTGCAGGCGCGGGTCGAGGCGCTGCCCGAGGTCGATCGCACGCTGTCGATGATGGACATCGTCGAGGAGATGCACTGGGCCTTCAACGAGGAGGACGAGGCCTTCCGCCGTCTGCCCGACGACAGCCGCCTGCTCAGCCAGCTGCTGCTGATCTACGACGGCCGCGACCTGCCGGAGCTGGTGAACAACGAATACCAGCGCATGCGCATCCTGCTCAACGTCAACGTCCATGGCGCGAATGCGATCCAGGACGTCATCGAGCGCATCGAGGCGCTGATCGCCGAAGTCGACGCGCCGGAGCTGAAGTGGCAGCTCGCCGGCTACGGCCGCCTCTTCGCCGACCAGGAAGACCTGCTCGTGGTGGGGCAACTGCACAGCTTTCTCGGCGCCTTCGGCCAGATCTTCCTGATCATGCTGCTGCTGTGGCGCTCGCTGCCGGCGGCGGTGATCAGCATGCTGCCGAACCTTGCGCCGCTGTTCTTCGTGTTCACGCTGATGGGCGGGGCGGGGATCCACCTCGACATGGCCACGGTGCTGATCGCCGGCGTCGTCCTCGGCATCACGGTCGATGACACGATCCACATCTTCCACAGCTACCTGCATCGGCGGCATGCGGGCCATGGCGTGGTGTTCTCGATCGCGCGCAGCATCGAGGCCTCGGGGCGCGCGGTGGTGGCGATCTCGTTGCTGCTGGTGGCGCAGTTCCTGCTGCTGGGCACCTCGAGCTTCGTGCCGACGATGCATTTTGGCCTGCTCACGGCGGTCGGCCTGCTCGCCGGTCAGCTCATGGAGCTGCTGTTGCTGCCGGCCCTGCTCGTGCTGTGGAGCCGGCTCAGGCTGCGTCATCCGCTGCTGTCGGCCTGAGCTGCGACCGACCGTCCCGGATCCCGCCGCGCGCGCCGCCTTGCCGGCGGCGTGCTTCAGCGGCAGACCATGTTGTCGCGGTGGATCAGCTCCGGCTCGTCGATGTAGCCGAGCAGCTTCTCGATTTCGGCCGTGGGCTTGCGCGTGATGCGGCGGCATTCGGTGGCGCTGTAGTTCACCAGCCCACGCGCCACTTCCTCGCCGGCGATGGTGCGGCAGGCAACCGCGGCGCCGCGCTCGAAGTCGCCGCGCACCTCGATCACGCCCACCGGCAGCAGGCTGCGGCCGCTTTGCAGCGCGGCGACCGCGCCGTCGTCGATGACGAGGTCGCCCGCCAGCTGCAGGTGGTCGGCGAGCCACTGCTTGCGTGCCTGCAGCGGGCTGCTGCTGGCATAGAGCAGGGTGCCGACCGCTTCGCCCGCGGCCAGGCGCAGCAGCGGGCTGTGCTCGCGGCCGCTGGCGATGCAGGTGTGGGCGCCGCTGCGCGCCGCGCGCTGGGCGGCGCGGATCTTGGTGATCATGCCGCCCTTGCTGATGCCGCTGCCGGCGCCGCCGGCCATGGCCTCATAGCTGCGGTCCTCGGCGCGGCCCTCGGTGATCAGCGTGGCGTCGGGGTTGCTGCGCGGGTCGGCGGTGTAGAGCCCTTGCTGGTCGGTGAGGATGATCAGCGTGTCGGCCTCGATCAGGTTGGCGACCAGCGCGCCGAGGGTGTCGTTGTCGCCGAACTTGATCTCGTCGGTGACGACGGTGTCGTTCTCGTTGATGATCGGCACGACGCCGAGCTGCAGCAGCGTGGTCAGGGTCGAGCGCGCATTCAGGTAGCGCGTGCGGTCGCTGAGATCCTCGTGCGTGAGCAGGATCTGCGCGGTGTGCAGGCCGTGGCGCGAAAAGGCCTTCTCGTAGGCCTCGACCAGGCCCATCTGGCCGACGGCGGCGGCGGCCTGCAGCCTGTTCATCTCGTGCGGGCGCTTCGTCCACCCGAGGCGCTGCATGCCGGCGGCGATCGCGCCGGAGGACACGAGCGCGACCTCCCGGCCTTCGGCGCGCAGCGCGGCGATCTGGCGTGCCCAGTCGTCGAGCGCGTCCTTGTCCAGGCCGGCGCCGTTGTTGGTGACGAGGGCGCTCCCCACCTTGACGACGAGGCGGCGCGATTGGCGGATCTTCTCTCTCATGATGGTGTGCGGCAGGCGTGGGTCGGCAGGCTTGAGTCGGCAGGCGTGAGTCAGTGTTCGCGGCCGGGGCCGTCGTCCGTGTCGGTGTCGTGTTCGCCTTCGGGGAGGTCGTCGTCGTCGGCGAGGGCTTCGTCCTCGTACAGTTCGTCGGCTGCGGCGCGCGCGGCCTCGGCGGCGGCCAGCCGCGCGGCTTCCTCGGCCTGGCGTGCGGCGCGCTCGGCGTCGATGCGGGCGCGTTCGGCGTCGAGGAAGTCCTGGATGGCGAAGATCAGTTCGCGCGTGCCTTCGCCCTTCAGCGCGGAAATCTCGAAGTTGCGCTCGACCGGGCCGTAGTCGGCGAGGAAGGCGTCGATGCGCGCCTGGCGCTCTTCCGCCGGGATCAGGTCGAGCTTGTTCAGCGCCAGCCAGCGCGGCTTGCTGTAGAGCGCCTCGTCGTACTTGCGCAGTTCCTCGACGATCGCCTTCGCGTCGGCCACCGGGTCGGCCTCGGGGTCGAAGGGGGCGAGGTCGACCAGGTGCAGCAGCACGTGGGTGCGCTGCAGGTGGCGCAGGAACTGGTGGCCGAGGCCGGCGCCCTCGGCCGCGCCCTCGATCAGGCCGGGGATGTCGGCGATGACGAAGCTGCGGTTCTCGGTCGTGCGCACGACGCCGAGGTTGGGCGCCAGCGTCGTGAACGGATAGTCCGCGACCTTGGGCTTGGCCGCCGAGACGCTGCGGATGAAGGTGGACTTGCCGGCGTTGGGCATGCCGAGCAGGCCGACGTCGGCCAGCACCTTCAGCTCCAGGTGCAGGTTGCGGCGCTCGCCTTCCTGGCCCATGGTCTTCTTCCGCGGTGCGCGGTTGATGCTGGACTTGAAGTGGATGTTGCCCAGGCCGCCACGGCCGCCGCGGGCGATCAGCACCGTCTTGCCGTCCTCGTCGAGGTCGGCGATGAGTTCGTCGCTGTCCAGATCGCGGATCACGGTGCCGACCGGGAAGCGCAGCGTGATGTCGCCGCCGCCCTTGCCGTAGCAGTCGCGGCTGCCGCCGTTCTCGCCGCGTTCGGCGCGGAAGCTGCGCGTATAGCGGTAGTCGATCAGGGTGTTGAGGTTGCGGTCGGCCACCGCATAGACGCTGCCGCCGCGGCCGCCGTCGCCACCGCTGGGACCGCCCTTGGGGATGAACTTCTCGCGGCGGAAGGTGGCGGCGCCGTTGCCGCCGTCGCCGGCGATGACCTCGATGCGGGCTTCGTCAAAAAACTTCATGCCTGATCAACCTTTAGAACCATGTGCGCCCGGGCCTGCGGGCCGGGGCGGAAAAACGTGCCGGAGGGCGGGCGCCGGACGCTACGCGCAGGCGCAGAAACAAAAAAGCCCTACCGCAAGGATAGGGCTTTTCGTGGTGCGAGTCGTGCAGGCCGCGATAGATCAGGCCGCTTCGGGCACGATCATCACGGTGCGACGCCGGGCAGCGCCCTTGACCGCAAACTGCACCACGCCGTCCTTCAGCGCGAACAGGGTGTGGTCCTTGCCGATGCCGACGTTGTCGCCCGGGTGGTATTCGGTGCCGCGCTGGCGAACGATGATGTTGCCGGCGAGGACGAACTGGCCACCGTAGCGCTTCACGCCGAGGCGTTTCGATTCCGAGTCGCGGCCGTTACGCGAACTGCCGCCAGCTTTTTTGTGTGCCATGTCGGATTACCTCCTGCGCCTTAGGCCGAGATCGCTTCGATGCGAAGCTCGGTGTAGTTCTGACGATGCCCCTGGTGCTTCTGGTAGTGCTTGCGGCGGCGCATCTTGAAAATCTTGATCTTGTCGTGACGGCCGTGGGAAACCACGGTCGCCTTGACGG
>JANJTU010000062.1 GCA_024710965.1 Thauera sp. | reverse complement strand
CATGATCTGTTCCTGCAGGCGCTGGCGGTAACCGGCGTGCTCCTCGTTCCAGATCACCAGGTCCACCGCCAGCCCCTTCAGGTGCCAGTAGGCATGGGCCTTCACGAGCTGGCGCACGAGGTCGATATTGGCCGCGTCGCCGATCTGCAGCAACACGATCGGCAGGTCGCCCGAGATCGCGTAGCCCCACAGCCCGGACTGGCCGCGGCGGTTGCCGATGAGCACCGCGGCATCGGCACGCAAGGCGGAGTTGGCAAAGATGACGGCGCTCGCGAGGCGGGCGTGAAGCTGGGCGTCGGCCTCGCTGGCGTCGATCTGGCGCAGCACCACCTGGCTGTGGGTCCACGACATGTCGAACACCCGGTCGGCAAGATGCCGGTCCTGGTACTTGTCGATCAGGCACTCGGCCCGCTCGCGGCTATCGGCGACGCCCGAGACGACATCGATCATGGCCGACTGCTCCGGGTCGAGCGTGAGGACACAGCGGATCGCGACGATCGGGTCGAGCACCGAGCCCTCGCTGTCGGACAGCGGCCCCGGCTCGCGCATCGCCCGCGGGGCGGCGGCGCTGCCGCCGCGGCCGATGAAGCGCAGGCGGTCGCTCTCGTAGGACAGGGCGGACGGGACGCCGGGCGCCGCTCCCGCCCCGTCCCCCACCCCACCCCCAACGCCGCCGCGCACCGCCAGCAGGTGCAGCATCCAGGGCGCCCGCTCGCCACGCGAGCGCGGCCGGCGGGTGCACAGGATCGCGTGGCGCTCGCGCACGATCTCGGTGTGGACGAAGAGCTTGCTGAAGGCCGGGTGGAGTGCGTCCGCCGCCGGCGGCGCGATCACCACCTCGGCGTAAGTCGTCAGCTCGATCTGGCGGCGCTGGCGCGAGCGGTTGGTGATGCGGACCCGGCGCAGCTCGATGTCGTCCTCGGGCGAGACCGCGATCTCGGTATAGGTCTCGATTTCGCCCTCGCCGCCCAGGGCGTCGCGGCGGCGGAACTCGGCCCGCCCCTCGGAGAAGATCACCTCGTAGCATGCCGCGCGCTTGAGCGTCGGTTGATGGGCGGCCGACCAGAACTGGCCGCTCGCCACGTCGCGCACGTAGCAGAAGGCGCCCCAGTCGTCGCAGGTGCCGTCCTCGCGCCAGCGCGTGACGGCGAAGTCTTTCCAGCGACTGTAGCCGCCCCCGGCATTGGTCAGCATGACGTGATAGCGGCCGTTGGACAGCAGCTGGACTTCCGGGGTCGGCGTGTCGGCGCGGTCGAAGCTGCGGGTCGGCAGCTCGGCGGGCGCCGCCGCCGAATGCATGTCCGAAAGCTGCGCGGTGTGCGGGAACAAGGCCGTCGCCCGTGGAATCCGCTCCTGCAGCAGCAGCATCACCGCCTGGAACTGCCGATCCGACGCGAACCGACGCTGCATCGGGCGATCCAGCAGGAGGAAGGCCAGCGCGAGCAGGCTCATGCCCTGGTGATGGGCCATGAAGGAGCGCACCACCACGCTCACCTGCCCGCGCCGCTGCCGTGCGGGGGTGTAGTCGACGGCCTCGAACAGACCGAACCGGCCCATCAGTCCGGCGCCGTCGAGCCGCTGCAGGTTCGCGCAGGCCGCCTCGGGCGCCACCATCAGCGCCAGCGCCGACGCATAGGGCGCGACGACGAGGTCGTCGGCCAGGCCGCGCTTGAGCCCCAGGCCCGGCACGCCGAAGGCGCGGTACTGGTAGTTCAGATGGACGTCGACCGTGTTGTAGGCGGACTCCGAAATGCCCCACGGCACGCCGCGCTGCTGCCCATACTCGATCTGCCTCGCCACCGCCGCCTTGCAGGTGCGGTCGAGCAGCGTGTTGTCGTAGCTCGGCATCACCAGGAGCGGCATCAGGTACTCGAACATCGACCCCGACCACGACAGCAGAACCGCCTCGCCGGCGCTGCGGGTCAGCAGGCGTCCCAGCGCGAACCAGCTTTCCTGCGGCAGCTGCCCCTGCGCAATGGCGACGAAGGTGCTCAAGCGCGCCTCCGAGGCCAGCAGGTCGTAGTAGCTGGCGTCGGCCCGCCCCTCGGTGACGTTGTAGCCGATGGTGAGCAGGTGGCGCGTGGGATCGAACAGGAAGTCGTACTCCATCTGCGCCAGCGCGCCGGCCTGCCGCGCCAGGCTTTCGATCGCCGCCAGGCGCGCTCGGGCACGGGCACTGCCCTCGGCGACCTGGCGGTGCAGTTCGCCGAGCCAGGCGCGCTGCGCGGCGTTCGTCGTGGCCTCGAGCCGGCGGCCGATGGCCGGACACCACACCCGGTCCAGGCCCGCGAGGGCGCGCAGGCTCGGAATCGGCGCCTCGAGGACGAAATCGTCGCCCCCCGCCGCAGCATCGTCCGCCGGCCCAACCGGTGCCGGCTGCAGCGCCAGCCACGGCGCCAGGAAGTCGACTTCCGCCAGCGCCTCGCGGCACTGGCGGACGAGCGCCTGGGCCCAGTCGTTCGGTTCGCTGTCGGGCGCGCGCCCTTCCCTGACCAGGAGGCTGTCTGCCGGCAGGGGAACGAGCTCGGCGGCGGCCGTCGCCAGCCGCAGCACGGACGGGCGCAGCGCCGCCAGGGTGCCCACCGGCGCCGCGGCCGCCGACGCCAGTTCCCGCCTGAACGCCGCCAGCGGTTCGCCGGCAATGCCATCCGCATCGGCGACGTTGGCGAAGGTGTCGCTCAGGCCGTCGAGCAGGCGTGCCGGCAGGATGGGGTAGACGTCCAGCGCTAGCAGGCCCGCGCGCTAGGTGAGGAGGTGGCGGCCGAGGTTGC
>JANJTU010000034.1 GCA_024710965.1 Thauera sp. | reverse complement strand
CTTGAGCCGCACCGCCTCTTCCACCGCGATCTCGTCGAACGGGTTCATGCTCATCTTGACGTTGGCGATGTCCACGCCGCTGCCGTCGGCCTTCACGCGGACCTTGACGTTGTAGTCCACCACGCGTTTGACGGGTACCAGAATCTTCACTGTTCCGCGCTCCTTCTGTCGTTCATTGTTCGCCCCGGCCGTCCCGGCCGGCGCGCACGATTATGTCACTGCAACCCTCGGATGACACCCCGGACAGGCCGGCGGACACCTCGACTCCGCTTCGGATGTGAGACATACGGTAGCGTATGGAGAAAGAATCGTCAATACTAGGCCGTATGGAAAAAACAGCGAAAAAACCCCGCGTCCAGCTCGACCGCGACAGCTGGATCAGCGCGGCAACCGACGTCCTGGCCGAAGAGGGCATCGCCGGCCTGCGCGTCGAGGTGCTGGCGAAGCGCCTCAAGGTCACCAAGGGCAGCTTCTACTGGCACTTCACGGACCGGCGCGACCTGCTGCTGGGCATCCTGCAGCAATGGAAGGAAGGCCGAATCCGCGACATCATCAAGCAGACGCGTGCCCAGGCCGGCAAGGAACTGGAGCAGATCTACCACGTCATCGACGTCTACAGCACCAGCCGCAGCCGCCGCGGCATGATGATCGAGCTGGCCGTGCGCGACTGGGCGCGGCGCGATGCCGAAGCGAGCGCGATCGTGGCCGAGGTGGACGACGTGCGCCTGCGTTGCGCGAGGAACCTGTTCCTCGCCTGCGGCGTGCCGATGGAAGAAGCCTCCAGTCGCTGCATGCTGCTCTATGCTTACGTGTTCGGCGTGTCGCTGATGATCTACGACAAGTTCGACAGCGACATCCCGCGTCTGAAGCGCGACATCGCCGATCTCATTGCGCGCTCCAAGGGCACGGTCGCCCAGGCGTCGATCTAGGGCTGCCAGCGCAGCGCCGAGCGCGCGTTGTGCCCGGTCGTGGCAATCACCTCGGCCACTGGAATCCCGCGCAACCCGGCCAGCACCTCCGCATAGCGCGCCAGATTGAGCGGCTCGTTGCGCGCGCCCTGCGCCCAGGCAGGCGCCATGTCCGGCGCGTCGGTCTCGAGCACGATCGCCTCCAGTGGCAGCGTCGCCGCCAGTTCGCGGATGCGGGTCGAGCCGGCGAAAGTCATCGCGCCGCCGAAGCCGAGCCTGAAACCCAGGCCGATGAGGACCTCCGCCTGCTGCCGGCTGCCGTTGAAGGCGTGGGCGATGCCGCCCGGCACCTCGATGCGCCGCAGCTGCTTCAGGATCGCATCCACCGCGCGGCGCAGGTGCAGGATCACGGGCAGACCGTGCTTGCGCGCCAGCTTCAGTTGGGCGACGAAGAACTCCGCCTGGCGCGCCGGATCGACATCGGTGACGAAGTGGTCGAGGCCGATCTCGCCCACGGCGATCGCACCTCCCTGGGCGAGGCACTGGTCGAGCCGTTCGAGGTCGGCTGGGCGGGCACCCATGACGTACAGCGGATGGATGCCGCAGGCATGGCGGACGTCGGCATGTGCCGCAGACAGCGCCGCCACCGCGTCGAAGTTGGCCGCCTGCACCGCGGGCACGACGAAACCCGCGACGCCCGCCGCACGCGCGGCGGCCATCACCGCCGCGCGGTCGGCGCCGAACTCGGCGGCGTCGAGGTGGATGTGGGTGTCGATCAGCATCGGCGCTCCATCGGTCACGATGGGGACGGCCCACGCCCGCCCCCGCTCGGCCGGATCAGCGGCCGCGCCACTCGGGCTTGCGCTTGGCGATGAAGGCGTCGATGCCTTCGGCGGCATCTTCGCTCATCATGTTGCACGCCATCGTTTCGGCCGCCATCTGGTAGGCGGCGTCGAGCCCCATCTCGAGCTGGCGATAGAACATCTGCTTGCCCATGCGGACTGCCACCGGCGACTTGGCGACGATGGCTGCGGCCAGCTTCGCCACCTCGTCGTCGAGCTGCTCAAGCGGCACGACGCGATTGACCAGGCCGCGCCGCTGCGCCTCGGCGGCATCGATGAAGTCGCCGGTCACCAGCATCTCGAACGCCTGCTTGCGCCCCATGTTGCGCGACAGGCCGACACTCGGCGTGGCGCAGAACAGGCCGACATTGATGCCTGACACCGCAAAGCGTGCGACATCGGCCGCCACGGCCAGATCGCACATCGACACCAGCTGGCAGCCCGCCGCGGTGGCGATGCCGTGGATGCGCGCGATGACCGGCTGGGGCAGTTCGGTCAGCTTCATCATGAACTTGCCGCACAGGCGGAACAGCTGCTGCTGGAAGGCGAGCGTGTGGTTGCCGCGCATCTCCTTCAGGTCGTGGCCGGCGCAGAAGGCCTTGCCCTCGCCCGCCAGCACCACGACGCGTACGCTGTCGTCGCGCGCGATGGCGTCGATGGCGGCGATCAGGGCCTCGAGCATGGCGCTCGAGAGCGAGTTGAACTGCGCCGGGCGGTTCAGCGTCAGCGTGGTCACGCCGTTGGCGTCGTGGCGCAGCAGCATCGGTTGTTCGGTCGGGGCGGGAACGGCGCTCATGTCTCCTCCATGGTCTCGGTGGGCGTGGATCCGGATCGGGCCGTCGACTTGGCAGTCATGACTTCCGCATCACTTGTTACGTTAACGTCAACGGCCGTTCATGGTAACGCGTTGCACCACGAACGGCCATGCCCGATTCAAGCGCGTGCCGTTCAGTCGAAGGCCGCGGCCGACTTCGCGCGCTCGCGCAGCACGAACTTCTGGATCTTGCCGGTGGAGGTCTTCGGCAGTTCGCCGAAGATGATCTTCTTCGGCACCTTGAAGCCGGCCAGATGCTCGCGGCAATGGGCGATGATCGCCTCCGCACTCGCTTCGACGCCGTCACGCAGCTCGACGAAGGCGCACGGGACTTCGCCCCACTTCTCGTCGGGCAGCGCCACCACCGCCGCGGCCATCACCGCCGGGTGCTTGTAGAGCGCATCCTCGACCTCGATCGACGAGATGTTCTCCCCGCCAGAGATGATGATGTCCTTGGAGCGGTCCTTGATCTTGACATAGCCGTCGGGCTGCATCACCGCCAGGTCGCCGGTGTGGTACCAGCCGCCGCGGAAGGACTCGGCGGTGGCCTGTTCGTTCTTGAGGTAGCCCTTCATGACGAGGTTGCCGCGGAACATGATCTCGCCCATCGTCTCGCCGTCCCAGGGCACCGGCTCCATGGTGTTCGGATCCATCACGGTGATCCCTTCCTGGGCGTGGTAGCGCACGCCCTGACGGCCATTGAGCGCCACCTGCTCGGCGAGCGCCAGATCCTTCCAGCCGTCGTGCTTGGCGCAGACCGACGCCGGACCGTAGGTCTCGGTGAGCCCATAGACATGGGTCAGGTCGATGCCGATCTTCGCCATGCCCTCGATCACCGCGGCCGGGGGCGGCGCCGCGGCGACCAGGCCGGACACCTTGTGGTTGATGCCGCGCCGCCACTCTTCGGGCGCGTTGGCGAGCATCGAATGCACGATCGGCGCGCCGCAGTAGTGGGTGACGCCGTGCTCGCGGATCGCATCGAAGATGAGGCGCGGGTCCACCCGGCGCAGGCAGACGTTGACGCCAGCGTTGGCCGCCATCGTCCACGCGAAGCACCAGCCGTTGCAGTGGAACATCGGCAGCGTCCACAGGTACACCGAATGCGGCGGCATGCCCCACGAGACGATGTTCGACAGCGCATTCAGGTAGGCGCCGCGGTGGTGGTATACGACCCCCTTCGGGTTGCCGGTGGTGCCGGAGGTGTAGTTGAGCGAGATGGCATCCCACTCGTCGGCCGGCTGTTCAAAGACGAAGTCGGCGCTGCCGGTCTCGAGCAGCGCCTCGTACTCGAGCGTGCCGAGGCGCTCACCCGGGCCGGTGTACTCGGAATCATCGACATCGATGACGATCATGTCCGGCCGGTTCGCCAGCTCGATCGCCTTCTTCATCGTGCGCGCGTATTCGCGGTCGGTCAGCAGCACCTTCGCCTCGCCATGGTTCAGGATGAAGGCCACCGCCTCCGCGTCGAGGCGGGTGTTTATCGTATTGAGCACCGCGCCGCAGGCCGGCACGCCGAAATGGCATTCGAACATCTCGGGCGTGTTGTTCAGCACCACCGCGACCGTGTCGCCCTCGCTCACGCCGAGCTGCTTCAGCGCCGAGGCCAGGCGGCGCGAGCGTGCGTAGCTCTCGCCCCAGCTGTAGCGCCGGGCACCGTGGATCACCGCCACCCGATCGGGATAGACGTAGGCGCTGCGCTCGATGAAGGTGAGCGGCGTCAGCGGCACGTAGTTGGCGGGGTTCTTGTCCAGGCCCTGTGCGTAGGGCGACTGCTTGTTGTCGCTCATGATCCATCCCTTGTAGGTGCAATCCGTCATCGACCGCCGCAGCCGCAAGAGGCGTCAGGCGCCGCAGCGTCCGCCGGTATTCAAACTCCCCCCCGCTTCGCGGTCAAGCTCGATCATCCATTTGGCAAGTTCGCCGGCCAGCTGCTGCACCGCGCCGCGATACGCTTCCACCCCGCCCGCGGCGTCGGCCCGGGGCGCCACCTCGCCGATGCGGAACTCGCGCCTCGCCAGCGCCGCGTCGCTGCGTGGCGGCAGCAGGCCGGCGCGCACGACGACATCGACGCGGCTGCGCTCGGCACTGTCGAACACCTGGATGAACTCGTCCACCTCGACCCGCAGTCGGCAGCGGTTCCCGCCCGCCTGCGGGCGCAGGCTGCGGTTCAGCGCCAGACCCAGCATGTCGGCTGGCTGCGCGACCCAGCGGCTCTCGGCAAATGCGCGCCGGCGCGCCGGTTCATTCCAGGCGAGCCGGTACTGCATCGCGCTCACGCCCAGCCAGGGCGGCGTCACCACCTCGATCTGCGCCGGCGCCAGGGCCGCCGGCAGCGGTCGCGCTTCGCCCAGCCCGAGGTCGAAGAAAGCCATCGGCTTGGGCTGCAACTGGAAGCTGCCGCAGCCGGCCAGTGCGCCCGCGGCGCACAGCGCCACCAGGCCGCCACGCAGGCGGGCGCCCGGTGCCATTCGGTATGTCATGGTCTCGATTCCCTTTCGTCCCAGGTCGGCCGCTCAGGGCCTCGCGGCGCCGAACCCGGCCTCGCCCGGCCCGGGCTCGCGCTCGGCCCGGCCCGTCAGCAGCATCTGCGGCGTCGATTCCACCTCCTCGATCAGGCGCCCGAGGCGGCGGGAGGTGCCGGTCAGGTCACGCAGCAGGTCGTTGAGCTGAGGCAGGGTGCCGTCGATCAGGCTGTCGCTCGTGGCACTTGCCGCCTGGTCGAGGCGCAGCGCCATCGCATCCACCCGCACCAGCAGGCTGCGCAACTCGGACAGCGCCGGCGCCACCTCGGCGGTGGAGTGTTCCAGGTTGGCCAGCGCGGCCGACAGCCGGGCGACGTTGTCGGGACTGAAGACGCTGCGCACGGCCTCCAGCGTCTTCGGTGCCTCGGCGAAGCTCTGGTCGATGCCGGCGGCAGCCGACTCCATCCGCGCCAGCATCGCTCGGAAGCGCGCGGTGCTCTCGGCGTCGAACATGCCCGCCACCCGTTCGCCGACGGCCTGGAACTGCTCGACCGCGGCCAGCGCCCGGTCGGCGATCTGGCTCATCAGACCCGGCTGCAACGCAATGCGTGGCGGCTCGCCGCCCTCGCCCACCAGCGGCGCCGGATCGGCACCACGGTCATCGAGCTGCACGTAGGCGAGACCGGTCACGCCCAGCGTCCCCAGCGTGGCGGTGGTGCCGCGGGTCAGGGGCAGGTCGTCGACGACGCTGATGCGCACCAGGATGTTGCGGCTGTCGGCCCGGTCGATGCGGATGTCGCTCACCGTGCCCACCGCAAGGCCGCGGAAGCGCACCCTTGCCTGCGGGCCGAGGCCGTTGATGTCCTCGCGTGCGACGAGCACCACCTCGCGCATCGCCTGGCGCTCCTGCGAGAACCACCACAGCGCCAGCACGAGCCCCAGGCCCAGGGCCAGCGCGAAGAGGCCCGCGGCCAGCGCGTGGGCTCGGTTTTCCATGTCAGTCTCCCCTCCCGGCGCGGGCCAGTGCCCGTCGGCCATGTTCCCCGTGGAAGAAGCGCTCGATGAAGGGGTGATCCACCTTCAGCGTCTCTTCCAGCGTGGCGTAACTCAGGATCCGCCTGTCGGCCAGCACCGCCACCTTGCTCGCCATCGCCGCGAGCGTGTCGAGGTCGTGCGTGACGAGCACGACGGTCAGCCCGAGCTCCCGCCGCAGCGACAGGATCAGGCGCACGAAGGCGGCGCTGCGGTCCGGGTCGAGCCCGGCCGTCGGCTCGTCGAGCAGCAGCAGCTCGGGCTCGAGCGCCAGCGCACGCGCGAGCGCCGCGCGCTTGACCATGCCGCCCGACAGCTCGGCCGGCATCAGCAGCGCATGTTCGGGCTCCATCTCCACCATCGCCAGCTTCAGCGCGACGAGGTCGCGGATCTCGTCCCGGCTCGCCACGCCCAGCTCCTTGAGCGGAAAGGCGATGTTATCGCCCACGCTGAAGGCCGAGAACAGCGCCCCCTGCTGGAAGAGCACGCCGAAGCGGCGCTGGCGCGCGACGCGATCATGCACGCTGCCGGCACGCAGCGGCTCGCCGAACAGGCGCAGTTCGCCCGCCGCCGGCCGGGTGAGGCCGATGATGTGGCGCAGCAGCGTGGTCTTGCCGCTGCCGGAGCCGCCCACCAGGGCGACGATCTCGCCCGCCCCGACGTCCAGGTCGAGCCCGTCGTGCACCACGTTGCGGCCGAAGCGGGTGACGATGCCGCGCAGCGACACGACCGGCGGCGCGGCGGCGGCCGACGCGCCCGCATTCATCCGGGCACCCCGATCGAGCGCGTGGCGATGGCGAAGATGGCATCGACCAGGATCACCACCGTGATCGCCGACACCACCGACGCCGTCGTGTTCGACGACAGGCTCTCGGTGTTGGGCCGCACGCGCAGGCCGAAATGACAGGCGACGAGCGCGATCAGCAGACCGAAGGCCGCCCCCTTCGCCAGGCCGATGTACAGGTTGGCAATCGGCACCACATCGGGCAGGGTATCGACGAAGAAGCGGAACGACAGGTCCAGCTCGACCCAGGCCGACGCCCAGCCGCCAAGCAGCGCCACGGCCGACGTCCACAGCACCAGCAGCGGCATCGCCAGCGTCAGCGCGACCACCTTCGGCAGCACCAGGCGCAGCGTGCGCGACACGCCCATCGCCGCGAGCGCGTCGATCTCCTCGGTGACGCGCATCACCCCCAGCTGGGCCGTCATCGCCGAACCCGAGCGCCCCGCCACCAACACCGACACCAGCACCGGCCCAAGCTCGCGGATGATGCCCAGCCCGAGGATGTTGACGATGAACACGTCCGCGCCGAAAGCCTTCAGCTGCAGCGCGGACAGGTAGGACAGCACGACGCCGATCAGGAAACCCACGAGCGCAGTCACCGGCATCGCCTTCACGCCCACCTTGTGCACGTTGGCGGAGATCTCCAGCAGCGGCCATTCGCGCGGGTGGCGCAGCAGGTGCAGCAGGTCGAGGCACAACTGGCCGAAGAGGGCGACGAAGGCGAGGACATGGGCGCGAAAGCCGAGCAGCCCGCCGCCGAGCAGCACCACCGCATCGACCACGGTGAAGGCCCGCGCCTGCGGCAGCGGACGTGCCGCGCTGCGTGCGACGCGGTCGATCACCGTCCGCTGCGCCTCGCCCACGTGCAGACGCTCGGGCCAGCGCCCGCCCCACGCGCGCCAGAGCAGCGTGGCGCCGAAGCTGTCGAGCCGTTCGACGCCTTCCAGCTCCCAGCGCGCACCGGCCGGCGCCGCCTCCAGGGTCCGGCGCACCGACGCGATCACCGGCGCCAGCGCGCGCAGGGTCCAGTCGCCGGACAGGCGCATCGCGTCCGCCCCGGCCTCGACCCGAACCCGTGTCGCCTCGCCGTCCATCGCCGTCTCGCCCCTCGAGCCTGCTCAGGCCGCCACGCTGCGCCCGCCCACGGCCCTCACGTACAGGCCGCGGCCAAGCGCGGTCCACTGGCGCTGTTCCTCTTCCAGCGCGGCGGCAGTCAGGGGCCGCTTCTGCAGCCAGCCGGCGGTGGTATTCACTGAAAAGCCGCGCCCCTCGCGCCGCATCGTGATCGGCGGAATGCCGCGCCGGTCGCGCGCACGGTGGACCACCACGGCGAGGCGCAGGCAGGCGATCAGCAGCCAGTCGGGGCTCGCCGGGTCGATCGAGGCGACGCGTTCGAGCTTGCCGCGATGTGCCAGAACCAGCCGCGCCAGCCGGCCCTGGTCCATGCGCGAAAAGCCCGGCATGTCGGCATTGGCGACGATGTAGGCGCTGTGCTTGTGGTAGCTGGAATGCGCCACCGAGACGCCGATCTCGTGCAGCAACGCCGCCCAGCGCAGGAAGCGACGGTCGGGGTGCTCCGCATCGGCGAGCGCGGGCTCGAGCTGCGCCAGCAGGTGGCAGGCGGTGTCGGCGACCTGCTGCGCCTGGCGCAGGTCGACGTTGTAGCGCCGCACGAAGGCGTTCACCGTGGCGTCGCGCAGGTCGTGGTGGTGGTAGCGGCCGAGCAGATCGTAGAGCACCCCCAGGCGCAACGCACCTTCCGAGAACACCATGCGCTCGAGTTCGAATTCCTTGAACACCGCGCTCATGATCGCGAAGCCGCCAAGGATCACCGGCAGGCGGTCGCCCTTCAGCCCGGCCAGGTCCAGCGCATCGATGCGGCCTCCGCGCAGCAACGCCGCCCGGAAGCGCTCCAGCCCCTCGTGGGTGATGCCGGCGCGGGAAAATCCGTTCTGCTCGAGAATTTCGGCCAGCGCCTTGGCCGTGCCGCTGGAGCCGACCGCCTCTTCCCAACCTGTCTCGCGGTAGGCGCGGACGATGGTCTGCAGCTCGCGCCGCGCGGCCAGCTCCGCCTCCTTGAGGCTGCGCTTGTCCACCCGGCCGTCGGGGAAGAAGCGCAGGCTGTAACCCACGCAGCCCATGTAGCGCGATTCCAGCTGCAGCGGCTCGAAACTCTTGCCGATGATGAACTCGGTGGAACCGCCACCGATATCCACGATCAGTTGCTGGCGGTGGGGGTCGGGCAGCGTGTGCGCGACGCCCACGTAGATCAGGCGCGCCTCCTCGCGGCCGGCGATGACCTCGATCGGGAAGCCGAGCGCGGCTTCGGCACGGACGAGGAAGTCGGGGGCGTTCTTGGCCACGCGCAGCGTGTTGGTCGCCACCGCGCGCACCGCATCCGGGCTGAAGTCCTGCAGGCGCTCGTGAAAGCGCAACAGCGCCGCCACGCCGCGCTCCTGCGCCGCCTCGTCGAGGATCTTCTCCGGCGACAGCCCGGCGGCGAGGCGGACCGCGTCCTTCAGGCCGTCGAGCGGGTAGATCTGGTCATTGACGATGCGCCCGACCTGCAGCCGGAAACTGTTGGAACCCAAGTCGATAGCGGCAATCAGATCTCGCATCATCACGGCACGGAAGGACGCCAGGCGCGTCGAAGGCATCGATTCTAGCACCCCGCATCAGGGGCTCCGCAGGGTCGATGCATTTCCACCCATGGAATTCCACCTTCATGCCCGGACGCCAGTCCCGGCCTGCCCTTTGTCATCAGCGCGCAAGAAAACTGTCACATAATCACGAAAGGCATTTTGCCCATCGGACCGCTCATGTACGCCCCCAAGAATAACCGCCACTACCCCACCGAGCACTTCATCAACCGCGAGCTCTCGCTCCTGCAGTTCCAGCGCCGGGTCCTCGCCCAGGCGGCCGACCCGAGCGTGCCGCTGCTCGAGCGCCTGCGCTTCCTGTGCATCGTCTCCAGCAACCTCGACGAGTTCTTCGAGATCCGCGTCTCCGGCATCAAGGAACAGATCCGCATCGGCAGCCGCAAGGCCGGCAACGACGGCATCTCACCCGGCGACCTGCTCGAAGGCGTCAGCGACGAGGTGCACGGGATCATCTCCGAGCAGTACCGCCTGCTCAACGACGACATCCTGCCCGCGCTCGAGAGCGAAGGCGTCGTCTTCCTGCGCCGCAGCGTGTGGACCGAGGCGCAGTCGCGCTGGGTCCGCGACTACTTCATGCGCGAGGTGATGCCGGTACTGACCCCGATCGGCCTCGACCCCGCCCACCCCTTCCCGCGCGTGCTCAACAAGAGCCTGAACTTCGCCGTCGAGCTCGAAGGCCGCGACGCCTTCGGCCGCGACTCCGGCGCCGCCATCGTGCAGGCGCCGCGCGCGCTGCCGCGCGTGATCCGGCTGCCGCGCGAGATCTGCGCGCAGGAATACACCTTCGTCTTCCTCTCCTCGGTGCTGCACGCCCACGTCGGCGAACTGTTCGCGGGCATGAACGTGCTCGGCTGCTACCAGTTCCGCGTCACGCGCAACTCCGACCTGTTCGTGGACGAGGAAGAGGTGAAGGACCTGCGCGCCTCGCTCAAGGGCGAACTGCAGCAGCGCCACTTCGGCGACGCGGTGCGGCTCGAGGTGGCCGACAACTGCTCAGAGGAGATGTCCGCCTTCCTGCTGCAGCACTTCCACCTCGGCGCCGACGACCTCTACCGCACGCCGGGCATCGTCAACCTGGTGCGCCTGATGCAGGTGCCCGACTGGGTCGAGCGTCCCGACCTGAAATACGCCCCCTTCGTGCCCGGCATGCCCAAGGCGCTCGACAAGCGCCGCCAGATCTTCGCCGCGATCCGCAGCCAGGACATCCTGCTTCACCACCCGTTCCAGAGCTTCGCCCCGGTCATCGACCTGCTGCGCGCCGCCGCCGACGACCCGCAGGTGCTCGCGATCAAGATGACGGTCTATCGCACCGGCACCGATTCCGTGTTGATGGAGCACCTCGTGCGCGCCGCGCAGAAGGGCAAGGAAGTCACCGTCGTGCTCGAGCTGATGGCGCGCTTCGACGAGGAGGCCAACATCACCTGGGCGAACCGGCTCGAGGAAGTCGGCGCCCACGTCGTCTACGGCGTGTTCGGCTACAAGACCCACGCCAAGCTGCTGATGGTGGTGCGGCGCGAGGAGAGCGGCCTGCGCCACTATGTGCATCTGGGCACGGGCAACTACCACCCGCGCACCACCCGCTTCTACACCGACTTCGGCCTGCTCACCGCCAACGCCGAAATCGGCGAGGACGTCGCCACCGTGTTCAAGCAGCTCACCGGCCTGGGCACGGCCACCGAGCTGCGCCACCTGTGGCAGGCGCCGTTCACGCTGCAGCCCAACGTCGTCGCCGCGATCCGGCGCGAGACCGAGATCGCCCGCGCCGGCCGGCGGGCCCGCATCATCGCCAAGATGAACGCGCTGCTCGAACCGGAGACCATCGAGGCGCTGTACGAAGCCTCGCAGGCAGGCGTCGAGGTCGACCTCATCATCCGCGGCCCCTGCGCGCTCAAGCCCGGCGTGCCCGGCCTGTCCGAGCACATCCGCGTGCGCTCGGTGATCGGCCGCTTCCTCGAGCACCACCGCATCTTCCACTTCCACGCCGACGGCGAAGACGACATGTACCTGTCGAGCGCCGACTGGATGGACCGCAACTTCTTCCGCCGCATCGAGATCGCCTTCCCGGTGCTCGACCCGCGCCTCAAGCGCCGCGTGATGAAGGAGGGCCTGCGCCCCTATCTCGGCGACAACTGCCAGGCGTGGGAGATGCAGTCCGACGGCCGCTACCGGCGCAAGCACCCTCGCGGCGTGCGGCGCGCGGCGCAGATCATCCTGCTGCAGGAGCTGGCGGCGAGCAGCTGAGCACGCCGCAGCGGCCGACCGCCAGCTGCCCGCCGCCCCCAGGCCCGGGGCGGGCGCGGCCGCAGAGCGCGCCCTGGCCGCCGCCGCCGCGGCTACCTGCGCGTCGCGTCGATCACCCCCGGCACCTCGCGGATCAGCGTGATCGCGCGCTGCACCTGCTTGATGCCGCCGACCTCCATCGTGAAGCGCATGTAGGCGGTACCCTTCTTCGTCAGCGTGTTCACCGCGATGACGTTGAGCTTTTCGCGCGAGAGCACGTCGGAGATGTCGCGCAGCAGGCCCTGGCGGTCGTTCGCCTGCACGCTGATGTCCACCTGGTAGAGCGCGGTCTTGTTGTCGGTGGCCCGATCACCCCACTCGGCGGCAATGACGCGCTCGGGGTGCTGGTGCGCGACCTGCTGGAAGTCGGGGCAGTCGACGCGGTGGATCGAGATGCCGCGCCCGCGCGTGACGAAGCCCTCGATCGCATCCGGTGGCGCGGGCTTGCAGCAGCGCGACAGCGAGGTCATCAGCTTGCCGACGCCGACGATCAGGATCTTGTCCGAGTTGTCGCCCGAGCGGCTGCGGCTGACGACGAAGTCCGGCTCGGCGTGCTCTTCGGCAGGCGCCGCGCTGCCCTCGCGCAGCGCCACCTGCACCGCGCGCGGGCCGACTTCGCCGCGGCCGGCGGCGAGGTAGAGCGCCTCCGCGTTCTTGAAACCGAGGCGCTCGGCGAGGCCGTCGATGTTGGCCTGGGCGTGGCCGTCGCGCTGCAGTTCCTTGGTGACGAAGCTGCGCCCGCGCGCGAGCAGCTCCTCCTCGTCGAGCTGGGCGAAATATTGCTTGATCTTGGTGCGCGCCCGCGAGGTGGCGACATAGCCCTGGCGGACGTCGAGCCAGTCGCGCGAGGGGCCGCCCTCCTTCGCGGAGACGACCTCCACCGTCTGGCCGTTCTCGAGCCGGGTGTTGAGCGGGACGAGGTGGCCGTCGACCTTGGCGCCGCGGCAGTGGTGACCGAGATCGGTGTGCAGGCGGTAGGCGAAGTCCACCGGCGTGGCGCCGCGCGGCAGATCGACCACCTTGCCCTGCGGCGTCAGCACGTACAGCGTGTCGTCGAGCGAGGCGCGCTTGTATTGCTCCATCCAGTGCGCAGAATCGGCCACCTCGTCGCGCCACGACAGCAGGTTGCGCAGCAGCGCGATCTTCTCGTCGTATTCGCTGCCGCTCCTGGCGCCTTCCTTGTAGCGCCAGTGCGCCGCCACGCCGAGCTCCGCGTGCTTGTGCATGTCGTGGGTGCGGATCTGCACCTCGAGCGCGCGGCCGTCGCCGGCCAGCACCGCGGTGTGCAGCGACTGGTAGTTGTTGCCCTTGGGCTTGGTGATGTAGTCGTCGAACTCCTTCGCGATCGGCTGCCAGATCTGGTGCACGACACCGAGCACCGTGTAGCAGTCCTTGATCTCGTCCACCAGCACGCGCAGCGCGCGGATGTCGAACACCTGCGAGAAGTCGAGCCGCTTCTGCCGCATCGTGTTGTAGATGCTGTAGATGTGCTTGGCGCGGCCGGTGATCTCGGCCTGGATGCCCATCGCCGCGAGCTCGTTCTTGAGCCGCTCGATGGCGTCGCGGATGAACTGCTCGCGCTCGACGCGGCGCTCGTCGAGCATCTTCGCGATGCGCTTGTAGGTCTCGGGCTCGAGGAAGCGGAAGGCGAGGTCCTCGAGCTCCCACTTGATCTGCCACACGCCCAGCCGGTTGGCGAGCGGCGCGTAGATGTCGAGGCTCTCGCGCGCGACGTCGACGCGGGCCTCGCCCGGCAGTTCGGTGTAGAAGCGCAGCGTCTGCGTGCGCGAGGCGAGCCGCACGAGCACGACGCGGATGTCCTCGACCATCGCCAGCAGCATCTTGCGCAGCACTTCGGTCTGGGCGCGGATCTCGGGCGCGCTCGCGGTGGCGGTCATGCGCGTGAGCACGCGCAGGCCGTTCAGGCGATGCAGGCCGCGCACCAGGTGCGCGACGGCGGCGCCGAAGCGGGCCTCGAGTTCGGCGGCGGCGTCGGTGGCATCATCGACGTGGTCATACACCGCAAACAGCAGCGCGGCGAGTCGGGTTTCGGCGTCGAGCCGGAGCGAGGCGGTGATCAGCGCGGTGCCGATCGCATGCGTCCAGGCCGGCTCGCCGGTGCCGAGCACCTTGTCCTGGTAGAGCTCGACGATCCAGTCGAGGGCGGACTCGATGCGGGCGCGCTCGGCGTCGCTGAGCCCGGCGGCGAGCATGTCGATCGGCGCGGCGGTGTCGCCCGGAGCGATGGCGTGAGTGACGGAGACCATGGCGGCGGATTATCCCACAACGGGCGCTCGCAATGCCGCCCGGGCTCGATCGCCGGCAGGCACCGGCCGCCCGCCGTTCGCCCCGTGCCCGCTGTGTGCGATCATCCCGCCCTCCCGCACCCGGCCCCGACCCATGCCCCGCCTTGCCTCCCACCCCTACCTGCTGCTGACCCTGACCGCGCTGTTCTGGTCCGGCAACATGGTCATGGGGCGCGGCATCCGTGCCGACGTGCCGCCGATCGCGCTCGCCTTCTGGCGCTGGATGATCGCGCTGGCGCTGCTGCTGCCGCTCGCCCTGCCGCACCTGCGCCCGCAGTGGCCGAAGCTGAAGGCGCACTGGCCCATCGTCGTCGTCCTCGGCCTGCTCGGCGTCGGCGGCTACAACACCTT
This sequence comes from Thauera sp., assembly GCA_024710965.1. Lineage (GTDB taxonomy): Bacteria > Pseudomonadota > Gammaproteobacteria > Burkholderiales > Rhodocyclaceae > Thauera. The sequence continues at coordinate 16,532 of JANJTU010000034.1, read as the reverse complement.
CGCCTATCTGGCGCTGCAGCACACCACCGCCACCAGCGCCACGCTGCTGAACTCCTTCATCCCGATCGCCACCATCGCCTTCGCCTTCCTCTTCTTCGGCAAGCGCCTGAGCCCGCTGGAAGCGACCGGCGTCGTCGTCTCGCTCGCCGGCGTCGCCACCATCGTCAGCCGCGGCAGCGTCGAGACCCTGCTCGGCCTCACGCTCAACACCGGCGACCTGTGGATGCTGCTCGCCGTGACCGTGTGGGGGCTGTACACCGTCGGCCTGCAGCGCCGCCCGGCGGGGGTCGATCCGATGCTGATGCTGGCCGCCTTCACCATTGTCGGCCTGCTCGCGCTGGCGCCGGCCTACGCCTGGGAGATGGCGCAGGGGCGCGGCATCAACCCGAGCGCGGCCGCGCTCGGCGGCATCCTCTACACCGGCATCTTTCCCGGCTTTCTCGGCTACGTCTTCTACAACGCCGGCGTGGCCGCGGTGGGGCCGGCGCGCGGGGCGCTGTTCATCCACCTGATGCCGGTGTTCGCCACCATCCTGGCGGCGGTCTTCCTCGGCGAGCGGCCGCAGTGGTACCACTTCGCCGGCATCGCGCTGGTGTTCGCCGGCATCGTGCTGACCACGCGCCGGCGCGCGGGCTGACCGACGATGCTGGGCAAGCTTGGACGCTGGCTGGGCCAATGGCTGGAGCCGAGGCGCGCACGCCGCGCCGCGGTCGGTGCGGAGCAGTGGGCCCGCGTCGAGGCCGGCCTGCCCTTCCTCGCCTTTCTCGACGCCGCCGAGCGCCGCCGTCTGCGCGAGCTGGCGCTGCGCTTCCTGGCGCAGAAGCAGTTCCACGGCGCCCACGGCCTGCGCCTGACCGACGACATGCTGCTCGCGATCGCGCTGCAGGCCTGCCTGCCAGTGCTGAACATCGGCCTCGAAGCCTATCGCGGCTGGGTCGGCGTAGTCGTCTATCCGGGCGACTTCGTCATCCCGCGGCAGGAGGTCGACGACGCCGGCGTGCTCCACGAATACGACGACGAGGTGCTCGGCGAGGCCTGGGAAGGCGGGCCGGTGCTGCTGTCGTGGTTCGCCGACGAAGACCAGCCGACGGGCGTGAACGTGGTGATCCACGAGTTCGCGCACAAGCTCGACATGGAGAACGGCGGCGTCGACGGCCTGCCCCGGCTGCGCGCCGGCATGTCGCGCCGCGCCTGGGCAGACGCGTTTTCCGCTGCCTACGATGAGTTCTGTGCGGACGTCGACAGCGGCGCCGAGCCGGTCATCGACCCCTATGGCGCGGAGGACCCGGGCGAATTCTTCGCCGTCACGTCGGAGGCCTTCTTCGAGACGCCAGGGGCGCTGCGGGGCCGCTTTCCCGCGGTGTATGAGCAACTCGCGCAGTTTTACGGCCTCAACCCCGCCGCCGGCGAGCGCGGGCAGGCGCAGGCAAGCGGATGAGCGCGGGGTCAACGAGATTCATTTGCCGCAATTAATTTTCACAATACGGCAACAATCTCGATTGGCAGCATCGTGGCGAATGGCTAAGCTGAAACCGTTGCCGCCCTCACTCGCCTGTTTTCCCGGGAGGGCGCGACAACATCATTCCAAGCAACGGAGGGTGTCTCATGGCCATTACCTGGATTCTGGTTGCCAACGCCAGCCTGGCGAAACTGTACGCGAACCTCGGCCCGAACAAGGGCCTCACGCTGGTCAAGGAACTGATCCACCCGGAAAGCAGGCAAAAAAATTCAGAACTCGTCACCGACCGTTCCGGCGCCATGGCCGCCAACGGCTCCGGCGGCGGCTCGATGCAACCCCAGACTCTCCCCAAACATCACGAAGCGAAGGTATTCGCGCAGGAGATTGCGCAGGAGCTCTACCAAGGACGTGCCACAAACGCGTTCCGGCGCGCCATCCTCGTCGCACCGCCCGCCTTCATGGGAATGCTGAACACGGTCATCGACGGCCCCACCGCCCAACTGGTCACCGACCGTTTCGAGAAGGACTACACCAAGACGCCGGAACCGGAGCTGAGCGAACGGCTTGCCTCCGCCATCTATCTTTGATGCCGACCTGTCGGCGTATCGCAGGAGGATCCATTTGAGCGAGCACACTCAGGCGCACAAACCGAGCTGATCGAATCAAATCCTCTTCATCGACGTCTCCCCTCAGGAGACGAGGGGCACCGCAGTGGCGGGCCCCAAAAGCCGCGGGGCGCCACAGTGCGCCCCGCTTCACGTCCGGTGCAGCCGCCTGCCACCGTCAGGTGTCCGCCGCGCCGTCGAGTTTCCAGCGTCGCACGATGCGATAGTGGCTGCCTTCCGCCCCACGCTCGGAGGCAACGAGCACGAAGCTGCCGACGCGCCAGCACAGCGGCGCCGCATCGAGGTCCGGCGGCGGTGCGTGGCGCGCATTGCGCACCAGCGTGACATGGGGCGAGAACGGCCGCTCGTCCAGGCGCAGCCCGGTCGCGCGCACGGCCGCCGTCAGGGCCTCGACCAGAGCGGTCAAGGCCGCCGGCGCCCCGCCCGGGGCGAGCCAGACGATGCGGTGCCCATGCCAGCTGCCGAGGCGGTCGAAGACGAGGTCGAACGCCATGCCGCGGATGGCATCCGCCGCGGCGCAGAGTTCGCTCAACCTGTCTTCGGCGACGTCGCCGAGGAAGGCCAGCGTCATGTGCAGCGTATCGCGCCGCATGACCCGCCCGCCGCCGGCCTGCTGCAGCTGCCGCGCCCGCGCATGCAGCGCCGCCGCGCTGGCAGCGTCCGGCCACAGCGCAAAGAACGCGCGCACGCGCGTGCCGGACGCGGGCCGGGGGTCGGCCTCAGGCATCGCCGGCACGCGCGAGCAGGGCCACGACCTGGGCGGCGATGCCTTCGCCGCGGCCGGTGAAGCCGAGCTTTTCGGTGGTCTTGCCCTTGATGTTGACCGCCGCCGGGTCCATGCCGAGGTCGGCGGCGATGTTCGCCACCATCGCCGGCGCATGCGGCAGGATCTTCGGCGCCTGGCAGATCACCGTGGCGTCGATGTTCACCACGCACCAGCCGGCCGCCGCCACCCTCGCCCACGCCTCGCGCAGCAGCACCCGGCTGTCCGCCCCGGCGTGCCGCGCGTCGGTGTCCGGGAACAGCCGGCCGATGTCGCCCATGCCGGCGGCGCCGAGCAATGCGTCGGTGAGCGCGTGCAGCAGCACGTCGGCGTCGGAATGGCCGAGCAGGCCGCGCGCGAACGGAATCGTCACGCCGCCGACGATCAGCGGCCGGCCGGCGACGAGCGCATGCACGTCGAAGCCCTGGCCGATGCGGAATGGACTGTTCATGGCGTCACCCCCTCGCGGTTCTGCAGGATCCACTCGGCCAGGTGCAGGTCGAGCGGATAGGTCACCTTCAGGTTCGTGGCGTCGCCCTGCACCAGGCGCGGGCGCAGGCCGGCGGCCTCGATCGCGCTCGCCTCGTCGGTGACGTCGGTCGCGCTCTCGAGCGCACGGCGCAGCATCACGTAGCGGAACATCTGCGGCGTCTGCGCCTGCCACAGGCTGTCGCGCGGCACGGTGGCGGCGACGTGGCGGTGAGCGTCGGCGCGCTTCAGGGTGTCGGCCACCGGCACCGCGAGGAGGCCGCCGACCTCGTCGTGGGCGAGTTCGCGCACCAGCTTGTCGATGTGCCAGGGCGCCAGGCAGGGGCGCGCGGCGTCATGCACCAGCACCCAGTCCGACGCCGCCGCCTCGCCCGCGATCGCGCGCAAGCCGCCGAGCACGCTGTCGGCGCGCGTCGCCCCGCCGCAGAACAGCGGCTTGAGCTTGGGTCCGAGCGCCGACCAGTCGTGGCGCGCCCATTCCTCGTCAGCGACCGACAGGACGACATACACCGCGTCGATCTCGGGCGCGCCGCACAGCACCGCGAGCGCGTGATGGATCAAAGGCTGGCCGAGCAGCGACAGATACTGCTTGGGCCGCACGGCGCCCATGCGCGAACCGCTGCCGGCAGCGGGGACGATGGCGAAATGGCGGGGACGGGGGTGGGTGATCTGCATGGCGCGCATTCTAGCCCGCGGCGGCGGCCGCGTCGCCGCAGGCCGGCGTGCCCGGCCGCCGGCAGCCATCGCGCTTGCCGACGGCCTACCGGCGCGCGCGCGGCAGTATCATCAACTTCATCACACGCATCCCGGCTCCGCCTTCGTCATGCCCGAATCCGTCCCCTTCGACCCGGCGCAGATCGAAGCCTTCCTGATCGCGATCGGCATCGGCCTGCTGATGGGCCTCGAGCGCGAGCGCGTACCCTCGGCGCGTGCGGGGCTGCGCACCTTTGGCCTCGTCGGCATGCTCGGCGCGCTGGTGGCGATGCTCGGCCAGCACTTTGGCAGCATGGTGCCGTTCACCGCCGGGCTGGTGATCGTCGCCGCCACGATCATCAGCGCCTACCTGCGCCACCCCGACCCGTCCGACCCTGGCACGACCTCGGTCGCGGCGCTGATCGTCTGCTACTGCCTCGGCGCCGCGGTGTGGCTCGGCCACGCCAAGCTCGCCGTCATGCTCGCGGTCGGCACCACGGTGCTGCTCTACTTCAAGGCCCAGCTGCGCGGCATCGCGGCGCGGCTGCAGGCGAAGGACTGGATCTCGATCCTGCAGTTCGGCGTGCTCTCGCTGGTGATCCTGCCGATCCTGCCGAACGAGGAGTTCGGCCCCTACGGTGCGCTCAACCCGCACCAGATCTGGCTCATGGTGGTGCTGATCTCGGGTGTCAGCCTCGCCGGCTATACCGCGCTGCAACTGGCGGGCGCGCGCACCGGCATGATCTTCGTCGGCATCTTCGGCGGTCTGGCCTCGAGCACGGCGACGACGATGGTCTATGCGCGCCAGGCGCGCGACTCCGAGCTGATGTCGTCGATGGCGGCGATGGTCATCGTGCTCGCGAACCTGGTGATGCTGGTGCGGGTCGCGGTGATCGCGGTGGTGGTTGCGCCCGCGGTGCTGCGCCCGCTGCTCGTGCCGATCCTGCCGGCGCTCGGCCTCGGCCTGCTCGCCATGGCGTGGAACTGGCGGCGGCTGGGTGAGCACGGTGACGCCGTCCTGCCGGCAACGAGCAATCCGACCGAGCTCAAGGTGGCCCTCGGCTTCGGCCTGTTCTACGCGATCGTGCTGCTGTGCGCGGCCTGGCTGTCGGACTACGCGGGCAACCGTGGCCTTTACGTGCTGGCGCTGGTGTCGGGGCTCACCGACGTGGACGCGATCACGCTTTCAAGCCTGCGCCTGTTCACGATGGGAAAGCTCGCGCTGACGCCCACGGTGCTCGCCATCGCGCTGGCCATGACCGCCAACCTGGCCTTCAAGACCACGATGGCGGTCGTCATCGGCGGACGCGCCCTGGGCCTGAAGCTGCTGCTCGGCATGGGCGCGGTGGCGGTCGGGCTGGCGGCGGGGATGGGCTGGAGCGCGCTGCAGGCCGGAGGTCTATAATTTTTGTTGAATCCTGTCGCTGACACGGAGGAAGCGCAGCATGGCCATTGCATCCGTCCGGCCGCCCGCGGTTGCCGGACAGTTCTACCCCAAGGACGAGCGGGTGCTGCGCACCCAGATCGCCGAGATGCTGTCCACCGCGGTGCCGCTCGAAGCCGTCGCGGCGCCAAAGGCGGTGATCGTGCCCCATGCGGGCTACATCTACTCGGGCCCGGTCGCTGCCAGCGCCTATGCGGCGCTTGCGCCGCTGCGCGGCCGCATCCGCCGCGTCGTCCTGCTCGGGCCGACGCACCGCATGGCGGTGGCGGGCTTCGCGCTGCCGGCGGCACAGGCCTTCCGCACCCCGCTCGGCGAGGTTCCGGTGAGCCGCGCCGACTGGCTGGCGCTGCAGGCGCGTGAGGACGTGGAGGTCGATGACCGCCCGCATGCGCTCGAACACAGCCTGGAAGTGCAGTTGCCCTTCCTGCAGATGGTGCTGGAAAACTTCCAGCTGCTGCCGATCCTGGTCGGCGACGCCCGCGACGATGCCGTCGCCGAGGTGCTCGACAGCGTCTGGGGTGGTCCGGAGACGCTGATCGTGATCAGCTCCGACCTGTCGCACTATCACTCCTACCATCAGGCTCAGTGGCTCGACCGCGCCACGGTCGAACACGTCCTGGCACTGCGCGCGGGGCTGGATCACGAACAGGCCTGTGGCGCGACGCCGATCAACGGCCTGCTGCTGGCCGCCCGCCGCCATCACCTGCAGCCGCATCTGCTCGATCTGCGCAATTCCGGCGACACCGCCGGTGACCGCCTGCGCGTGGTGGGCTACACCAGCATCGCCTTCTGTGAAGTGGAGCCGCCCGACCATGCCCGCCACTGAGCTCGGCCGCGTCCTGCTGGCGCTCGCCCGCCAGGCCATCGCCCACCATCTCGGCCTCGCGCCGCAGCCGGTGATCGGCGACGACCCGCGCCTGGCCGAACGCGGCGCCGCCTTCGTCACGCTCAGGCTCGACGGCCAGTTGCGCGGCTGCATCGGCAGCATGCGACGCAGCCGTGCGCTGGGCGAGGACGTCGTCGCCAACGCGGTCGCCGCCGCATCACGCGACCCGCGCTTCCCGCCGCTCACGACCGACGAGTTCGACGCCGTGCACATCGAGGTCTCGCTGCTGTCCGAGCCCGATTTCATCGAGTTCAGCGACGAAGCCGAGCTCTTGCGCCAGTTGCGGCCGCACGAGGACGGGCTGATCCTGTTCGCCGGCTGCCGCAGCGCCACCTTCCTGCCGCAGGTGTGGGGACAGCTGCCGGAGCCGCGCGACTTCCTCGCCGCGCTCAAGCACAAGGCCGGGCTGGCGCCCGAGCGCCCGGTCGACGGCCTGATGGCGGCGCGCTACACGGTGCAGAAATGGGAAGAAGCCGCACAGGAGGCATCATGAACGCCACCGCTCCCGCCGTCGTACCGAGCGCCCACCACCCCGGCCGCTACTGGCATGTGCTCGACGACGGCCGCATCCAGTGCGACCTCTGTCCGCGCTACTGCAAGCTGCACCCCGACCAGCGCGGCGCCTGCTTCGTGCGCATGCGCGAAGGCAACGCCATGGTGCTCACCACCTACGGCCGCAGCTCGGGTTTCTGCATCGACCCGGTCGAGAAGAAGCCGCTGAACCATTTTTACCCGGGCACCAGCGTGTTCTCCTTCGGCACCGCGGGCTGCAACCTGGCGTGCAAGTTCTGCCAGAACTGGGACATCTCCAAGTCGCGCGACATGGACCGCCTGATGGACGCCGCCTCGCCCGACGAGATCGCCGAAACCGCGCTGCACTGGGGCTGCCACAGCGTTGCCTTCACCTACAACGACCCGGTGATCTTCGCCGAATACGCGATGGACGTGGCCGATGCCTGCCACGCACGCGGGCTGAAGACGATCGCGGTCACCGCCGGCTACATCACCGAGCTGGCGCGCGGCGACTTCTACGCCAGGATGGACGCGGCCAACGTCGACCTGAAAGGCTTCACCGACGACTTCTACGTCCGCCTGTGCGGCGCCCACCTGCAGCCGGTGCTCGACACCCTGGTCTGGCTGCGGCACTCGAGCAAGGTCTGGTTCGAGATCACGACGCTGCTGATCCCGGGCCAGAACGATTCCGACGCCGAACTCGGCGCGCTGGCGCGCTGGGTGCGCGACGAACTGGGCACCGACGTGCCGCTGCACTTCAGCGCCTTCCATCCCGACTTCAAGATGATGGATACACCGCCCACGCCGCCCGCCACGCTGACACGGGCGCGCCGCATCGCGCTCGACGCCGGCCTCAAGCACGTCTACACCGGCAACGTGCACGACGTCGAAGGCGGCACCACGCACTGCACCGGCTGCGGCAAACCCCTGATCGTGCGCGACTGGTACGAGATCCGCGACTACCGCGTCGACGCGCACGGCGCCTGCCCCGACTGCGGCACCGCACTCGCCGGCCGTTTCGGGCCGGTCGGTGCGGCCGCCGGCAAGGCCTTCGGCGCCCGCCGGATCGCGGTCGGCATCCACCGCTAGCCGCGATCTGCCGCCATGCCCGCCGCCTTTCCCGTCGCCGCGCCGGTCTCGTCGCTTGTAGTCGACCGGGCGGCCGTGCAATGCTGGTGCATCCGATGACGCCCGAGACACCGTGAAGCTGCGCCATACCCTCATCAGCATCCCCGCCGGCGGCGTCTGGCTCGATGGCCAGCTCGCGCACGCACCCGACGTGCGCGGACTGGCGCTGGTGCTGCTGTCCGACTCCTGGCACCAGCCCGCCCTTCAATCGGGCGAGCTCGAGACCGTGCTGCAGGAGCACGGCCTCGCCACGATGACGCTCAACCTGCTCACCCGCCAGGAGGCGGCGCGCGACCCCGACGCGCGCTTCCACGTGCCACGGCTGACCGAGCGCGTGCTTGCCGCCGCGGACTGGATCCAGCACCAGCCGCCGCTGGCCGCACTCGGCCTCGGCCTCGTCACCGCCGACACCGCCGCCGCCGCCGCGGTGCGCGCCGCAGTGCAGGCGCCCGCACGTTTCGACGCGATCGCCTGCCTCGGCGGCCGCCCCGATCTGGCCGGGGCACAACCACTGCGCGCCCTGCGCACGCCAATCCGCTTCATCGTCGCTGCCACCGAAGGCGGCGCGGAGATCCTGCAGCGCGCCTATGCGCTGATCGGCGCGCCGCGCGACTGGGTGAAGCTCGCAGCCGGCGCGGCCGCGGCACCGGCGCACGGGCGTGGCGCCCCGGCCGCCGCCTGGCTGCTCGACAAGCTGCCCGCAGCGGGCACCAATGGCCGGGCCGATGCGGCGCCGGCACACTGAGGCGCTGCGCAGATCGCGGCACGCGGGACCGGACGCACGGCCGCGCGCAGGAGCGCCGCGGGCCATGACCGCCGGTGTTCGCTGCCGGCGCCGCGCCCTGCCGCTGGACGCCGGCGCCCGGGCCGCCCGGCACCTCCCCTATAATCCGTAGCTTCACGGCCAGGCCGGGCGCCGCTGCCCGGCCGCTGGCGCCGCTTTCGGTACATATCTCGTCGATGTCACGCCTGCTCGATTCGCTGCTTCCCGCCCTCGCCGCACTGCCTCTGCCCAAACCCGGCACCCGCCTCGAGCTGCCGCCCACCGCCGGCTCGGCCGATGCCCTGGCGATCGCCCAGCTCGCCAGCCGCGGGCGCATGCTGCTGGTGGTCACCGCCAACCCGCTCGACGCCCAGCGCCTGCAGGACGAGATCGCCTGGGTCGCCCCCGGGCTGCGCCTGCACCTGCTGCCCGACTGGGAAACCCTGCCCTACGACAGCTTCTCGCCGCACCAGGACCTGATCTCCGAGCGTCTGTCGACGCTGTACGCGATCAGCCGCGGCGAGGCCGACGTCGTGCTGGTGCCCGCCTCCACCGCGCTCTACCGCATGGCGCCGCCGGCCTATCTGGCCGCCTACACCTTCTTCCTGAAGCAGGGCGAGCGCCTCGACGGCGAGCAGTTCAAGGCGCAGATGGCGCTGGCCGGCTACGCCCACGTCACCCAGGTCGTGAGCCCGGGCGAATTCTCGGTGCGCGGCGGCCTCGTCGACCTGTTCCCGATGGGCTCGCCGCTGCCCTTTCGCATCGACCTCTTCGATGACGAGGTCGAGAGCATCAAGACCTTCGACCCCGACACCCAGCGCACCGTCTACCCGACCCAGGAGATCCGCCTGCTGCCGGCGCGCGAGTTCCCGCTCGACGATGCCGGCCGCACCCGCTTTCGCAGCCGCTTCCGCGAGACCTTCGAGGGCGACCCGACGCGCGCCGCGATCTACAAGGACGTCTCCAACGGCATCGCCCCGGCAGGCATCGAGTACTACCTGCCGCTGTTCTTCGACGACACCGCCACCTTGCTCGACTACCTGCCGGCGCAGACCCCGGTGCTGCTGCACCGCGACGTACCGGGCGCGATTGCCGAGTTCTGGCGCGACACGCGCTCGCGCCACGACCTGCTCAAGGGCGACCGCACCCGCCCCGTGCTGGCGCCGGAGCAGCTGTTCCTCAGCGAGGAGGGCTTCTTCCTCGCCCTGAAGGACCGCCCGCGGCTGGCGCTGAAGGCGGACGCGGGGGCCGATGCGGCCGCGGCCAGCGCCGGACCGCTGCCCGAGCTCGCCGTGGAGCGCAAGGCGACCGACCCGCTGCACCGGCTGAAGGCCTTCCAGGCCGGCTTCGACGGCCGCATCCTGCTCCTCGCCGACTCGCCCGGCCGGCGCGAGACGATGGCCGAGTATCTCGCCGAATACGGCCTGAAGCCCGACGCGAGCGCCGATTTCGCCGCCTTCGTCGACGCCGACAGCCGCCTCGCACTCGGCGTCGCACCGCTCGCCAACGGCTTCCTGCTGCCGCAGGCCGGGCTCGCCGTCGTCACCGAGACCGAGCTCTACGCCGCCACCGCGCGCAGCCGCGCCCGCCGCGACACGCGCAAGGCGGCCACCATGGAAGGCTGGCTGCGCGACCTGTCGGAGCTCAAGCTCGGCGACCCGGTGGTGCACGTGTCGCACGGCATCGGCCGCTACCTCGGCCTGATCCACATGAACCTCGGCGAAGGCGACACCGAGTTCCTCCACCTCGAGTACAACGGCGGCGACAAGCTCTACGTGCCGGTGTCGCAGCTGCACGTGATCACCCGCTACGCCGGCGCCGATCCGGAGGCGGTGGACCTGCACCGGCTCGGCTCGGGCCAGTGGGAAAAGGCGAAGAAGAAGGCGGCACTGCAGGTGCGCGACACCGCCGCCGAGCTGCTCGCCCTGTACGCCCAACGCGCCGCGCGCCCGGGGCACCGCTTCGACTTCCGCCAGCATGACCTCGAGGCCTTCGCCGAAGGCTTCGGCTTCGAGACCACGCCCGACCAGCAGGCCGCGATCGACGCCGTGGTGGGCGACATGCGCTCGGGGCGGCCGATGGACCGCCTGGTGTGCGGCGACGTCGGCTTCGGCAAGACCGAAGTGGCGCTGCGCGCGGCCTTCATCGCGGTGGCCGACGGCAAGCAGGTCGTGGTGCTGTGCCCGACCACGCTGCTCGCCGAGCAGCACTACCAGACCTTCGCCGACCGCTTCGCCGACTGGCCGATCAGGATCGCCGAGCTGTCGCGCTTCAAGTCGGCCAAGGAGCAGGCCGAGGCGCTGCAGCTGCTCGGCGAGGGCAAGGTCGACGTCATCATCGGCACCCACCGCCTGCTGCAGAAGGACGTCGTGTTCAAGCGCCTCGGCCTCGTCATCATCGACGAGGAGCACAGCTTCGGCGTGCGCCAGAAGGAGGCGCTGAAGGCGCTCAGGAGCGAGGTCGACATCCTGACCCTGACCGCCACCCCGATCCCGCGCACGCTCGGCCTGGCGATGGAAGGCCTGCGCGAGTTCTCGGTGATCGCCACCGCGCCACAGAAGCGGCTGGCGATCAAGACCTTCGTCCAGCGTGCCAGCCGCGGCATCATCCGCGAGGCGGTGCTGCGCGAGTTCAAGCGCGGCGGCCAGGTGTACTTCCTGCACAACGAGGTCGACACGATCGAGAACATGCGCAACGACCTCGAGGAGCTGCTGCCCGAGGCGCGCATCGTCGTCGGCCACGGCCAGCTGCCCGAGCGCGAGCTCGAGCGCGTGATGCGCGACTTCACCCAGCAGCGCGCCAACCTGCTGCTGTGCTCGACGATCATCGAGACCGGCATCAACATTCCCACCGCCAACACCATCATCATCAACCGCGCCGACCGCTTCGGGCTGGCCCAGCTGCACCAGCTGCGCGGCCGTGTCGGCCGCAGCCACCACCAGGCCTACGCCTACCTGCTCACCGACGCCCACGCCAAGCCCACGCCGCAGGCGCAGAAGCGGCTGGAGGCGATCGCGATGATGGAGGAGCTCGGCTCGGGCTTCTACCTGGCGATGCACGACCTCGAGATCCGCGGCGCGGGCGAGGTGCTCGGCGAACACCAGTCGGGCGAAATCCAGCAGGTCGGCTTCAGCCTGTACACCGAAATGCTCAAGCGCGCGGTGAAGGACCTGCAGGCGGGCAGGGAGCCCGACCTGACCCAGCCGCTCGAGGTAGTGTCGGAGATCAACCTCCACACCCCGGCGCTGCTGCCCACCGACTACTGCCCCGACGTGCAGGAGCGCCTGACCCTGTACAAGCGCCTCGCCAACTGCGACACCGAGGACGAGCTGCGCGCGCTGCAGGAGGAACTGATCGACCGCTTCGGCGAGCTGCCGCCGCAGACCCTGGCGCTGATCGAGACCCACCGCCTGCGCATGCTGGTGAAGGACTTCGGCGTCAACAAGCTCGACGCCTCGGAGGCGCAGATCAGCGTGCAGTTCGGCAAGGACGCGCCGATCGACCCGGTGAAGGTCATCTTCCTGATCCAGAAGGATCGAAACACGAAGATGGCCGGCCCGGAAAAGCTTGTGCGCCGCGCCGCCCTGCCCGACCTGAGACAGCGGGTGAAGGCGGTGCGCGAGCTCCTCGACGCGGTGCGGGCCTGACGCCAGGCGTGCCAGATGCACTGCGGGGCCGGTATCATGCCATCCGAAACGAATAATTGACCCAGCCACCGAGTCGCCTCCCATGATGACGGTATACCGCAAGCCGCCGCAGAGCTTCCCCGCAGGAAGCGCCTTCTTCCGCCTGCCCGGCGCGCTGCTGATGGTGCTCGACGAGAACTGGAGCATCCAGATGATGAGCGAGTCGTGGCGGGAGGTGCTCGGGCGGGGGCAGGAGGAGTTGCGCTGGCGCCCCTTCATCGAGGTCGTGCACGAACTCGACCGCGAGGACGTCATCGACCGCCTGTGCCGCATCGGCGAGGAGCTGTCGACGGTGCGCTTTTCGTGCCGCTGCCGCAAGGCGGATGGCACCTACGTGGGTCTGGCCTGGGGCGTCAGCCTCGATCCCGACCACATGCTGTTCTACGCCGCGGCGCACGAGACCGGGGTGAACCTGTCGGAACAGGAAGCGCGCCTGCCCGAAGTGTTCGTCGACGGCCTCACCGGCCTGCCCAACCGCGGCCTCTTCCTCGACCGCGTCACCCACGCGATGCAGCGCGCACAACGCAACAAGCAGATGCGCTTTGCCGTGATCCACTGCGGCGTCGACCGCTTCAGCGTCATCAACCACAGCCTCGGCAACCGCATCGGCGACCTGCTGCTGATCGAGATCGCCAACCTGCTGCGCCGCTCCACCCGCCCGACCGACATGGTGGCGCGCCTCGGCGGCGACGAGTTCGGCATCCTGCTCGAGGACATCAAGGACGCCACCTCGCCGGTGCGCGTCATCAAGCGCCTGCAGGAGAACTGCGTGCTGCCGTTCCGCCTGCACGAACACGAGGTCTTCGCCAGCATGTCCGCGGGCATGACCTTGGGCAGCGCCCAGTACGAGCACGCCGACCTCATGCTGCGCGACGCCAACATGGCGATGACCCGTGCGAAGGCGCAGGGCGGCGGCGGCTACGCGATGTTCGACCGCGGCATGCACGAGGAGGCCTTGCGCCGGCTCGACCTCGAGCTCGACCTGCGCCGCGCCCTCGAGCGCCAGCAGTTCGAGGCCTACTACCAGCCGATCGTGCGCCTGCGCGACATGCGCCTGGTGGGCTTCGAGGCACTGGTACGCTGGAACCATCCGGAACGCGGCCTGATCTCGCCGGCCGAATTCATCCCGCTCGCAGAGGAAAGTGGGCTCATCGTGCAGATCGGGCGCTGGATGCTCGAGCAGGCCTGTGCCCAGATGCGCCGCTGGCAGCGCGCCTTCCCGCGCCGGCCGGCGCTGACGGTGAGCGTGAACCTGTCCGCACGCCAGCTGATGCACCCCGACCTGCTGCCCGACATCCGGCGCACGCTGCGCGAGAGCGGCCTGTCGCCACGCCACCTCAAGCTCGAGATCACCGAGAGCGCGATGATGGAAGACGCCGAGCGCGCGATCGAGCTGCTCGAGGCACTCAAGCGCACCCGCCTCAAGCTGATGCTCGACGACTTCGGCACCGGCTATTCCTCGCTCTCCTACCTGCACCGGCTGCCGATCGACACGGTCAAGGTGGACCGCTCCTTCATCATGCATGTGCACGAGAAGGCGGCCGACCGCAGCTTCGTCGAGACCATCCTCGAACTCGCGCACAAGCTCGGGCGCGAGGTCGTCTGCGAGGGTGTCGAGCTGCCCGCACAGGAAGCGCTGCTGCGCAGGCTGGGCGCGGAGTTCGCGCAGGGCTACCTCTACTCGCGCCCGGTCACCGCGGCTCACGCCGAAATGCTGATCATCGACGACCTCGAGAACCCCGGCCGCCTGCTGGGAAAGGCCCGCGGCGCGTCGCCCGCGCAGCGCATGGACCTGCCGGAGCGCGCCACCTGAACGAACCGGCCACGAGGTCGCCATGCTCATCAACTGCACCGCCTACCAGCACGGCCACAAGCTCGCCGACATTGCGGTCGATGCCATCAGCGACTACCTGCAGCGCCCCGACACCTTTGTCTGGGTGGCGCTGAAGGACGCCAGCGCGGACGAGCTCGCCGTCATGAAGGCGGAGTTCGCCCTGCACGAGCTCGCGGTGGAGGACGCCGACCACGGCCACCAGCGGCCCAAGGTCGAGGAGTACGACGACGAGGTCTTCGCCGTCATGCACCTGATCGAGGAGCACGAGGGCACGCTCGAGGTCGGCGAGGTGCACGTGTTCGTCGGCGCCAACTACATCCTGTCGGTGCGCAACCGCAGCCAGCAGGACTTCCTCGGCGTGCGTGCGCGCTGCGAGCGCGAGCCGAAGATGCTCGCCAAGGGCGCGGGCTACGTCCTCTATGCGCTGATGGACGCGGTCGTCGACCGCTACTTCCCGCTCATCGAGAAATTCGAGTCCGAACTCGAGGCGCTCGAGGAGCGCATCTTCACGAAAGGTGCGGCGCGCTCGACGATCCGCCGCCTGTATCGGCTCAAGCGCAAGGTCGGCGTGCTCAAGCACGCGGTGACGCCGCTGATGGAGGCCGCCGGCAAGCTGCACAGCGGTCGCGTGCCCGAAGTGTGCGCGAACAGCCGGCACTACTTCCGCGACGTCTACGACCACCTGACCCGCATCAACGCCTCGCTCGACAGCATCCGCGACATGATCGCCACCGCGATCCAGGTCACCCTGTCGATGGTGGCGATCGACCAGACCGAAGTCGGCAAGCGGCTGGCCGCCTGGGCAGGGATCTTCGCCGTGGCAACCGCCTTCGCCGGCATCTGGGGCATGAACTTCACGCACATGCCCGAGCTCGAGTGGGAGTACGGCTACCTGTTCGGCCTGGGCGTGATCGCCGCCTCCAGCGCCCTGCTCTACTGGCGCTTCAGGAAGGCGCGCTGGCTGTAGGCCGGACCCCGACCCGCTTCGGGTTACAATCCGCCCCTGCCCTTCATCATCCAGGCCGTATCCGGAGTCCCGAATGTCCGTCGTCCAGACCGAAAACCTCAACATCGCCGCCTTCGACCACATGCCCTCGCCCGAGGAGATCAAGGCCCGCGTTCCGCTGACCGAGCGCGCCGCCGCTGCCGTCGTCGCCGGGCGCAAGGCCGTCATGGACATCCTCGACCGCAAGGATCCGCGCATCTTCGTCGTCGTCGGCCCGTGCTCGATCCACGACCCGGTGGCCGGCCTGGACTATGCGCGCCGGCTGAAGGCGCTGGCCGACGAGGTGGCGGACACGATGCTGCTGGTGATGCGGGTCTATTTCGAGAAGCCGCGCACCTCCACCGGCTGGAAGGGCTTCATCAACGACCCCTTCATGGACGACTCCTTCCGCATCGACGTCGGCATGGAGCGGGCGCGTCAGTTCCTGCTCGACGTGTGCGAGCTCGGCCTGCCCACCGGCACCGAAGCGCTCGACCCGATCGCGCCGCAATACTATGGCGACCTCGTCTCCTGGACCGCGATCGGCGCCCGCACCTCGGAGTCTCAGACCCACCGCG
Organism: Thauera sp.; assembly: GCA_024710965.1. Taxonomy (GTDB): domain Bacteria; phylum Pseudomonadota; class Gammaproteobacteria; order Burkholderiales; family Rhodocyclaceae; genus Thauera. The sequence goes on along the minus strand of JANJTU010000034.1, from coordinate 685 downwards.
AGATGTCCTCCGGCCTGTCCACCCCGGTCGGCTTCAAGAACGCCACCGACGGCGACATGGACGTGGCGATCAACGCGATCATCTCGGCGGGCAGCCCGCACAGTTTTCTCGGCATCAACAGCCAGGGCCAGTCGGCGGTCACGCGCACGCGCGGCAACCGCTACGGCCACGTGGTGCTGCGCGGCGGCGGCGGTCGTCCCAACTACGACACGGTGTCGGTGTCGCTGGCCGAGCAGGCGCTCGCGAAGGCGAGGCTGGCGAAGAACATCGTGGTCGACTGCTCGCACGCCAACTCTTGGAAGAAGCCCGAGTACCAACCCCTGGTGATGAAGGACGTCATGCACCAGATCCGCGAGGGCAACCAGTCGATCGTCGGCCTGATGATCGAGAGCAACCTCGAGGCCGGCAACCAGCCGATCCCGGCCGACCTGTCGCAGCTCAAGTACGGCTGCTCGGTCACCGACGCCTGCGTCGACTGGGCGACGACCGAGGACATGATCCGCAAGTCGGCCGCCGTGCTGCGCGAGGTGCTGCCCAAGCAGGAGCGGCGCGCATGAACCTGGTCGTGCTGGCCGAGGACGTCGACAGCGTCGCGCTCAAGAACGTCGCCAAGGTCGCCGAGGCGAGCGCGATCGAGCAGATCACCACGCGCTCCTTCCGCCTCGTCGGCGCGAAGCCTGCCGAA
>JANJTU010000023.1 GCA_024710965.1 Thauera sp. | reverse complement strand
GTGCGCCCAGCGACCTTCTCGCCTGCCGCGGTCGCAGTCAGCGCCAAGGAATAGACGCCGTCCGCCGCACGCGAGCCGTCGGCGGCCAGGCCGTCCCAGATGAAGTTGTGGCTGCCGGCATCGATGTCGGTGAGTTCGATCCGCTTCACCTCCAGGCCGGTGGCATCGGTGATCGACAGCACGACCTGATCGGCGCCAGCGTCGAGCTCGAAGCCGCCCACCGCGCCGGCCTCGGTGAGCCCGATGTTCTTGCCCTCGACCAGCACGCCGCGGCCGACCAGCGCTGCCGCCTGCATGCTGTCGGCCGACTCCTGCGCGTCGACGAAGGACTGGAACATCGTGTTCAGGCGCTCGATGCCGTCGACGGTGCTCATCTGCGCCAGCTGCGAGGTGACTTCCGCGTTCTCCATCGGGTTCATCGGGTCCTGGTTCTTGAGCTGGGTGGTCAGCAGGGTCAGAAAGCGCGTCTGCTGGTCCTCTTCCTTCTTCGTCACCGGTTCGCTGCGGCCCAGGCCCGCAAGCACGTTCTGTGCGGTCTGGGTGGAAGAGACGGTTGCCATGGGAAACTCCTGCTATCGGCGGTTATTGCCGGTCAATGCTCATTGCCCGATCTGCAAGGTCCGTTGCAGCAAGGTTCGTGCCGTGTTCATGACCTCGGCGTTGTTCTGGTATGAGCGCGAAGCGGAGATCATGTTCACCATCTCCTCCACGACGTTCACGTTGGGCATCTCGACGAAGCCTTCGGCGTTGGCTGCGGGATTGTTCGGTTCGTAGACGAGGCGCATCGGCGCGGTGCTCTCGACCACGTCGGTCACCTGCACGCCGACCGCCGTCGGCCCGGCAACCGGCTGCGCGGCAAAGACGACCTGTTTGGCGCGGTAGGGCTGACCGTCCTCTGCGGTGACGCTGTCGGCGTTGGCGATGTTGGAGGCGGTGGTGTTGAGCCGCATCGACTGCGCGTTGAGCGCCGAGCCGGCGATCTGGAAGACATTGAGCATGCTCATGCGGGCGCCCCTCACTGACCCGTGATGGCGGACTGCATCGAGCGCAGCATGCCGTTGATGAAGGTGATGCTCGCCTCGTAATGGACCGCGTTCTCGGCAAAGGCGGCGCGCTCGACGTCCATATTGACCGTGTTGCCGTCGACCGCCGACTGCGATTCGGCACGGTACTTGAGGCCGCCCGTGGGGCCGCCGGCATTGCCGTCGATATGACCGGGCCGGGTCGTCGCGAGCCCCACACCGTTGTTCGCCCCGGCCAGCGCACCCTGCAGCGCGCTGCGGAAATCGACGTCGCGGGCCTTGAAGTTCGGCGTATCGGCGTTGGCAATGTTCGACGCCAGCACCTGCTGCCGATAGGCCTGAAGGTTCAGCGCGTCCTGGTGGAAGCGCAGGCTGTTGTCGAGTTGGGTCTTCATCGCGTCACCTCGTGGGTCGGTCGCCGTGGGTCGGTGGCCATGGGTCAGGCCGCGGGACGGCACGGACGTCGGCACAGGATTGCACCTTCCATGCCAGCGATGGTAGCCGGCCTGCCCCGCCGTCACTGGGTCGATAAACCGGGTAAACCTCGGCTTATTTGGCGCTTGCCGCCTGCCGATCCTGCCGGCGGCGGCAGCGGGGCGGCAGAACTTGCCGCCCTGCTGCTGAGGAGCGTCACGGTGATCAACTGCGGCATCTGCCGGTCCGTCGCCCGCCTTGCCTGACACGACCGGGCGTGATGCAATCGCGCCATGAACACCTCACTCCGTCCGGCCTGGCTGCTGATCGCCGGCCTCCTCCTCGCCCCCGGCGCCCTGGCGCAGCAGGACCCCGTGGCCGTGCAGGACAGCGTGCAAGCCTTCCTCGAGCGGGAAACGCACGGCCTGCCGGGTCAGGTGCAGATCAGGGTCGGCCCGTTCGACGCCCGCAACCAGCTGCCGCCCTGCGCTGCCCTCGTCCCTTTCCTGCCCGCCGGCACGCGGGCCTGGGGCCAGGTGAACGTGGGTGTGCGCTGCGACTCTCCGGTGACATGGACGGCCTATACGCAGGCCCAGGTCAAGGTTTTCGGCGCCTATCTCGTCGCCGCCCGTCCCTTGCGGGCGGCGCAGATCGTCGGCCATACCGATGTCGACCTGCGCGAGGGCGACCTGACCGCGCTACCCGACAACGTGCTCAACGACCCGACGCAGGCGATCGGTCATCACACGCGTTTCGCCGTGGCCGCGGGCGCGCCGCTGCGCGCAACGATGCTGCGCATGCCCGATGCCGTGCGCCAGGGCAGGGATGTGCAGGTGGTGAGCGCGGGCACCGGCTTCCGCGTCTCCGCCGAGGGCCGGGCACTCAACAACGCCGCGCCTGGCGAGGCCGTCCGGGTGCGGATGCCGAACGGCCAGATCGTCAATGGTGTTGCCCGTGCAGACGGCAGCGTCGAGCTCGCGTTCTAGCGTCCAGCGCAGCAGCCGCACCGGCTGCTCGCCCAGGACGGGCCTGCCAGCGCAGCCGGCCGCACCGGCCGGCGCTTGAATGCACGGCACATTCCCGGTTAAATCACTCAAGTTTTCGCCCTGGCTGCCGACATACCACCTGAGACCTCGTGTTTGCAGGAGGACATATCATGAAAATCGAAAACTCGGGCAAATCGTTTGCCCCCACGCCCGCGGCCGAAGCCAAGTCTCGCTCCCCGACGAATGCGCCCGCCCGCACCGAAGGCGGCGCCGACAAGGTTGAACTGTCTCCCCTTTCTGCCATGTTGAAGAAGGCCGACAGCGCCATGGCGAGCGCGCCCGAAGTGGATCAGGAGCGCGTCGCCGAGATCCGCCAGGCGATCAGCGAAGGGCGCTTCAAGGTCGACGCCGGCCGCATCGCCGACGGCCTCATCGCCAGCGTGCGCGAGATGCTGGATTCCCGTCACTGAACCCGCGCTTGCCCCGCGCCCCCTCTCATCTAAACGCCAGTCGTCCAGAACTTTCGCGCCATGAATCGGCCGCCCGCCCCCTCCGCACCGCGCCAGCCTTCGCCCCCCGATCAGCAGCGCCTGGCCCTGCTGATCGAGGCCGAGGCGATCCAGTTGTGCGAGTTTCTCGCCGTGCTCGATCGCGAGGAAGCGCTGCTCGTCGCCGGAGACAGCGACGGCCTGTTGACGCTGAGCCGGGACAAGAACGACCGCTACCGCCAGCTTCAGCGCCTGCACGACGACCGCGCCCTGCTCCTCGGCCGCCTCGGGCGCACCATGTCCGACGCCTCGATGCGTGAGCTGTGTGCCGGTCTGCCGCGCGTGCTCGCGCGCTGGGACGATGTGCTGGAACTCGCGCGCAATGCCCGCGACCGCAATGCCATCAACGGCAAGCTCATCCTCGAACGCATGGCGCACAACCAGGCCGCACTCTCGGTGCTGCTCTCGGCCGCCAACCACCCCCAGCTCTACGACGCCGCCGGCCAGGCGCGCCCCAGCGGCGGCGGGCGCATCCTGGGCAGCGCCTGACATTTCATTCAGCTCTGCTATCCTTGCGCCCTTCGTGAAACCGAACGGGCCGCAGCATGGCAGGCAAGCCTGACACCACCAAGCAGTACGACGAATCCTCCTTCCGCGTCC
>JANJTU010000015.1 GCA_024710965.1 Thauera sp. | reverse complement strand
GCTCGGCAAGTCCGGCGCCCGCATGGAGATGCCGGGCTGCTCGCTGTGCATGGGCAACCAGGCGCAGATCCGCAAGGGCAGCACCGCGATGTCGACCTCGACGCGCAACTTCCCCAACCGCCTCGGCATCGACACCCGCGTGTACCTGGGTTCGGCCGAACTCGCCGCGGTGTGCGCGCTGATGGGCAAGATCCCGACCGTGCAGGAATACCTGGCCCAGGTCGAGGTGGTGAACCAGAAGGCGGGCGACATCTACCGCTACATGAATTTCGACCAGATCGAAGAGTTCCGTAGCGTGGCCGACACCGTCGAGGTCTGATCCTCGGGCACGGCTGCGAGTGACGAACGGCGCCCCGCGGGGCGCCGTTTTTTCATGCGTGCTCGGCCGGTTTCATTGCCTTGTGCACCGCGGCTCGTCAGCTGCCACCCACCGTTCTCACCGCCAATCCTGCGGGGTCTGGCAGACACGGGCGGCGGCAGCCGCGACTCGGCGGTGCAGGAGGGGCCTGGCTTTCCATGCTCCCCATCGGGGCGGTGGTCGCTCCAGCATTTCGTGACATTGTCCTGGTTGGGGGGCCGAAAGGGCTGGCCAGAAGTGTTCAATCGAATAGAATGCTTCTTGAATTTTCCTGGCCAGCAGTCGGAATGCCCGAGGGAATGCCCGCGGGACTACCTGAGGGGCATCGGCGTGATGCGCAACTCATCCCATACGGCAGCCCCTGCAGGCGACCTTGCCGTCGTCACTGGCGCGGCCGCGCGCGCTTCGACACGGTCGCCGGCGGTGCGCATCGGCCTCGCGGTCGCGATCACCCTGGCCGCGTTCGGCGTGCAGTGGCTGCTGTGGGACTACTTCACCCCCTACGTCTGGCTGCTGTTCTTTCCTGCGGCCTTTTTCAGTGCCTGGGTCGGGGGGCTCGCCGGCGGTCTCGTGGCGATGCTCACCGGAGCGCTGCTCGTCTGGTACTTCTTCATTCCGCCGGTCCTGTCGCTGGGGCCGAAGGAGTCGTCGGCCGGGTACTCGGTGCTGGTTTACCTCCTCATGGGAGGCCTGTTCGTCTGGTTTCAGAACCACCTGCGGCGTTGGATGCATCGCACCGACGAGGCACTGGCCGCCGCTGAAACGGCCAACGTGCGGCTCACCCGGCTATACGAAAGGACGCTCGAGCTCGACACGTTGAAGAGCCGCCTGTTCGCCAACCTCAGCCATGAACTGCGCACCCCGCTGACCTTGATCCTCGCGCCGCTGGAACGGCGCCTGAGCAGCCTCGTCGATGCGGGTGCTCCGCTCGACGAGCGCCACGAGACCGAGGTCATGCTGCGCAACGCGCGCCTGCTCTATCGCCACGTCGCAGACATGCTCGACGCCGCCCGGCTGGAGGCCGGCGCCATGACCATGAGCTGGTCCCGGCTGGATCTGGCGGCCCTGCTGCGCGCCATGGCGGCCAGTTTCGAGTTCGTCGCCGAGGAGCGGGGCATCACGCTGGAAGTCGATGCCCCGCAGAGCATGCCCGCCGAGGCCGATGGCGAGAAGCTGCAGCGCGTGGTGCTCAACCTGCTTTCCAACGCCTTCAAGTTCACGCCCGACGGCGGAAGGGTCACGCTACGCCTGCGGCCGGAGGACGAACACGCCGTGATCGAGGTGCTCGACAGCGGGCCTGGCGTGCCCGCCGCGCTGCGGCAGGCGGTGTTCGAACGCTTTCACCAGGGCGAGTCCGGTGCGGGGCGACGCCAGGGCGGCACCGGCCTGGGCCTGGCCATCGTCAAGGACTTCGTCGAACTGCATGGTGGCGAGGCGAGCCTTGCCGAAGCGCCCGGCGGGGGGGCGGCGTGTCGCGTGCGCCTGCCGCTGGCGGCGCCGCCCGGCACCGCGTTCGGGCCGCGGCTGACGCTCGATGCGGTGATCGGCCGCCAGGTGGTCGAGGAGTTGCAGGCACGCCAGCCCGGCGATGAGCGCGGCGACGGCGGTGATGCGCCGCTCGTGCTGGTGGTCGAGGACAACGTGGACCTGAACGGTTTCATCGCCGCCACCCTGCGCCCGGACTACCGCGTGCAGAGTGCCTTCGACGGCCGCGAGGGCCTGGAGAAGGCCCTCGCGCTGCAGCCCGACCTGATCCTCTCCGACCTGATGATGCCGGGCATGAGCGGCGAGGACATGGTGCGCGAACTGCGCCGCCAGGCGGCCATGCGCGACGTGCCGGTCGTCATGCTGACGGCGCGGGTCGAGCCGGAGCTGCGCCAGCGCCTGCTGCGCGACGGTGTGCAGGACTATCTGGGCAAGCCGTTTTCCACCGAGGAGCTGCTCGCGCGCGTCGGCGGCCTGGTGGCGTCGCGGCGGCGCACCGCGGAGCAGCTCGGCCGCAGCGCGGCGCGCCTGCGCCAGCTCGCGGAGGTGGTCGAGCGCATCGGCGCGGTGCGCGATCTGCCCAGCCTCACCGCCATCGTGCGCCGTGCCGTCGTCGAGCTGACCGGCGCCGATGGCGCCAGCGTCGTGCTGCGCGACAAGGGCGAGTGCCACTATGTCGACGAGGACGCGATTGGCCCCCTGTGGAAGGGTCAGCGCTTCCCGCTCGAGGCCTGCATCTCGGGCTGGGCGATGCTTCACGGCGAGACGGTGGTGGTGGAGGACATCTACGCGGATGCCCGCATCCCGCACGCGGCCTACCGCGACACCTTCGTCAAGAGTCTGGCGATGGTGCCGGTGGGGCGCGACCGGGCGCGCGCTGCGATCGGCTGCTACTGGGCCAGCCGCCACAGCGCCAGCAAGGAGGAAGTGGAGCTGCAGCAGGCGGTGGCCGATGCGATGGCAGTGGGCCTCGCCAACCTCGAGCTCTTCGCCGGCATGGAGAGCGCCCGCAAGGCGGCAGAGGCCGCCGCCGCCGCCGCGCACGAAAGCGAGCAGCGTTTCCGCGCGACGTTCGAGCAGGCCGCGGTCGGCATCGCCTTGCTCGCCCCGGACGGGCACTGGCTGCAGGTGAACGAACGCCTGTGCGACATCGTCGCCTACAGCCGCGACGAGCTGCTCGGCATGACTTTCCAGGACATCAGCCATCCGGACGACCTCGAGGCCGACCTCGCCTGCGTGGCGCAGCTGCTGGCGGGCGAGCGCGACAGTTACGCACTGGAGAAGCGCTACCGGCGCAAGGATGCCGCCCTCGTCTGGGTCAACCTCACGGTTTCCCTCGTGCGCCACGCCGACGGCAGCCCGCACCACTTCATCGCCGTGGTCGAGGACATCCAGCGCCGCAAGGAGGCCGAGGCGGCGCTCCGCGCCAGTGAGGCGAACCTGCGCGAAGCCCAGCGCCTGGCGCGGATCGGCAACTGGGAGTGGGACCTGCGCACCGATCGCCACGACTGGTCCGAGGAGATCTACCGCCTCTACGGCCGCGATCCGGCGCTGCCGCCGGCCATTTTCCCGGAAGTGCAGCGCTACTTCACGCCCGAGAGCTGGGCTGGCCTGGCCGGCGCGGTGGAGGCCGCGCTGAAGGACGGCAGGGCCTACGAATGTGACGCCGAAGTCGTGCGCGCGGACGGCAGTCACCGTTGGGTCACCGCCCGCGGCGAGGTCGTGCGTGACGCCGACGGCGTCCTCACCCGTCTGCACGGCACGGTGCAGGACATCACCGAGCGCAAGCAGGCCGCCGCGGCCCTGCAGGCGCTCAACGCCAGCCTGGAGCAGCGCGTCGAGCAGCGCACCGCCGAGCTGACGGCCGCGAACCGCGAACTGGACAGCTTCGCCTATGCCGTCTCGCACGATCTGCGGGCGCCCTTGCGCGCGATGAGCGGCTTCTCGCACGCGCTGCTCGAGGACTATGGCGAGCAGCTCGACGGCCAGGCCAGGACCTTCCTTGAACAGATCGGCATCGCGAGCCGCAAGATGGGCGAGCTGATCGACGGCCTGCTCGCCCTGTCGCGCCACAGCCGGGGCGTGCTCGTGCGTGAAACGGTGGACGTCTCCGCTCTCGCCACGGACATCCTCGCCCAGCTGGCGCGCGGCCAGCCCGAGCGCGCAGTACGGACCGAGGTCGAGCCCGGCCTGATGGTCCGCGGCAGTGCGCGCATGATCGAAGCGGTGCTGCAGAACCTGCTGGGCAATGCCTGGAAATACACCGCGCGCACGGCGGCGCCGGCGATCCGGGTCGGCCGTGGCGCGGTGGGGGAGGTGCACGGGATCTGCGTCGCCGACAACGGCGCCGGCTTCGACATGGCCTACGCCGGCCAGCTGTTCCAGCCCTTCCGGCGCCTGCACCGCGAGGACGAGTTCCCGGGCATCGGCATCGGTCTTGCCACCGTGCACCGGATCGTCCGGCGGCACGGTGGCGAGATCGACGTGCAGGCGGAGCCGGACAAGGGCGCGACCTTCTGCTTCACGCTCGGCGACGAAGGGGCGAGCGCATGACGGATCCGGCCCGCAAGCGCTTCATCTTTCTCGCCAGCGCCAGCTACGCGGTGCTGGCACTGGCCTGGATCTTCCTGTCCGATCAGTTGCTGGCGGCGTTTGGCGATCTCGATTCGGTGGTCTGGCTGTCGACCGCGAAGGGCGTGTTCTTCGTCGTCACCACCACCGGCTTCCTGTTCCTCGCCTTGCGCGCAGTGCCGCCGGCCGCGGGCGATGCCGGCGGGCCCCTGCTCGACGCCCTGGCGCGCAGCCTGTCGCCCGGGTGGTTGCCGGCCTGGGGGGCGCACGTATTCGCCTTGTTCGCCACGCTCGCGATGCTGGTGGTGCGCGACAGCCTTGCGGTTCCGTTCGGCGAGCGGCCGCTGCTGATCCTGTTCATGTTCCCGGTCATCCTCAGCGCCCTGCTCGGTGGCCTCGGGCCGGGCCTGGTGGCGACGGCCGCGGCTGCGCTCGGCGTGGCCTTCCTCGCCATCCCGCCCGTGCACAGCTTGCGCATCGGCAGCAGCCACGACCTGCTGCAGTGGGGCTTTCTCGTTGCCAACGGCGTCGCGGTGAGCCTGCTCAGCGAGGGCCTGCGGCGTTCGCTGGCGAAGGCCGAGTTCAGCCGTCGGCTGCTCGACACCGTGGTCGGCAGCACGCCGGACGCGGTGTTCGTCAAGGATCGGCAGGGGCGCTACCTGCTGGTGAATGCCGCCGCCGCCGGCTTCGTCGGCAAGCAGGTGCAGGAGCTCGTCGGCCGCGACGACCGCTACCTGTTTCCGGCGCCGCTGGCGCAGGACCTGATGGAGGCCGACCGCGCCATCATGGCGAGCGGGACGACGCAGACCGGCGAGGAACAGCTGACCACGCTCGACGGCCAGGAACTCGTCTTCCTCGTCTCCAAAGGGCCGGTGCTCGACGACGAGGGCCGCGCGTTCGGCACCTTCGGCGTGGCGCACGAGATCACCGCGCGCAAGCGTGCCGAGCAGCAGATCCATCGCCTCAACGGCGAACTCGAACAGCGGGTGGCCGAACGCACCGCCGAGCTGCAGTCGGCCAACCTCGAGCTCGAGGAGCTCGCCTACGCGCTGACGCACAATCTGCGCGCGCCGCTGCGGGCGATCGACGGCTTTTCGCAGGTGCTGCTCGAGGAGCACGCCGATCGGCTCGACACCGGGATGAAAGCCTGCCTGGCTCAGATCACGCGGGCCAATCGCAGCATGGGCGAGCAGCTCGACGGCATCCTCACGCTGCTGCGCTGCACGCGCGGGGAGTTGCAGCGTGAATGGGTCGACGTGTCGGCGCTGGCCAGGCGGCGGTTCGACGAGCTGGCGCGCCTCGAGCCGCAGCGGACGGTGGCGGTGCGCGTGGATGCCGGGCTCGCTGCCGTGGGCGACGCCGCCATGCTCGGCCTCGTCGTGACGGAGTTGCTCGACAACGCGTGGAAGTTCTCCCGCAATAGAGCCGCGGCGGCCATCCGCGTCGAGGCCGGCGAGGCCGGCGGGCGGCCCGCCATCTGCGTCATCGACAACGGCGCCGGCTTCGACATGGCGCACGCCGAGCGGCTGTTCCAGCCGTTCCAGCGCCTGCACCGGCAGGATGAGTTCCCCGGTGTCGGCATCGGCCTGGCCGCAGTGCGGCGCATCGTTCGCCGTCACGGTGGCGACATCCGCGCCAGCGCGGTGGCGGGCGCGGGGGCGACATTCAGTCTTTCGCTGCCGGGGATGGCGGCAAACCGGGGAGGGGACGCATGACCAGAAAAAGCATTCTGCTGGTGGAGGACAATCCGCAGGATGAGATGTTGATCCTGCGTGCGCTGCGCAAGATCAATCTCGCCAACGCGGTCGATGTCGCCCGCGACGGTCAGCAGGCGCTCGACTATCTGTTCGGCGAAGGCGAGTTCGCCGGCCGGGAAGACTGCGGGCTGCCCACCGTGGTGCTGCTCGACATCGGCCTGCCGCGCCTGTCCGGCCTCGAGGTGCTGGCGCGGCTGCGCGCCGAGCCGCGGACGCGCCTGTTGCCGGTGGTGATCCTGACCTCGTCGGACGAGGAGCGCGACCGCCTCGGGAGCTACGCGGGCGGCGCCAACAGCTTCGTGCGCAAGCCGCTGGATTTCGGCGAGTTCGCCGAGACGGTGGCGCGCCTGGGCGTGTACTGGCTGGCGACCAACCAGCCGCCGCAGGGGTAGGCGATGCTCAATCTGCTGTACATCGAGGATGACCCTGCCGACTTCCTGCTCGTCGTGCGCCATCTGCAGCGCCAGGGCATGGAGGCGAACGTGCTGCGGGTCGACGAGCTGGACCGCCTCGCCGGGGCGCTGGAGGAGACGCGGTGGGACGCCGTCCTCACCGACTACAACGTGCCCAGGCTGATGTTTCGCGAGACGCTGGGGCTGTTGCGCGAGCGTCTGCCCGATTGCCCGCTGATCCTGGTGTCCGGCTCCGTCGGCGAGGAAACCGCCGTCGAGCTGCTCAAGGACGGCATCTGGGACTTCGTCCTCAAGGACAACCTGTCGCGCCTGTGCCCGGCCCTCGAACGCGGCATTCGCGACAGCGCCGAGCGCCGCGCCCGCCGCCTGGCCGAGCATGCCCTGCTCGAGAGCGAGGCGCGCTTCCAGGTGATCGCCGCGACCATCGGCGAAGTGATCTGGATGGCCGACGTCGAGTTGCGCGAGATGTTCTACGTCAGCCCGGCCTACGAGACCATCTGGCAGCGCTCCTGTGCCTCGCTGCACGAGAATCCGCGCTCCTTCCTCGAGAGCGTCCATGACGACGACCGCGTGCGCGTGGTCGACGAGATCCGCGCGGCGCACGCCGCGGGCCGGCCGTATGAGCACGAATACCGCGTGCTGCGGGCCGATGGGTCGATTCGCTGGGTCGTCGATCGCGGCTTTCCGGTGGCCAACCCGGGCGGCGCACCGACCCGCTACGTCGGCGTCGCCGAGGACGTGACCGAGCGCCATCGCGCGGAGGAGCGGCTGCGACAGGCCGCGGCGGTATTCGAGAGCAGCCGCGAGGCCATCATGATCACCGATCTCGACGCCCGGCTTGTGGCGGTGAACCGGGCGTTCTCCGAGATCACCGGGCTGAGCGAGAACGAGGCCCTTGGCCGCAATGCCGGCCTGCAGCAGTCGGGGCGTCACGGGCCGGAGTTCTTCCAGGCCATGTGGGCGAGCCTGGCGGGTGCCGGCCAATGGCAGGGCGAGATCTGGAATCGGCGCAAGAATGGCACGGTCTATCCCGCCTGGTTGTCAATCTCCACCGTGTGTGACCCCCGCGGGCGTCCGACCCACTATGTCGGCGTCCTGGGCGACATGAGCAAGCTCAAGCACAGCGAGGAACAGCTGGCCCGCCTCGCGCACTACGATCCGCTCACCGAGCTGCCCAACCGCCTGTTGCTGCAGTCCCGCCTGGAGCATGCGCTCGACCGTGCGCATCGGCACGGTCAGCGCGCCGCCGTGCTGTTCGTCGACCTGGACCGGTTCAAGACCGTCAACGACAGCCTCGGGCACGTCGCGGGCGACCAGCTGCTGGTCGAGGTGGCGCGGCGTCTGCGCCAGCGGATCCGCGACGAGGACACGCTGGGCCGTTTCGGGGGCGACGAGTTCCTCGTGCTGCTCGAGCCGATCGCCAGCCCGGAGGAGGCCGCCGTCGTCGCGCGCGACCTGCTGGGTGCGCTCCAGACGCCCTTCCGCCTCACCGACAGCCAGGAGGCCTACATCGGCGCCAGCATTGGCATCAGCATCTTTCCCGAGGACGGCAGCACCGCCGCCGAACTGTTGCGCGATGCCGATGCGGCCATGTACCAGGCGAAGGAGAATGGCCGCAACCGCTTCTGCTTCTACACCGCCGACATGAACGCCAACGCCATGGTGCAGCTGGAGCTCGAGGCGGCGCTGCGGCGTGCGGTCGATCGTGGCGAGTTCGTGCTGCACTATCAGCCCAAGGTCGACCTGCGCAGCGGGCGCGTGGTCGGCGCCGAAGCGCTGATCCGCTGGCCGCGCGAAGGCGGCGTGCTGGAGTCGCCGGGCCGCTTCATCGCCCTGGCGGAGAAGACCGGCCTGATCGTGCCGCTCGGCAACTGGGTCATCGACGCCGGCTGCCGGGCGCTGCACGGCTGGCACGAGGCGGGCTGGAGCGACTTGCGGCTCGCGGTGAACGTCTCCGCCCGTCAGTTTCATTCGGGCGACCTGGCGACGGTGGTCGCGCATGCGCTGGCGCGCCACGACGTGCCGCCGGGCTGCCTCGAACTCGAGCTGACCGAAAGCATGCTGATGGAAGATCCGGCACAGACGATCTCCATCCTGCACGAGCTCAAGCGCATCGGCGTCAGGCTGGCGCTGGACGATTTCGGCACCGGTTATTCGAGCTTCGCCTACCTGAGCCGCTTCCCGATCGACACGCTGAAGATCGACCAGTCCTTCGTGCGCAACATCGTCACCGAGCCCGAGGCGGCGACGATCGCGGTGTCGATCATCGACCTCGCCCACCGCCTGCGGCTCAAGGTGGTGGCCGAGGGGGTCGAGACCGAGCCGCAGCTCGGTTACCTGAGAAAGCGCCAGTGCGACGAGATGCAGGGTTACTTCTTCGCCCGGCCGATGCCCGAGGAGCTGTTTCGTGCCCAGTTGCGCGAAGGCCGGTCGCTGCCCGTGGCGCCGGCGGCCGCCCCGCCCGAGCGCACGATCCTGCTCGTCGACGACGAGCCGCACGTGCTCTCGGCGCTGGGCCGGCTGCTCGCGCCCGAGGGCTATCGGGTGCTGATGGCCGACAGCGGCGCGAGAGGGCTCGAGCTGCTCGCGACCCAGTCGGTCCACGTCATCCTGTCGGACCAGCGCATGCCGCACATGAGCGGCATGGAGTTCCTCAGCCGGGTGAAGGATCTGCATCCGGACACGGTGCGGATCGTGCTGTCGGCGCAGGCCGACAAGGAGTCGGTGACGCGGGCGATCAACGAGGGGGCGATCTACAAGTTCCTCGACAAGCCGTGGAGTGACGAGATGCTGCGCGCACAGGTGGGCGAGGCCTTCCGCTATCACGACCAGGTCATCCGGCCGCGCGCGGCATGGGGCTGTGCGGAGCCGCTGACGCCGTGAGCCGGCGCGGTGGATGGGCAGCCGCCGGTTCGGGACACCGGCAGCGACGCCGCGGCCCCGGCTGTGCGCATCCCGCCGGACCGGGCAATGGCGAATTGTTGAGTGGTTTACTCGGATTAAAAATTGACTAAAATGCTCAACTATTCACGATCCAGCAGAGGCGGGCATGTTCTTCTCGAAAACGAGTAAATCCCTGGCGCAGGCCGAAGCCGACAACGGCCGCCTGCAGCGCGACAACGCCGACCTGCTGGCACGGGTTGCCGTGCTCGAGGCGGAGCGCGCCAGCCTGCACGCCGAGATCGAGGAGCTGCGCCGGCGGGGCCGCACCTTTGACGGGGTGTCGGCCAGCCTGGGCAGTTTCGGCGACTCGCTGGGCGGCGTCCGGCAGTCCTTCTTCGGCCTTGCCGGCACGCTGAACCGGGAGAAGGATTCCGCACTGGAAGCGGCGGCGCAGTCGGACAACAACCGCGCTGCGTTCGAGCAGATCGCCGCCAACCTGCGCGCAATGTTCGCGCGCATGAGCGATGCGTCGCGCAACGTCGATGGGCTCAACCAGCGCGCCGGCGAGATCGGCGGCATCGTGCAGCTGATCAAGGAAATCGCCGACCAGACCAACCTCCTCGCGCTCAATGCCGCGATCGAGGCCGCGCGTGCGGGCGAGGCCGGGCGCGGTTTCGCGGTGGTGGCCGACGAGGTGCGCAAGCTCGCCGAGCGCACGGCCAAGGCGACGACCGAGATCTCCGCCCTCGTCGGTCGCATCCAGGACGAGACGCGGACGGCGAAGGCGGTGATGGAGCTCGGTGCGGACGAGGCCAGCCGCTACTCGGCCGAGAGCGAGGCGGCGATGCACAGCATGCAGGCGCTGCTGGAGCTGGCGCGGCGCATGGAGCAGGCGGTGTCGTCCTCGGCCTTCCTCTCCAACGTCGAACTGGCAAACATCGAGGAGCTGACGCTGAAGCTCGAGGTGTACAAGGTCTTCCTCGGCATCTCGACGATCCGCGCCGAAGACCTGCCGGACGAGAAGCACTGCCGCCTCGGTCAGTGGTACTACGACGGCGAGGGACGCGAGCGCTATGCCGGCATGCCCGGCTACGCCGAACTGGAGGCGCCGCATCGTGCGGTGCATGTGCATGCGCGGCAGGCGGTGGCGCTGTACCGGAAAGGGCGGCTGGACGAGGCGCTGGGCGAGCTGCAGGCGATGGAGCGCGCCAATCTCACCGTGATGGACGGCATGAGCCGGATGATCGGTCGCGCCTGAGCGCGGCACATCGGGCGGCACATCGGGCGGCGCCAGCGCGCCGGCTCGCGCGGGGCGGGCGCGCTCCTCAGGACGATTCGAGCTGCAGCGGCAACTGCGGGGCGTGGAGGTTCTTCTCGCTGCGCAGCAACTCGGCGAACTGTTCCGCGGGCAGTGGCCGGCTGAAGAGGTAGCCCTGCATGCAGTCGCAGCCGTGCTCGCCGAGGAAGGCGAGCTGCTCTTTGTGCTCCACGCCTTCGGCCACCACCGTGAGCCCCATGCGGTGGGCGAGGGCGATCACCGAGGTCGAGATCGCCGCCGACTTCGGGTCGGTCGTGATCGCCTTGACGAAGCTGCGGTCGATCTTGAGCTGGTCGAGCGGGAAGACATTCAGATAAGCCAGACTCGAGTAGCCGGTGCCGAAGTCGTCCACCGACAGGCTGATGCCGAGGCCCTTGAGTTCGCCCAGGATGCGGTTCGCCTCGTCGGGGCGTTCCATCAGTGCGCTCTCGGTCAGTTCGAGCTCCACCCAGCGGGCATCGAGCTGGCTGTCGCGGATGATCTCGGCGATCGATTCGGCCAGGCGTGGCTGGCGCAGCTGCTGCGGCGAGATGTTGACGGCGACGACGAGCGGCGGCAGCCCCGCCTGCTGCCAGGCGCGGTTCTGTTCGCAGGCCGCGCGCAGGGCCCAGGCGCCGAGGTGCTGGATGAGGCCGCTTTCCTCGGCGACCGGGATGAAGCGCGCGGGGGAGATGTAGTCGCCGGTGAACGGGTCGCGCCAGCGCGCGAGCGCCTCGGCGCCGACGATCCGGCCGGAGGCGATTTCCACCTTGGGCTGATAGTGCAGTTCGAGCATGCCCTGCTCGAGGGCGCGGCGCAGCGCGCTTTCGAGCGCGAGCCATTCCTGCGCGTCGACGTCCAGCGCCTCGGTGTAGGCGCGCCAGCTCTGGCCGTGGCGCTCGGCATGGTGGAGCGCGACCATGGCCTTGCGCAGCAGCAGGTCGAGTTCGACGCCGTCCTGATGCAGCACGCTGAAACCCGCGCTCACCGTCGGCTGCAGCCGACGGCCGCGGACCGTGATCGGCAGGTTGGCGGTCTCGACGAGGCGTGTCACCGCCGCGGCCATGGCGTCGCGGTCCACGCGCCCGGCGAGGAGGACGCTGAACTCGGTGCCGCCGTGACGGCACACGGTGTCGTGCTCGCCGGCGCACTGGCTCAGCCGGCGGCCGATTTCCTTGATCAGCTGGTCGCCCGCGTCCCGCCCCAGGCTGTGGTTGATGCGCTTGAAGCCGTTGATGCCGATCATGACGAGGCCGACCGGCGCGGCGTCGCCGCCCGACGCGGCGGCAGCGCGCTCGAAGCGCTGCGCGAGCAGGGAGCGGTTGGGCAGGCCGGTGAGTTCGTCGTGGGTGGAGAGGAAGGTGAGCTGCTCCTCGATCTGGCGGTGCTCGCTGATGTCGTGGGCGGTGCAGATCAGGTGAGTGATGTCGCCCTGGCTGTCGAGCACCGGGCTGATGATGACCGATGCCCAGAACAGGTCGCCATTCTTGCGCCGGTTGATGAGCTCGCCCTCCCACACCTGGCCGCCGCGCAGGAGCCGCCACATCTCGGTGTACTCCTCGCGCGTGGTCAGGCCGGAGCGCCAGAAGCCGGCCTTGCTGCCGATCGCCTCGTCGCGCGTGTAGCCGGTCACCGCGCAGAACTGCACGTTGACGTACTCGATGATGCCGTCCGCGGTGGCGATGACGATCCAGCTTGCGCTGTTCTCGATCAGGGCCTTGTACTTGCGCAGCGCCACCGCGTCGGCCTCGCGCCGCTCGATGTCGGCGAGCAGGGCCTGGCGCATGTGTTCGAAGGTGCTGCCGAGGCGGCCGAACTCATCTTCGCCCGCGAGCCGCACGGCCTGGGTCAGGTCGCCGCGGGCGACGGTCAGCGCCGCCTGCTCGAGCGCGAGCAGGGGCCGCAGGACGCGACGCTGGATGGCGAGCAGGGTGGTGAAGAACAGCGCCACTGCCGCGACCAGGATCAGGCCGAGCAGCAGCAGCGACTCGTTGGCGTGAGTCTGCACGGCATCGATGCCGCGCTCGAACTGGGCGTTGATGGTCTGGGATAGCTCGAGCACGGCGTCGATGCCCTGGCTCGCCTCGTGGAACCATTCGCTGGCCGACACGGGATAGGGGCGATTGAGTCGCCCGCTTTCGACCACCGCGTTGCGCAGCGTCTCGTAGCGCTCGTACAGCGCGGCCGAGAGCTGCGCCCTGGCTGCGTCGAGCGCCGGGCTGCCGGGCTGGAAGGGCAGGTTCGACTCCAGGCGGGCGGTGCTCTGCACGATGACGGCGCGAAAGTCGTCGAGCTGGCGCATGTCGGCCGCGGTGAAGGGCTGGCCGCGGGCGATGAGGACGCCCAGCGTTGCGCGTTCCTTGCCGAGGGTCTCGCTCAGCGTGAACAGGATGTCCTTGATCACGGGCAGCGAGGCATACGTGTAGATGTTCTCCGGCAGCGGTTCCACGCCCACGCTGGTGAGCAGTTGCAGCGCCTCGATCCGCACCGACATCAGGTCGATCCAGCGCCGCACCGGGACGGCCGGCGCACGTCCCTCGAGGCCCGCATCGACCGCCGCACGCAACTCGCCGAGGCTGCGGCGGTCGGCATCGATGCGCGCCAGCGCGCGGGTGATCGGGTGCTGCGGAGCGGTCTGGACGAACTGGCGGACGTGCTCGAGCACCTGATGCTGCATGTTGTCGACGCGGCTGCGGATGCGGGCCATTTCGCCGCGCATCGGGGCCGGTGCCGCGCCCGGGTTCGCCAGGATGGCGGCAGTGATGCCACGCTCCATCGCCAGCGTGGCGCTGGCACCTTGCGCCATGCTGGCGATGAGGTTGGTCTTGCGAATCCACTCGGCGGCCTGGCGCTTGTCGCCCGAGTCGTCGAGCTGCCACAGGCCGGCGATCGCCGACAGCAGCGCAAACATGCCGATCAGGATGCCATACAGCGTGCGTATGGTCATTTAGTTGTCCAGGCTCATTGTCCGTTTGCCACGCCGATTGCCGCTCCACCCGGCGGCAAGATCAATCGGCTCGTCGTGAGCCTCTGTGCGTCTTGTTGCCGCAGCGCCGCAGCTTGCGCCGCGCTGTCGCAGCAAGGTGATGTGTTTTGTCAAAAACAGACGAATTTTTACATAAAACACGTTTTCCTGGGCGACCGCGCACGGGCAAGGGGCGCAATAAGGCATCAATCCGGCGTGCCGGCGCCGCCCCGCTCGTCGACCGGCCGCAGTCGCCGGCCGCAGTCGCCGGCTTCAGCCAGCGGCGCCGGACAGCGGCTGAAGCCGGCGCAGCCGTGAGGCCGCGAAGGCGAGCGTGGTGGCGACACAGGCGCCGAGGATGGCGGCCACGCCGCTCCAGCGCCAGCCCTCCCAGGCCATGCCCGACAGCGTGCCGATGATGCTGGCGCCGAGGTAATAGCTGCACAGGTAGAGCGCGGCCGCGAGCGCGCGGCGTTCGCGCGCGCGGCGGCCGACCCAGCCGCTCGCCACCGAGTGGGCGGCGAAGAAACCGAAGGTGAACACCGCGACGCCGGCGATGATCGGCGTCAGCGTGGGCGCGAGGGTCAGCGCCAGGCCGGCCGCCATCACCGCCACCATCAGCCACAGGATGTTGCGCCGGCCGTGGCGGTCTGCCAGTTGGCCGCCCCAGGCGGAGGCCCAGGTGCCGACCAGGTAAAGGCCGAAGATCGCGCCGATCGTGGTCTGGCCGAGGCCGAAGGGCGCGTCCATGAGGCGGAAGCCGAGATAGTTGTAGAGGCCGACGAAGGCGCCCATGAGCAGGAAGGCGGTGAGGAACAGCCAGGGCATGCCGGCGTCGGCGGCAATCGCACGGGCGTCGTGCCAGATGCGGCCGAGGCGCGCCGGCCGCGGGCGGAAGTGGCGCGAGGGCGGCAGGCTGCGCCAGAACAGCACGGCGGCGATGCAGCCGAGCACGCCGAGCATCGCCAGGGCGATGCGCCACGAACCCCATTCGGTGAACAGCGCCGACAGGAAGCGCCCGCTCATGCCCCCGAGCGCGTTGCCGGCGATGTAGAGCCCCATCGCCCGCCCTTGGGCCTGGGGCGCGACCTCCTCGCCCAGATAGGCCATCGCCGCCGCGGGCAGGCCGGCGAGCGCGGCGCCGAGCAGGGCGCGCAGGACCAGCAACTGGTCGAAACCGGTGACGAAGGCAGAGGCGAGCGCGACGACGGCGGCGAGCGCGAGCGAGCCTTTCATGACCCACAGGCGGCCGAGCCGGTCGGACAGCACGCTGGCCGGGATCAGCAGCAGCGCCAGCGCCGCCGTGCCGGCCGACACCGTCAGGCTGGCCGCCGCCGCGCTGACGCCGAAGACGTCGCGCAGCAACGGCAGGATCGGCTGCGTGCCGTAGAGCATGGCGAAGGTGGCGAAGCCGCCGACGAACATCGCCAGGTTGGCACGACGGTAGGCCGGCGTGCCAACCTCGAGGAAACCGGCCTCGTCCGCCGTGACAGGCGGCGGGGGCGGGGGCGGCGGCGGGGAGGCGCTCATCGCGCGCTTGCAGCCGGGGCGAGCATTGCGGGCGAGGCGGTCAGGCGGCGAAGAAGCGCTCGCGCGCGGCGTCCGCCAAGTGCATGCCGGTATTGCGCGCGCGCTGCAGCAGCTCCCAGTAGTAGCGGTACGAGGCGCGGTCGTGCAGGCGGCCGCCGTGCTGGATCGGCCCCCAGGCGACGTCCTGGGCGGCGACGAGGATCTGCGCCGCTTCCTCCACCTCGGAGAAGTCGGGCTGCATGGCGGCGATGATCGGCAGGATCTGGTTGGGGTGGATGCTCCACATGCGCAGGTAGCCGAACTCGCGCCGCGCGCGCTCGGCATCGTGGCGGATCACGGCGACGTCCTTCAGCTCGGTGGTGACGTTGTGCGAGGGCACGACGCCGTTGGCGAGCGCGGCGGCGGCGATCTCGGCCTTGGCGCGCACGATCAGCGGGTGCTCGAACTGGCCCGGGCTCTTCATCGCTGCGCCCGGGATGGCGCCGTGGTGGCCGGAGACGAAGTCCATCAGGCCGAAGTCGAGCGACTCGACACCGTCAAGCGCGGCGATCTCCCACACTTCGCGCAGGGCGCCATGGGTCTCGATCAGCACGTGCACCGGCAGCGGGCGCGCCACGCCGTGGGCCGCCTCGACGCGGCGCAGGGCGGCGAGCTGCGCGGCCGCATCGGCGGCGGAGCGCACTTTCGGCAGGGTGATGAAGGCCAGGCGCCGGCCGGCGCCGCCGACCAGGATCTCGAGGTCGCGCTGCCAGTGCGGGTGGGTGATGTCGTGGATGCGGGCGCCGACGCGGCCGAAGTGGTTGGCCGCGCCATTGACGAGCTCGACCACCATCTGCGCGTGCTCGGCCTCGGCGCCGGCGCGTGCGCCGTCCTCACAGTCGCAGGTGAGGTCGAACACCGGACCGAGTTCATGTTGCAGCGCCAGCGCCTTGTGCATCAGCTTTTCCGAGCCGGCGTAGTGGTCGACGGCGGGCAGGGCGGGGAAGGGCTTCTCGCCGGCAAAGAGGATGTCGCGCGGGTGCGGGGCGGTGTTGGTCATGGTGCTGGGCGGAGGATCGTTGCGGTTCGGGGCGCGCGGCCAGGGCCGGGCGGGGCGAAGGCCGAGCATAGCAGCGGTCCGGTGCACGAAAAAGGCGCACGGCCGGAACCGTGCGCCCTGTGCGTGCAAGCCGGCGCGGGGGCCGGCCCGAGGCGTCAGCCTGCGGGATCAGCCGAGCAGATCCTTCACGCCTTCGCGCTCTTCGAGCAGTTCGTTGAGCGTGTGGGTCATGCGCTCGCGCGAGAAGGCGTCGATGTCCAGGCCCTGGACGATCTTGTACTCGCCGTTCTCGGTCGTGACCGGGAAGCCGTAGATGATGCCTTCGGGGATGCCGTAGGAACCGTCCGACGGGATGCCCATCGTGACCCATTCGCCGTTCGAGCCCAGCACCCAGTCGCGGATGTGGTCGATCGCGGCGTTGGCGGCCGAGGCGGCCGACGACAGGCCGCGCGCTTCGATGATCGCGGCGCCGCGCTTGCCGACGGTGGGCAGGAACACGTCGCGGTTCCAGGCCTCGTCGTTGATCAGGCCCTTGACGCCGTCGCCGTTCGAGGTCACGAAGCGGTAGTCGGCATACATGGTGGGCGAGTGGTTGCCCCACACGACCAGGCTCTTCAGGCTCGAGACGTCACGGCCGGACTTGGCGGCGAGCTGCGACAGCGCGCGGTTGTGGTCCAGGCGCAGCATGCCGGTGAAGTTCTTGGCGGGGACGCGGCCGTACTTCTGCGCCACTTCCTTGGCGATGTAGGCGTTGGTGTTGCAGGGGTTGCCCACCACCAG
>JANJTU010000347.1 GCA_024710965.1 Thauera sp. | reverse complement strand
CGCCGCGGCCGGCGACGGCGCCACGCTGCCCGCCCTGCCGGCGCACGGCGGCGCAGGCCGTGGCGGCGGGCCCACCGACGCTGAGGCCGCGGGCGGAGGCCCCGAGCCGCCGCCCTCGCCCGTGCCCTACAGCCCGCAGGCGCTGGTGTCGATCCGCGCCCAGCGCGCCGCGATCGCCGACGCGATCGCCGTTGTCGGCGAATACATCGCCGAGACCGGCAGCGCCGAGCGCCACAACCGCGAGGCGCAGGACGCCGCCGCCGCGCTCAAGGCGCGCAACGCCGAGCAGGGCGCCGTCGCCCAGGCCGAGCGCGCCACCGTCGCCGGCGAACAGGACAAGCTCGGCCAGGCCGGCGGCGCACAGGAGAACATGGCGGCCGAGAACGCGCGTGCCGCGGGCGAGGCCGAGCGCGGCGAGGGCGAGGCGCAGACGGTGCAGGCCGAGGGCAACAGCGTCAGCGTCGAACCGAAGCCGCAGGAGCCGCGCAAGCGCAGCTGGCTCGAGCGCGCCTGGGACGCGACCGCCGGCGCGCTGTGGGACAATCTGATCGCGCCCGCGGTGCGCGCCGTGCGCCGCAAGGTCAACGAGGTGATGCAGTCGATCAACGAGTTCATCATGAACATGATCAACCAGGCGCTCGGCCTGGACGAGATCGAGGCCGAACTGAACGGCGGCGGCGAGGACATCGCCCAGCGCAGCGCGAGCCTGGAAGAGACCGACGCCGGCCTGCAGGAAACGCAGGACGAGGCCGCCGCGGAAGCCGAGCGCAACCAGCAGACGATGGACCAGGCCGACGCCAACGTCGCCGATGCGCTCATGGCGCGCGCGGACGCGCAGGGCCTGATGGGCGAGCTGCAGGCCCACGACCAGCTGCTGCTCGGCGAGGAGCTGAATGGCCAGGCCTACGTCGTCGATTTCGGCGTGCGTTACGCGGCCTTCTTCGAGGGCGGGGCAGGAGGCGGCACGGAGGCCGCGGTGGAAGGCGAGGCGCCGGCCGCGGCAGCGGAGGAAGTGCCGCCCGAGGAAGAGGCGCCGCTCGCCGCGGCGGCGCCGGAGACGGAGGAAACGGATGAATCCACGCTCGCCTGAGGCAATCGAGGCGCAGGCGCGCGCCTTCCTCGCCGACCTGCTGATGGCCGTGCCGCTGGCGCGCGCACAGGACGCGGCCGCGGCGCGGCTCGCCGCGCTCGAGCGCGCGGCGCTGTTCACGCCGGTCTTCCCCGACTGGCCGACGCCGGTCGATGCCTGGCTGGACGAGGCCGAGGCCCTCGCCCGCGAACAGGGCCAGAGCGCGCTGCTGACGCGGCTGGCGCTGCGCCGCGCAGTGCTGCAGATGCGCCGGCGCGAGCCCGAGGCGGCGCTCGCCACCCTCGCCCAAGTCGATGGCGCGCTGGCGCCGGGCAGCGCCGAGCGCACCTGGCTGCTGGCGACGCGGGCGCGCATCCTGACCCGGCAGCAGCAGTTCGAGGCGGCGCAGCGCACGCTCGCCGAGATCGACTGGCCGCGCGTCGACGGCTGGATCGGCTGGCTGCCGCTGGTGGCGCGCGGCGAGCGCGAGCTCGAGGCGGGCGCGCTCGGCGCCGCCGCGGCAACGCTGCACACCGCCCTGCTCGGCCTGCCGGCCGAGGCGGTCGAAGAGCGCATCCAGGTGCTGCAATCGCTCGGCTTCGTCCTCATCACCCAGGGCCGGCCGCAGCCGGCGCGCGTGCAGCTCGACCTCGCGCGCCGCCTGCTGCGCGCCGCCGGCGCCTGGCCGGAAGTGATCCAGATGGACCTCGCCGTCGCCAGCCTGCATGCCGCCAGCGGCGACACCGCGGCGGCGCAGGCCCTGTTCGCCGACGCCGCGGCGCTGTGCGAGCGCCACCCCCAGCCCCAGCTCGAGACCCTGCTCGGCCTCGGCCTCGCGCGCACGCTCGCCGCCCGTGGCGAGGTCGAGGCCGCCGTCGCCGCGGCGCTGGAAGTGGCGAAGAGTCATGCGCGCCAGGGCAGCGTCCTCGGCTATGTCAGCATGATCGTCTTCGTCGCCCGCCTGCAGGCGGATGCGGACCGCCCCGCCGAGGCCTATCGCACGCTCGCCACCGGCCTCGCGGTGGCGCAGCACCGGCGCTGGCCCGCCGTGGAGCAGGTGATGCGCGCGCGCATCGCCCATCTGCGCGAGGTCGTGCTCGGCCCCGAGCGCTTCGACGCGATGGCCCGCGAGCTGCTGGCGCGCATGCAGGCGGGCTGAGCGCGCACGCCTTGCGCGGGCCGCACGCAGCGCCGGGCAAGGGCGGCCCAGCCGCAGGCCGCTGTCACGCCCGGCCCGCGCCGAATGCAGCCCCCGCAGCCACCACCGCCGCCACGACCGCCGCCCGCTCCCGCACGGCGCGTGCCGGCGCCGCGCATTCACGTGCACGTCGCAGATGTAACGGTGTTTGACGACTCAAGATGGGTAACCCAAATTGAAATGCGCGTGCCGCCGCTCCCGCCATCCCCGCGGCGTATGCCCAGCGCGCCGGCCGCCACGCCGGATGCATGAAGCGCGCGCCACGCCGACGGCCCGCGCATGACCCACCAGAGGAGAGGCGGCATGAGGCCCAGCCGTGGCTTGGAACGCAGCGATTCTTCATCCTCTTGCGGCGGCAGCCCCGGCGCGGACGGGGCGGAGGGCAACCTGGCGGAGTTCGGCCTCCTCGGCGCGGCGCCGTGTTTCGTCGCGGCGATGGCACTGGTGCGCCGCTTCGCCGCGACCACGGCCCACGTCCTGATCCAGGGCGAGACCGGCACCGGCAAGGAGCTCGTCGCACGCGCCATCCACTACCTGGGCGAGCGCCGCTACCAGCCCTTCGTGCCGATCAACTGCGGCGCCCTGCCCGACAACCTGGTCGAGAACGAGCTCTTCGGCCACGCCCGCGGCGCCTTCACCGACGCCCGCGACAGCCAGCCCGGCGTCATCGGCGACGCCAACGGCGGCACCCTGTTCCTGGACGAGATCGAATGCCTGTCGCCGAAGGCACAGGCCGCGCTGCTGCGCTTCCTGCAGGACGGCAACTACCGCCCGCTCGGCTCGCGCAGCGACCTGCGCGCCGACGTGCGCGTGATCGCGGCGAGCAACCGCAACTTCGACGACATGGTGCAGGACGGCAGCTTCCGCCAGGATCTGCTCTACCGCCTGGCGATCATGTCGGTGTCGCTGCCGCCGCTGCGCGCGCGCGGCGAGGATGTGCTGGTGCTGATCGAGCACTTCCTGCACCAGATGGCGCGCCGCTACGGCCGCCCGCCGCCGCGCCTCGACGACGCGGTGCGGCGGCACGCGCTCGCCTACGACTGGCCGGGCAACATCCGCGAGCTGGAGAACCTGGTGCACCGCCAGTTCCTGCTCGCCGACGGCGACACGCTGCGGCTCGACCTGCGCGGCGCGGCCGAGGCCGCGCCGCCCGCCCCGGCGAGCGCCCACGCGCTCGCGGCGATGGACATGAAGACGGCGAAGGCGGCGGTGATCGCGCGCTTCGAGCGCGATTACCTCGAGCGCCTGATCGCCGCCACCGGCGGCAACGTCTCGCTCGCCGCGCAGCGCGCGGGCAAGGAGCGCCGCGCCTTCGGCAAGCTGCTGAAGAAGTACGGCATCGACCGCGAACGCTACTGGCGCGGCGCGGGCTGAGGCCACGCCCCCCGGCAGGACGGCCGCGAGGGCCGGTCTGCGCCCTGCCCGCCCCGGCGCCGGGGAGGCGGGGCCGGTGCGCCGCGCGCGGAGTGCTATCGTGGAAGGAGCCGCCCCTCCGAGCCCGCGCATGACCGCTCCGTCCCGCATCGCGCCCATCCCGCGCCAGCGCCTGTCCTGGTACGCCCGCCTCGTGCTCGCCAACCAGCGCCGGCGCTACGGCCGCGAGCTCGAGCCGGCGCGGCTGTGGGCGCGCAGCCCGCTGGTGTTCGCCGCGCTGTCGCTGCTCTACGGCGCCCTCGACCGCCGCCGCTCACCGCTCGAGCCGGCGCTGCGCTCGCTGCTGACCGTGCGCGTGTCGCAGCTCAACTGGTGCCGCTTCTGCGTCGACATCAACGCCGCCACCGGACTGAAACGCGGCCTCAGCACCGCGCAGCTGGCCGCGCTCGACGCCTTCGAGGACTCGCCGCTGTTCGACGCCCGGCAGAAGGCGGCGCTCGCCTACGCCGAGGCGATGACGCGCACCGGGGCCGGCGTCAGCGACGCGCTGATGGCGCGGCTGAAGACCCATTTCGGCGACGACGAGCTCGTCGAGCTGAGCGCCCTGATCGCCTTCCAGAACATGTCGAGCAAGTTCAACGCCGCGCTCGGCGTCGCCCCGCAGGGTTTCTGCGCGGCACCGCCGCCCTGCGGCCCGGGCGGCGGCGGCAGCGTGCCGCCGCCGGATAGCGACGGCTGAAGCCGTGGGCGCGGTGGCGGCCGGCGCCACGGCATGGCGGGCGGCACCGCGGTGTAAGGATCCGCGCCGTGCCTCGACCAATCCTTGACGCGCTGGTCGAGGCGCCGCCCCCATCGACTCACGGAACCCGCATGCACGCCACCCTGCCCCTGCTGCAGCCCACCGCCTTCCCCGCCCTGCGGCGCGACGCGCTCACCACCCTGCAGCTCAATCTCGGCTACCGCTGCAACCAGAGCTGCGTCCATTGCCACGTCAACGCCGGGCCGGCGCGCACCGAGATGATGGCGCCGGCGCTGCTCGAGCTCGTGCCGCAGGTGCTCGCCGCACGCCGCATCGGCACGCTCGACCTCACCGGCGGCGCGCCCGAGCTGCATCCGGGCTTTCGCGCGCTGGTGGCGACGGCGCGCGCGCAAGGCGTGCGCGTGATCGACCGCTGCAACCTCACGGTGCTGTTCGAGCCGGGGCAGGACGGGCTCGACCGCTTCCTCGCCGCGCACGGCGTCGAGGTCGTCGCCTCGCTGCCCTGCTATGCGGCGGAGAACGTCGACCGCCAGCGCGGCAAGGGCGTGTTCGCCAAGAGCATCGCCGCGCTGCGCCGGCTCAACGCGCTCGGCTACGGCCGGCCCGGCTCGGGCCTGGTGCTGAACCTGGTCTACAACCCGCAGGGCCCGACGCTGCCGCCCGATCAGGCGCAGCTGCAGGCCGCCTACCGGCGCGAGCTGGCGGCGCAGTTCGGCATCGTCTTCAACGCGCTGTTCGCGCTCGCCAACATGCCGATCCAGCGCTTCGGCTCGACGCTGATCTCGAAGGGCCAGTTCGGCGCCTACCTGCGCCTGCTCAAGGAGAACTTCGCCGCCGCCAATCTGGCCGGCGTGATGTGCCGCAGCCTGATCAGCGTCGACTGGCAGGGCTGGCTGTACGACTGCGACTTCAACCAGCAGCTCGGCCTCGCCGCGGCGGACTCCGCCGGCCGCCCGCTGCACCTGCGCGACCTGCTCCGGCTCGATCCCGCCGGCCGCCCGATCCGCGTCGCCGACCACTGCTACGGCTGCACCGCGGGCCAGGGCAGCAGCTGCGGCGGCGCGCTGCACGGCTGACGGCGATGAAGACGAAGCTCGCCACCCTCGCCACCCTCGCCCTGCTCGGCGCGGCCTTCTTCGCCCTCGATCTGCACCGCGTGCTGACGCTCGACGGCCTCAAGGCCGGCATGACGCAGTTCGCCGCCTGGCGCGAGGCCGCCCCGCTCACGCTGGGCGCCGGTTTCGCCGCGTTCTACGTCGGCGTCACCGCGCTGTCGCTGCCCGGCGCGGCGGTGATGACGCTCGCCGCCGGCGCGCTGTTCGGCCTGGCCTGGGGCACGCTGATCGTATCCTTCGCCTCGACGCTCGGCGCCACGCTCGCCTTCCTGGTGTCGCGCCACCTGCTGCGCGACCGCGTGCAGACGCGCTTCGGTGCGCGCCTGCAGGCGGTCGACGCGGGCATGCGCCGCGACGGTGCCTTCTACCTGTTCACGCTGCGCCTGGTGCCGGTGTTCCCCTTCTTCGTCATCAACCTGCTGATGGGGCTGACGCCGCTGCGCACGCGCACGTTCTACTGGGTGAGCCAGCTCGGCATGCTGCCGGGCACGCTGGTGTACGTGAATGCCGGCACCCAGCTGGCCGCGATCGACAGCCTCGCCGGCATCGTCTCGCCGGCGCTGCTCGCCTCCTTCGCCGCGCTCGGCGTCTTCCCGCTGCTGGCCAGGCGCGCGGTGGCCGGGCTGCAGGCGCGCCGCGTCTATGCGCGCTGGCGCCGCCCAGCGCGCTTCGAGCGCAACCTGGTGGTGATCGGCGGCGGCGCCGCCGGTCTGGTCAGCGCCTACGTCGCCGCCGCGGTGAAGGCGAAAGTCACGCTGGTCGAAGCCGGCCGCATGGGCGGCGACTGCCTGAACACCGGCTGCGTGCCGAGCAAGGCGCTGATCCGCAGCGCCCGCCTGGTGCACCAGATCCGCCACGCCGAGGACTACGGGCTGGCGGCGGCGACGCCGGCGTTCAGCTTCCGCACGGTGATGGCGCGGGTGCATGCGGTGATCGGCCGCGTCGCACCGCACGACAGCGTCGAGCGCTATACCGCGCTCGGCGTCGAGGTCCTGCAGGGCCATGCGCGCCTCGTCGACCCATGGACGGTGGAAGTGGCGCTCGCGGCCGGCGGCAGGCGCCGGCTGAGCACGCGCAGCATCGTCATCGCCGCCGGCGCGGCGCCCGCCGTGCCGCCGATCCCCGGCCTGGAGGCGGTCGGCTACCTGACCAGCGACACCGTGTGGGAGGCCTTCGCCGCGCTCGAGGCCCCGCCCGCGCGCCTGCTGGTGCTGGGCGGCGGCCCGGTGGGCTGCGAGCTGGCGCAGTGCTTCGCCCGCCTCGGTTCGCGGGTGACGTTGGTGCAGCGCGCGCCGCGCCTGCTCGTGCGCGAGGACGAGGAGGCCGCCGAGCTGGTGCGCGCAGCGCTTGCGCGCGACGGCGTCGAGGTGCTGGTCGGGCACGCTGCGTTGCGCTGCGAGCGGGAGGGCGGGAGCGCGGGCGAAAGCGGCGCGGCGCGCAAGTTCCTCGTCGTCGGCCACGACGGCGCAGAGCGCCGCCTCGAGTTCGACGCCCTGCTGTGCGCGGTCGGCCGCGCCGCCCGCCTGTCCGGCTACGGCCTGGAGGAGCTCGGCATCCCGGCCACGCGCACGCTGACGACGAACGCCTACCTGGAGACGCTGTACCCGAACATCTATGCGGTGGGCGACGTCGCCGGCCCCTACCAGTTCACCCACACCGCCGCGCACATGGCCTGGCATGCGGCGGTCAACGCGCTGTTCGGCCGCCTGCACCGCTTCCGCGTCGATTACCGGGTGGTCCCGCGCACCACCTTCGTCGATCCGGAAGTGGCCAGCGTCGGCCTCACCGCGGCGCAGGCGCGTGCCCAGGGCGTGGCCTTCGAGCTCACCCGCTTCGGCTTCGACGAGCTCGACCGCGCGATCGCCGACGGCGCCGCCGAGGGCTTCGTCAAGGTGCTGACGGTACCGGGCCGCGATCGCATCCTCGGCGTCACCATCGTCGGCGCGCACGCCGGCGAGCTGCTCGCCGAGTTCTGCCTGGCGATGCAGCACGGCCTCGGCCTGAACAAGATCCTGGGCACGATCCACGCCTACCCGACCCTGGCCGAGGCGAACAAGTACGCCGCCGGCGAGTGGAAGCGTGCCCACGCGCCGCAGCGCCTGCTCGCCTGGCTCGGGCGCTACCACGCCTGGAGCCGGGGGTGAGCGCATGAGGCCCCTCGCCGCAGCCGCCGTGCCCGCGGCGGCAACCATCGCCCCGCCCGCGCTGGCGGTCGTCGTGCCCATGCTCGACGAGGCCGCGGCGCTGCCCGCCCTGCTCGCCCATCTCGCCACGCTCGCCGGCGCCGAGATCCTGCTCGTCGACGGCGGCAGCACCGACGACAGCGTGGCCCAGGTGCGCGCGGCGGGCTTTCGCGTCGTCGCCGGCGCACGCGGGCGCGCCCGCCAGATGAACGCCGGCGCCGCACTGACGCGCGCCCCGATCCTGCTCTTCCTCCATGCCGACACCGTGCTGCCCGCGCACGCCTGCACCCTGGTGCGCGCCGCGCTCGCCGACGGCCGCCGCCGCTGGGGCCGCTTCGACGTGCGCATCGCCGGCCGCCACCCGATGCTGGGCGTGATCGCCGCGCTGATGAACCGGCGCTCGCGCTGGAGCGGCATCGCCACCGGCGACCAGGCGATGTTCGTGCACCGCGCCGCGTTCGAGGCCGTCGGCGGCTTTCCCGACCAGCCACTGATGGAGGACGTCGAGCTGTCGAAGCGGCTGCGCACCCTGTCGCCGCCGGCCTGCATCGCGGCGCGGGCGACGACCTCGGGCCGGCGCTGGGAGAGCCGCGGCGTGTGGCGCACGATGCTGCTGATGTGGCGCCTGCGCTGGGCCTACTGGCGCGGCCGCCCGGCGCGGGCGCTGGCGAAGGCCTACCGCTGAGCGCGCATCCGCGCCGCGCACTCCCGCCCGCACACGCCGACCCGAACACACGGACCGAACACCCCGCCGAACGCGCCGAACGAATACGCCGATGAAGACGACCCGCATCCTGATCTTCGCCAAGGCCCCGCTGCCCGGTTTCGCCAAGACGCGGCTGGTGCCGGCGCTCGGTGCCGCCGGCGCGGCGGCCCTCGCCCGGCGCATGCTCGAGCACGCCGCGCGCGCCGCGCTCGAGGCCGCAACCGGGCCGGTCGAGCTCTGCGCCACCCCGGCGCCCGCCCACCCGGCCTGGAAGGCGGTGGCGCTGCCGCCCGCGCTGCTGCGCTCGGCCCAGGGCGGGGGCGATCTCGGCGCGCGCATGGCGCGGGCGGCGGCGCGCACGCTCGCCGCCGGCGAGCGCGTGCTGCTGATCGGCGCCGACTGCCCCGCGCTCGACGCCGCGCTGCTGCGCGCCGCGGCGTGCGCGCTCGACACCCACGACGCGAGCCTGGTGCCGAGCGCCGACGGCGGCTACGCGCTGCTCGGCCTGAGGGCCTTTGCGCCGACCCTGTTCGACGGCCTGCGCTGGAGCACGCCCACGGTCGCCGCCGCGACCCTGGCGCGGATCGCGCGCCTGGGCTGGAGCGTGCAGCGCCTGCCGACGGTGCACGACATCGACACCCCCGCCGACCTGCGCTGGCTGCCCGCCCCCTGGCGCGAGGCGGAGGGCGTGGCGGCGCCGACGCGCTGGCTCTCGGCGGCGAAGCTGTTGTAAGGTCTTGCGGTGCGCGGCACGGACCCGCCGTGGTGGGCACGCACCGCCACCCCAGGCACACCCGGAGCAAGATCCGCCGAACCTTCATGGAGGGAGCCGGAATGCCCGCATCGCCCGCTGGCCCTGCCGCCGAGATCGCCGCCGGCCTGTGCGCGCCGCAGGCCCGCATCGCGCCGAAGTTCTTCTACGACGCCGAGGGCTCCGCGCTGTTCGAGCGCATCACCGAGCTGCCCGAGTACTACCTGACCCGCACCGAGCGCGCCATCCTCGAGGCCCACGGCGCCGAGATCGGCCGCCTGGTCGGCCCCGGGGCGACCGTGATCGAGCCGGGCGCGGGCAACTGCCGCAAGGCGCGCGCGCTGTGCGCGCGGATCGCGCCCGCCTGCTTCGTCGCCATCGACATCTCGGCCGACTTCCTCCACGCCGCGGTCGCCGGCCTGCGCGCCACGCTGCCCGCGCTCGACGTGCGCGTGCTGGTCGCCGACCTCGGCGCCGAGTTCAGCCTGCCGCCCGACCTCCCCGCCGGGCCGCGGCTGAGCTTCTACCCCGGCTCCTCGATCGGCAACTTCGACCCCGCGCCGGCGCTCGCCCTGCTGCGGCGCCTGCATGCGCTGTCGGGCCCGGACGGCGCGCTGCTGATCGGCGTCGATCTGGTCAAGGACGAGGCCGTGCTCGAGGCCGCCTACGACGACGCCGCCGGCGTCACCGCGGCCTTCAACCTCAACGCCCTGCGCCACCTCAACCGGCTCGCCGGCACCGACTTCGAGCCCGCCGGCTGGCGCCACCGCGCCCGCTTCAACCGCGCGCAGTCGCGCATCGAGATGCACCTGGAAGCGGCCGACGACACCCTGGTGTCCTGGCCCGGGGGGCGCCGCCGCTTTCGCCGCGGCGAGCGCATCCACACCGAGAACAGCTACAAGTACCGCGCCGACGCCTTCGCCGGCCTGCTCGACCGCGCCGGCTTTCGCACCAGCACCTGGTGGACCGATCCCGCGCAGTGGTTCGCGGTGTTCCTGGCGCGGACCTGAAGGGCAGGCGGCCATGACCAGGACGCACACCCTCCACGCCCACTACCGGCTCGTGCGCGATGCCAGCTGCGCGCTCAGTGCGCCGCTGTCGGCGGAAGACTGCTGCGTGCAGTCGATGCCCGACGCCAGCCCGGTGAAGTGGCATCTGGCCCACACCACCTGGTTCTTCGAGACCTTCGTGCTCGAGCGCGGGGAGCCGGACTTCCGCCCCTTCGATCCGGCCTTCCGCGTGCTCTTCAACTCCTACTACAACGCCGTCGGCGACAAGCATCCGCGACCGCAGCGCGGCCTGCTGACGCGCCCCGACCTGGCCACCGTGCTCGCCTACCGCGCCGACGTCGATCGCCGCATGCAGGCCCTGCTCGGTGCCGGCGTGACGCCCGCGCAGGCCGCCCTGATCGAGCTCGGCCTGCATCACGAGCAGCAGCACCAGGAGCTGATCCTGACCGACCTCAAGCACCTGTTCTCGCGCAACCCGCTCGCGCCCGCCTTCGCCGCACCGCCGCCGGCGGCCGCGGCGGCGCCGGCGCTCGGCTGGGTCGACTTCGCCGGCGGGCTGGTCGAGATCGGCCACGCCGGCCGCGGCTTCTGCTACGACAACGAGCTGCCGCGCCACCGCGTCTTCCTCGAGCCCTACCGGCTGGCGACGCGGCTCGTCACCAACGACGAGTTCCTCGCCTTCGTCGAGGCCGGCGGCTACGTCGAGCCCGCCCACTGGCTGTCCGAGGGCTGGGACTGGCGCCTGGCCGAGGGCCGCGAGCACCCGCTGTACTGGCGGCGCGAGCAGGACTGGCAGGAATTCACCCTCGGCGGCCTGGTCCCGCTCGACCGCCAGCGCCCGGTCGTGCATGTCTCCTACTACGAGGCCGACGCCTACGCGCGCTGGGCGCGGGCACGCCTGCCGACCGAGGCGGAATGGGAGCACGCCTGCGCCGGGCGGCCGGTCGCCGGCCACTTCGCCGGCCGGGGCGCGTACCATCCCGCCGCCGCGGCCGGCGCCGGCCTCGTGCAGCTGTTCGGCGATGCCTGGGAATGGACCAGCTCGAGCTATGCGCCCTACCCCGGCTTTCGCGCCGGCGCCGGCGCCATTGGCGAATACAACGGCAAGTTCATGGTCAACCAGTACGTGCTCCGCGGCGGCTCCTGCGTGACGCCGGAGAACCACCTGCGCGCGAGCTACCGCAATTTCTTCCCGGCCACGGCCTGCTGGCAGTTCTCCGCCATCCGCCTCGCGCGCGACGCCCCGCCGCATCCGGGCAGCGGCTGAGCACGGCGGCACCGATCAGGCGGCGTCCGCCGCCGCGCGCCACCGCAGCCCGCCGGTGCGGCCCGCGCGCCGCGCACCGATTCAAGCGGCATTCGACCCACGGCCCGCCGCGGCCGCTACACTGACGGGGTTTCCAAGCCCCCGCCCGCCCCGCGCACGCCGGGCCCGCCTGCCGGATGTCCTCGAGTTCGCCGACCTCGCTGCCACGCAACCTCGCCCTCGCCTACGCGCTGCTGATCGCCTACGCCTGCCTCCACCCGCTCACCGGCTGGCGCGACAGCGGCCTGCCGCTGTTCGACTACCTGTCCGCGCCGTGGCCGAAGTATTTCGTCGCCGCCGACTTCGTCTTCAACGTCCTCGGCTACCTGCCGCTGGGCTTTCTCGCCGCCGCCGCGCTCGCGCAGCGCGCGGGCGTGGCGCGCGCGGCCGTGCTGGCGACGCTGATCGCGGGCCTCCTCAGCCTCGGCCTGGAGACGGCGCAGAACCTGCTGCCGAGCCGCATCGCGAGCAACCTCGACCTCGGCGGCAATGTCGCCGGCGGCCTGCTCGGCGCGCTCGCCGGCGCGCGCTGGGGGCCGCTGCTGTTCGGCACGCGCGGCCGCATCCAGCGCTGGCGCGGCGCCTACGTGATCGGCGGGCGCACCGGCGAGGCCGGGCTGATCCTGCTCGGGCTGTGGCTGCTCGGCCAGCTCGGCGCGGCCGACCTGCTGTTTTCCAGCGGCGACGTGCGCAGCCTGCTCGGCATCCCGGCGCCGCTGCCCTTCCGCCCGGAGCGCTTCATCGCCTTCGACATCGCCCTCACCGCCGCCTCGCTGCTCGCGGTGGGGCTGTTCGTGCGCTGCATGACGCGCGGCCCGAACCCGCTGCCGGTCGTGCTCGTACTGGCGCTGGGCGTCGGCGCGAAAACGGTCGCCACCGCCACCTTCTTCGAGCCGGGCGCGCCGCTCGCCTGGCTCACGCCCGGCGCCGGGCGCGGCCTCGTCATCGGCGGCGCGCTGCTGGCGTTCGCGCTGCTGCTGCCGCGCCTGCTGCAGCATGCGCTCGCCGGCACGGCGCTGCTCGCCGCCACGGCGCTGGTCAACCTGATGCCGGAGAACCCCTACCTGCCCTACAACCGCCAGCTCGCCAGCTTCAGCAACGTGCTCAACTTCCACGGCCTCACCGCGCTCGTCGACAGCCTGTGGCCGTTCGCCGCGCTCGCCTACCTGTGCGCGCTCGGCCTGTGGCGCGGCGAACACCTCGGCGCCAGGCCTGCGCGCGGCGGCCGCCGCCTATAATCGCCCCATTCCCGGACTCCACTCCCGGACTCCACGGCCGGCGCCCCGCCCGGCACCCCGCCCGGAGTCCCCTTTTCTCCGGACGCCGTGCGGCGTCCCGACCCACCGAGAGAGCGCATGAGCTACTTCAAACACCACGTCTTCTTCTGCTGCAACCAGCGCCCGGCCGGCGAGAGCTGCTGCAACAACCACGGCGCCAGCGCGCTGCAGACCTACGCCAAGGAGCGCACTGCCGCGCTCGGCCTGAAGGGCAAGGGCAGCGTGCGCATCAACAAGGCGGGCTGCCTCGGCCGCTGCGACGACGGCCCGGTGCTGGTCGTCTATCCGGACAACGTGTGGTACACCTACGTCGATCAGGACGACATCGACGAGATCATCGACAGCCACCTCGCGCACGGCCGCATCGTCGAGCGCCTGCGCCTGCCTGAGGAATCCGCATGAGCCAGCCCCGTCCCCTGCCGACCGAATCCGCCCTGCTGCGCGGCCCCGCGGGCAACATCGAAGTGCTGATCGATGCGCCGGAGACGGTGCGCGGCATCGCCCTCGTCTGCCACCCGCACCCGCTGTACGGCGGCGCCAACACCAACAAGGTCGCGCACACGCTGGCGCGCAGCTACCGCGACCTCGGCTACGTCGCGATCCGCCCCAACTTCCGCGGCGTCGGCCAGAGCGAGGGCGTGCACGACCTCGGCCACGGCGAGACCGAGGACATGCTGTCGGTGATCAGCTGGGCGCAGTCGCGCTGGGGCGGCATGCCGCTGGCGCTGGGCGGCTTCTCCTTCGGCGGCTTCGTGCAGACGCGGGTCGCCAACCGCCTGGCCGAGGACATCGCACCGCCGCGCCAGCTGATCCTGGTCGGCACCGCCGCCGGCACCGCCGCCGACGGCGCGCGCCACTACGACACCCCGCCGGTGCCGAAGAACCTGCCCACGCTGCTGATCCACGGCGAACTCGACGACACCGTGGCGCTCGCCAACGTGCTCGACTGGGCGCGGCCGCAGGAGCTGCCGGTGACGGTGGTGCCGGGCGCCGACCACTTCTTCCACGGCAAGCTGCACGTGATCCGCGACATCATCGCGCGCACCGTGGCGCGAGCCTGACAGGCCGGGCGAGTGACGCCGAATCGTGGGGAATCCGGTATTGCGCCCGTCCCCATGAGCATCAGCGGCTTGTTGGACTGCTAGACTTTTGTTGGGCTGCTGGATTCTCTCAGGCAGGCGACAGCAATTGAATCGGGCAGGAAGGGACGAGGCGCGATTTGCGCGGAGGAGAGGCGGCAATGAAACGATTCCCGCTTGCTGATGAACGACTCGGCGCGTACTGCCGGGCGCACGGCATTCGCCGCCTCGCCCTCTTTGGCTCGACGCTCAAGGGCACGAGCCGCCCCGACAGCGATATCGACCTGCTCGTCGAATTCGAGCCCGAGCGCGTACCCGGACTGCTCGGCATGGCCCAGATGGAGGAAGAGCTGTCGGCGCTGTTCGGTGGCCGGCGGGTGGACCTGCGAACGCCGGCGGACCTCAGCCGACATTTCCGCGACGACGTGATCCGGTCGGCCGAGATCCAGTATGCGACCTGAAGACATCATCCGGCTTCGGCACATGGTGGAGGCGGCCGCGAGCGCCGTGGAGTTTGCCGCAGACCGGCAGCGCGCGGAACTCGACACCGACCGGATGCTGCTGTTCGCGATCGTGCGCGCGCTTGAAATCGTGGGCGAAGCCGCAGGCAAACTCTCGGCGGACGCGCACGACGCCCTGCCGCACATCCCCTGGCGTGCAATCACCGGGATGCGAAACCGCCTCATCCATGGATATTTCGACATCGACACCGAAGTCGTCTGGCGCACCGTCACCGACGAACTGCCGCCACTCATCACGAGCCTTCGCGAGGCGTTGCATGACACCTGACACAATGCGCGCCCGCAGAAGTGCCTTCACGGCTTTCGCTCGCGGGCCAGCAGAAGCGGGGATCAGCCTGCGATTCGCCTGCGCCGCCTTCGCGCCGACACGGATGGCCACGGTACGCCACTGGACGCGCGCCCAGGAGCGGCCGGTGACGGTGGTGCCCGGCGCCGACCACTTCGTCCACGGCAAGCTGCACGTGATCCGCGGCATCATCGCGCGCACCGTGCGGCGCGCCGACGCCGCCTAACGCTCACTCCCAAGGAGATCGCCGGCATGAAACTGCTCGCCTCGCTCACCAGCCCCTATGCACGCAAGATCCGCATCGTCCTCGCGGAGAAGGCGCTGCCCTTCGAACTCGTCGTCGACTCGCCGTGGGAAGCGAACACCCGCGTGCCGACGATCAATCCGCTCGGCAAGGTGCCGGTGCTGATCACCGACGACGGCGAGGCCTTCTTCGACTCGCCGGTCGTCGCCGGCTACCTCGAGACGCTCGACGCCGCCCCCCGCCTGCTGCCGGCGGACGCGCTCGCGCGCGTGCGCGTGCGCCAGACCGAGGCGCTCGCCGACGGCGTCACCGACGCCACCGTCGCCGCCCTGCTCGAATCGCGCCGGCCCGACGGCGAGCGCAGTGCGGGCGAGATCGCGCGCCAGTTCGACAAGGTCGAGCGCGGCCTGAGCGGGCTCGAACGCCGCCTCGGCGAGCGCGACTGGTTCGACGGCGACGCGCTGCAGCTGGGCGACATCGCCGCCGGCGTGTGCCTCGCCTATCTCGACCTGCGCTTTGCCGACTTCGACTGGCGCGGCCGCCACCCCGCCCTCGCCCGCTTCGGCGCGCGCCTGTTCGCGCGCCCGAGCTTCGCCGACACCGTGCCGCCGGCCGGCTGAGAGCCGGGCGCGCCGGCGGCCGGCACGGCCGTGGGCGGCAGGACTTTGCATCCGGGGTAAATGGACACACAGCGGAAGCAGTTCACGGCAAACAACGCACAATGCGATAACCTGCTTGTATTCCGGCGGCCAGGGAGGGCGCGATGAGCACACGGAGATCGCACAGCGGCATGGTGCCGGGCCGCCTCGCGCCCGGAGGCGGCCGGGGCTGAGCGCCATGCAGCCGCAGCAGCCCGCCGCCGCCCCGGGGCGCTGTGCCGGCCGGCACTTCGTGCGCCTGACGGCGGCCTACTGGAACGGCGCACGGCGCTGGACCGTGCGTGGCGCGATCGTGCTGCTGGTCCTGCTCACGCTGGGGCAGGTGGGGCTGGCGATCTGGATCAGCTACTGGCACCGCGAGCTGTTCGACGCCCTCGAGGCGCGTGCCCTCGGCGAACTGCTGCAGCTGAGCCTCACCTTCCTCTTCATCTTCGTCCTGACGATGGCGGTGACCGCGCTGCACATGCACGTCAAGCGCTGGATCCAGCTCGACTGGCGGCAGTGGCTCACCAGCCTGCTGCTCGACCAGTGGATGAGCCGCGCCCACCACTACCGGCTGCAGTTCTCCAGCGGCGAGCACGACAACCCGGACGGCCGCATCGCCGAGGACATCCGCATCGCCACCGAGGCCGCGGTGGGCCTGGCGCACTCGCTGCTGTATTCGGTGCTGATCCTCGGCAGCTTCATCGACATCCTGCTCAGCGTCTCGGGCAGCGCGCAGCTGCCCGGCACGACGCTGATGATTCCGGGCTACATGGTGCTGCTCGCCTTCCTCTACGCCGGCGCCGGCGCCGCGCTCGGGCTGATGCTCGGCCGCCCGCTGATCGACACCACCAACCGCCTGCAGACGGTGGAGGCGAACCTGCGCTTCGGCCTGGCGCGCGCGCGCGAGCACTCGGAGGCGATCGCGCTGATGCAGGGCGAGGGCTTCGAGCGCCGCCACGCCGACCGCCTGTTCGCCGACGTCGGCCGCGGCTGGAACCGGCAGACCCTGGCCTACCTGGGCATCGTCTCCTTCTCCACCGGCTACGGCACCCTGCTGCCGGTGTTCCCGATCATGGTCGCCGCGCCCGAGTACATCGCCGGCACGATGTCGCTGGGCCTGCTGATGCAGGCGGCGCAGGCCTTCCAGCGCCTGACCTCGGCGCTGTCGTGGCCGATCGACAACCTCGGCGAGCTCGCGCGCTGCCGCGCTTCGATCGATCGCATCGTCTCGCTCTACGACGACATCCGCGAACTCGAGCGCCAGCAGAAGCCGAACGGCGGCAACGGCGGCCACATCGAGCTGCAGCGCTCTCTCCACCCCGACCTCGACATCCGCCACCTGCGCCTGGCCACCCCCGACGGCCAGGTGCTGCTCGACGACTTCAACCTGCACGTGCGCCACGGCGAGCGCATCCTGATCACCGGCGACCCGGCGGTGACGATCGGCCTGTTCAAGGCCGTGGCAGGGCTGTGGCCGTGGGGCAAGGGCGAGATCCTGCTCCCCGACGGCCACGACATGATGTTCCTGCCGCAGCACCCCTTCCTGCCCGAAGGCAGCCTGCGCGCGGTGCTGAGCTATCCGCGCGAACCGCAGCACTACGGCGACGGCAGCCTGCACCGCGCGCTCGAATGCGCCGGCATCGCCTGGCTGGCGCCGCGCCTGGACGACAGCGAGGACTGGGGGCGGGTGCTGCCGCTGCGCGCGCAGCAGCGCCTGGGCATCGCCCGCCTGTTCCTGCAGCAGCCGGGCTGGGTCTTCATCGAGGAGGCCACCGACGCCTTCGACGCCAAGGACGAGATCTGCACGATGGAGATGCTGCACCATGAGCTGCCCAGCTCGACCCTGCTCAACATCAGCCTGCACGACGGCCTCGACCACTTCTACAACCGCAAGCTGGTGCTCGGCCGCGAGCGCCCGCGCGCGCCGAGCGCCGGCGCCCGCCCCGGCTCCGGCGTGGCGGTGCTACCTGAAGTCTGAGGGCAGCCAGCCGCGCTCGACGCTCGCGCGCAGGCTCCAGGCGGGCGTGGTCTCGGTCTTGTAGCTCCAGAAGAACCAGCCCAGGTACTTCTCGAAGGCGAGCAGCTGGGCGGCGGCGTAGCCGCGGCTGGCGACGTCCTGCTGGAAGGCGTCCATGTGCTCGAGCGCGTGGTTGAACGGGCCCTCGGCCCACAGCGACACGACCTTCAGGTCCAGCCCCAGGCTCCATTCGCCGCAGATCGCCGGCAGGCCGAGCGCGGCGTTGATCGAGTCGGCCTCGTCGCGCCACTCGCCCGCCGCCTTGTGCAGGTGGCCGTAGATGTCGGTGTCGATGTCGCGGCGGTCGAAGCACTGGTAGCGGTGCAGGTCGAAGATCACGTTCTGCCACTGCGGCGGCTGCATGAAGCCGAGGAACTCGCGATACGAGCGGAAGCCGTCGTGGACCACCACCGCCACGCGCTCGGGCGCGCAGTGGCGGCGGATGCGCGCGTAGGCGTCGAGGTAGTAGGCCTTCAGGTAGTCGGTCGGCACGTCCCAGCGCGGCTCGTTGAGGACCTCGATCGCGGCGAGCGCCGGGTGCGCACGGTAGCGCTCGGCCAGGCGCCCGAGCACCTCGAGCGAGTGCGCGCGGTACTCGTCGCGGGTATGCCACTCGACCACGTCCTTGATGCCGCCGTTGTCGAAGCCGTTCTGGCAGCCGGGCGCGGCGTGGAGGTCGAGCATCACGCGCAGGCCCAGCCGCGCCGCCCAGTCCAGTGCGCGGTCGAGCACCTCCATGCCGCCGCTGACGAAGGGATGGGGGTCGGCGCCGTAGCTGCGGTGGTAGGGATAGGGCGGGCCGAAGATCCAGTGCCCGACCGGGATGCGCACCGCGTTGAGGCCGCGCTCGGCGATCCAGGCGAAGTCCTCATAGGTGACGAAGCTGTCCCAGTGGCGGCGCAGCCGCTCGGCCGCGGCCGGCCCCAGCTCGGCGCACCAGGTGGTCTCGTCGGTCGCCGCCAGGCCCTCGAACAGGCTCGGCACCATCCACTTTTCCAGCAGCAGCCAGCTGCCGAGGTTCACGCCCCGCAGCTTGTTCGTTCCCGTGCTCATCGCCTCGCCCTCCCGCCAGGGTTGATGGAGTGCTCGTCCCCTGCCGCCAGCCCGCCGGCGCGCGCCGACGCCACGCCGATAGCTTACGCCTGCGCGGCGCGCGCGGGCGAGGACAAGGAGATGAGGCGGCATGTGCGCTCGCCCCCGTGCGCGTCGCCGCGCGACATGAACTCGGCACGGGCATCCGGGTCCGTAGCAACAGGAAGGTCCTGGACCTTGCCACGGAGGTGTCATGAATGAGGCGCTCGACGATACGTCCGGCCAGGAACCGGTAGCGGAAGTCAGGGGGCTGCACGACGACGCTCGCGCCCATCGGGACGGCGATGGCCACGACTGGTGCTGGCACCATCCGGTCCCGTGCTCGCTTCGGCCGAAGAGAACGGATCCCCTGCGCGTCATCGCCGACTGGCCGCCGTGTCCGCGGCGATGCCTCCGGCATCGACCGTCCATTGACGCGCCCGACCTCGAATGAGCGGCATGCCAGGCGCCGGGGGACCGGAGGGCGGATGCCGGACAACCGCGTCGGCGAGGCTCCTTGTCAATATCGACGTGGACGACCTCGACAAGGCGGAGCGCTTCTACTGCGCGGCATTCGGGCTCACGGTCGGTCGCCGCTTCGGCGCATCCGCAGTCGAACTGCTCGGTGCCGACACTCCCATCCACCTGCTTCTGAAAGCGCCACGCACGCGCACCTCGGTGCAGACCACCGAGCGCCGGCGTTACTGCCGGCACTGGACGCCGGTGCATCTCGACTGGGTCGTCGACGACATCGAGGCGGCGGTGCGCCAGGCGGTCGCTGCCGGTGCGCAACTCGAGGAGCCGATCTTCACCCACGAGTGGGGACGCCTGGCCTTGATGGCCGATCCGTTCGGCCACGGGTTCTGCTTCATCCAGTTTCTGGGACGGGGCTACGACGAGATCGCCGGGTGAGGCCATGCGATCCGTCGGGAGGCGCCAACGCCCGCAGCGTCTGTCGCTCACCGGCTCCGGACGATTTCCGGGCGCCGGCCTTCGCCGTTCTCGAGCCACCCCGCGGCGAGCTCTCGCTGCGCTGCCGACTGGCGCTCGGCCCGAAGTCGCGGCGAGGCGGACGCGGAAACCGCGCCGCCGCCGCACTGGTCGAACAGGTCCTGCCCATCACCGTGGAGGCATCCGGCCCATGCCGGCCGACGCCGCACCGCCCCCGTCCGCCTGCAGCCGGCTCAGGCGCCGCCTGCTCGCCGCCCTCGCGCTCGGCGCGACCGGCCTCGGCCGGGCGGCCGCGGATGCGCTGTGGCGGCCGCTGCCGGCGAGCGGCGAGCGCCTGCCGGCGCTCGGCATGGGCACCTGGATCACCTTCGACGTCGGCGACGGCCGCGGCGACGCCGAGGCGCTGGCCGCGCGCTGGGCGGTGCTGCAGGCCTTCTTCGCGGGCGGCGGGCGGCTGATCGACTCCTCGCCGATGTACGGCAGCGCCGAGGCGGTGCTGGGCACGCTGCTGCCGCAGCTGCCGGGCGCAGCGGCGCTGTTTGCCGCGACCAAGGTGTGG
Source organism: Thauera sp. (assembly GCA_024710965.1). GTDB lineage: Bacteria > Pseudomonadota > Gammaproteobacteria > Burkholderiales > Rhodocyclaceae > Thauera. The sequence goes on along the minus strand of JANJTU010000347.1, from coordinate 3,600 downwards.
ACCCCGGGGCGCTGGCTGGGCGAGCGCCAGATGGCGCGCTCGCTCGAGCTCTGGGGCCTGCCGCGCTTCGACCTGATGCAGGTGCACAACCTGCTCGACTGGGAAACCCACCTGCCCACGCTGCGCCGCATGAAGGCCGAAGGCGCACTGCGCTACCTCGGCATCACCACCTCGCACGGCCGCCGCCACGACGACTTCGCCGCCATCATGCGGCGCGAGCGACTCGATTTCGTCCAGTTCACCTACAACATCGCCCACCGCGAAGCCGAGCGCCGCCTGCTGCCGCTCGCGGCCGAGCGCGGCTGCGCGGTGATCGTCAACCGCCCCTTCGACGGCGGCGGCCTGTTCCACCGTGTGCGCGGCCGCCCCCTGCCCGGCTTCGCCGCCGAACTCGGCTGCGCGAGCTGGGCGGCCTTGTTCCTCAAGTTCGTGCTCGCCCACCCGGCGGTGACCTGCGCCATCCCGGCCACTTCGCGCGCCGATCACATGCGCGAGAACATGGCCGCGCTGCACGGCCCGCTGCCCGATGCGGCGCTGCGCCGGCGCATGCTTGCCGCGTTCGAGGCGCTGTAGGCGGCCCGCCGCACCGGCCTCGGGCGCACCGGTCTCGGGCCCGCTGCACGCCGGCAGCTGTCGGCACTGAAAGCGAATCGAAAGCCCCCCTGCGTATCGTCCGCCTCCAAGCAGGGGAAGGATCGCCCGCCCCCGCCGCAGCACAGTCCACGCACAGGAGGAGACATCATGATGCTGAAGAAGACCCTGATCGCCGGGGCAACCGCCCTCATCGCCACCCTCGCCGCCGGCCTCGCCCACGCCGTGCCCGAGAAGCCCGAGTGCATCGCCCCGGCCAAGCCCGGCGGCGGCTTCGACCTCACCTGCAAGCTGGTGCAGAGCGCGCTGCAGAACGGCAGCTACCTCGACGCGCCGATGCGCGTGACCTACATGCCGGGCGGCATCGGCGCGGTGGCCTACAACACCGTGATCGCCAACCGCCCGGCCGAAGGCGGCACCGTCGTCGCCTTCTCCGGCGGCTCCTTCCTCAACCTGGCGATCGGCAAGTTCGGCAAGTACACCGAGAAGGACGTCCGCTGGGTCGCCGCGGTGGGCGCGGATTACGGCGCCGTCATCGTCAAGGCCGACTCGCCCTACCAGTCGCTGAAGGACCTGATCGAGGCCACCCGCGCCAACCCCGGCAAGGTCATCTACGGCGCCGGCGGCTCGGTGGGCAGCCAGGACTGGATGAAGTCGGCGCTGATCGCCAAGGAGGCCGGGGTCAACTACAAGAGCATGCGCTACGTCGCCTTCGAAGGCGGCGGCGAGGCGATGACCGCGCTGATGGGCGGCCACGTCCAGGCCTACACCGGCGACGCCTCGGAAGTGGCGGCGCACCTGAAGGGCGGGCGCGTGCGCGTGCTCGCGGTGCTCGCCCCCGAGCGCCTGCCGGGCGAGCTCGCCGCCATCCCGACCGCGATCGAGCAGGGCTACAACGTCGATTGGACGATCGCGCGCGGCTACTACATGGGGCCCAAGGTGACGGACGCCGACTACCAGTGGTGGACCGCCACCTTCGACAAGATGCTGGCCTCGCCCGACTTCGACAAGCTGCGTCTGGAGCGCGGCCTCTTTCCCTTCGCCCTCACCGGCCAGAAGCTCGACGACTACGTGAGCAAGGAAGTGAAGCGCTACGCCGAACTCGCGCGCGAATTCGGCCTGCTCGGCCAGTAAGCCCCCTGCCGTCCTGCGCCGCCCTTCGAGCGCGGGACGGCATCATCGGGAGATCGACATGAGTGAAAGAATCTTCGGCGGCGTGCTGCTGCTGCTCAGCATCGCCGGCATCTGGATCGGCTGGGACTACGTGCCCCCCATCTCCTACGAGCCGGTCGGCCCGCGCGCCTTCCCGCTGCTGGTGCTGTTCCTGCTGGGCCTCTGCGCCGTCGCGCTGATGCTGGACAAGAAGAAGAGCGAGACGGCCTGGGCCCCGGCCCCGGTGCTCAAGCGCATCGGCCTGCTGTTCCTGATCGTGCTCGCCTACGCGCTGCTGTTCGACAAGCTCGGCTTCATCGTCGCCACCGCGCTGATGACCATTCCGGTCGCGCGCTTCTTCGGCGGCACGTGGAAGCAGTGCGTGGTCGGCGGCATCGGCCTGGGGGTGGGCATGTTCTTCTTCTTCGACCGCCTGCTCGACGTCGCGCTGCCGACCGGGCTGTGGCTCAACGGCATCCTGGGGTAAGTCATGGAAACCTTGTCTATGCTGATGCAGGGCTTCGCCGTCGCCGGCACGCCCGAAAACCTGATGATCGCGCTGATCGGCTGCTTCATCGGCACCGTGGTCGGGCTGCTGCCCGGTCTGGGGCCGATCAACGGCGTCGCCATCCTGCTGCCGATCGCCTTCGCCATGAAGCTGCCGCCCGAGTCGGCGCTGATCCTGCTGTGCGCGGTCTATGCCGGCTGCGAGTACGGCGGGCGCATCTCGGCGATCCTGATCAACGTGCCCGGCGACGCCGGCGCGGTGATGACGACGATGGACGGCTATCCGATGGCGAAGAAGGGGCTGGCCGGCCCGGCGCTGTCGATGTCGGCGCTCGCCTCCTTCACCGGCGCGCTGGTCGCCACCATCGGCATCGTCGCCTTCGCCCCGCTGCTCGCGGAGTGGGCGATCGCCTTCGGCCCGGCGGAGTACTTCGTGCTGATGGTGCTCGCGCTGTGCTGCCTCGGCGGCCTGGTCGGCGACTCGCTGCCGAAGGCGATGACCGCCTGCCTGATCGGCCTGCTGCTGTCCACCGTGGGCATCGACTCCAACAGCGGCGTCTATCGCTACACCTTCGACGCGCTGCACCTGCAGGACGGCATCCCCTTCATCGTCATCGTCATCGGCCTGTTCGCGGTCAGCGAGCTGATGCTGATGCTGCAGAACGAGCATGCCGCGAGCGAGCCGATCACGCTGACCGGCCGGCTGATGTTCAACCTGAAGGAGTTCCTGCTGGCGAAGTGGACCCTGCTGCGCTGCTCCCTGTCGGGCTTCTTCATCGGCGTGCTGCCGGGCGCCGGCGCCACCATCGCCTCGGCCATGTGCTACGCCGCCGAGCGCCGCATGGCGGGCAAGGACCACCAGTTCGGCCAGGGCGACATCCGCGGCGTGGCCGCGCCCGAGGCGGCCAACAACGCCTCGGCCAACGGCTCGCTGGTGCCGATGCTGACCCTGGGCGTGCCCGGCTCGGGCACCACCGCGGTGATGATCGGCGCGCTCACGCTGTACAACATCACCCCGGGGCCGACGCTGTTCCAGGACCAGCCGGTGATCGTGTGGGGCCTGATCGCCTCCCTCTTCATCGCCAACGTCATGCTGCTGGTGATGAACATCCCGCTGATCCGCGTCTTCGTGGCCTTCCTGTCGATCCCGAACTGGCTGCTGGTGCCGGGCGTGGCGGCGGTGTCGCTGGTGGGCGTGTATGCGGTGCATGGCACGACCTTCGACCTGATCCTCGGCACCATCATCGGCGGCGTCGGCTACCTGCTGCGGGTGATGAACTTCCCGATCGCGCCCTTCATCCTCGGCTTCGTGCTCGGCGACATGATGGAGCAGAACCTGCGCCGCGCCCT
>JANJTU010000336.1 GCA_024710965.1 Thauera sp. | reverse complement strand
CATCGCCGACGCCGGCCACGAGGTGGCGAGTCACGGCTACTGCCACGAGCGCGCCAGTGCGATGACCCCCGACGCGTTCACGGCCGACATCGCCCTTGCCAAGGCGGTGCTGGAAGATGTCAGTGGACGGCCAGTCATCGGCTACCGGGCGCCGAGCTTCTCGATCGGCGCGGGCAACCTGTGGGCGCACGACTGCATCGCCAGCGCCGGCTATCGTTACAGTTCCAGCGTCTATCCGGTGCGCCACGACCACTACGGCATGCCTGACGCGCCGCGCTTCCCGTGGCGGCTCGCCAACGGCCTGCTCGAGGTGCCGGTGACCACGCTGCGCCGCTTCGGCCGCAACTGGCCGGCGGGCGGCGGCGGTTTCTTCCGCCTGTTGCCGTATGCGCTGTCGCGCTGGCAGATCGCCCGCGTCAACGCCGACGACCGGCGCCCGGCCGTGTTCTATTTCCACCCGTGGGAGATCGACCCCGGCCAGCCGCGCGTCGCCGATGCCTGCGCGCGCACGCGCTTCCGGCACTACGTCAATCTGCAGCGTACCGAGGCGCGGCTCCACCGCCTGTTGTCCGATTTCTCCTGGGGGCGCGCGGACGAGATCTTCCGCGACGCCGCCTGACGCAAGCCCGCTCCGGAGGCCCCCGATGGACAGACTGCCGACCAAGGTCCGGATCCTGGCACCGGCCGACACCGCGCGCTGGGACGTCTTCGTCCACGCCTGCCCGCAGGCCACCTTCTTCCACCTGTCGGCGTGGAAGGACATCATCGAGGGCGTCTTCCGCCACCGCTGCTTCTTTCTCTATGCCGAGCGCGCGGGCGAGATCGCGGCCGTGCTGCCGCTGGCCGAGGTGAAGAGCCGCCTGTTCGGCCACGCCCTGAGCTCGCTGCCGTTCTGCGTGTACGGCGGCATCGCCGCCGGCGCCGAGGCCGGGCCGGAAGTCGTCGCCGCGCTCGAGGCCGAAGCCGAGGCGCTGGCGCGCCGGCTGGGCGTGCAGCATCTGGAGTACCGCAATCTGCAGCCGCGTCACGCCGACTGGCCGCGGCAGTCGCTCTATGTCACCTTCCGCAAGGGCATCCTGCCCGAGGTCGAGGCGAACATGCTCGCGATCCCGCGCAAGCAGCGCGCGATGGTGCGCAAGGGCATCAACAACGGCCTCGTCGGCCAGCTCGACGACGGCGTGGACCGCTTCTTCGCCCTCTACGCCGACAACGTGCGGCGCCACGGCACGCCGGCGCTGCCGAAGCGCTTCTTCGCCGCGCTGCGCGCGCACTTCGGCGAGGCCTGCGAGGTGCTGACCGTGACCGACCCGGCGGGCCGGCCGCTGTCGAGCGTGCTGAGCTTCTACTTCCGCGACGAGGTGCTGCCCTACTACGCCGGCGACGATGCCGCCGCCCGCGCCCTCGCCGCCAACGACTTCAAGTACTGGGAGCTGATGCGCCGCGCCTGCGAACGTGGCTGCCGCGTGTTCGACTACGGCCGCAGCAAGCTCGGCACCGGGCCGTATGCGTTCAAGAAGAACTGGGGCTTCGAGCCGCAGCCGCTGTCCTACGAATACCGGCTGTACAAGCGCGACAGCGTGCCGCAGAACAACCCGGCGAACCCGAAGTACCGCGCCTTCATCGCGCTGTGGAAGCGGCTGCCGCTCGGCGTCGCCAACGCGCTCGGACCGCATATCGTGCGCAACCTGGGGTGAGATCATGGACATGAGGCAGCCGCCCGATGCCGGTTTCGAGACGCGTGTGGAGCCCGCGCGCGGGGGCAGCGGCGCGTGGAAGGTCGCCGTGCTGCTGGGGCTGGCCTTCGCCTGGGTCGTCGGCTGGTACTACCCGACCGCGGCCGAGATCGCCCACATCTGGTGGCGCTCGGACACCTTCGCGCACGGGCTGGCGGTGCTGCCGATCTTCGCCTGGCTGGTGTGGCGCAAGCGCGAGACGCTCGACGCCTTTGCGCCCGCCCCGGCGCCCGCCGCCCTGGCTGCGGTCGTCGCCGCCGGGGGGGCGTGGCTGGTGGGCGAGCTCGTCAGCGTGTCGGCGCTGTCGCACGTCGCGCTGGCCGTCATCCTGGTTGCCGGCTTCATCGCCGTCATCGGCTGGCCGCTGGCGCGCGTGCTGGCCTTTCCGCTGCTGTTCCTGTTCTTCGGCGTGCCGGTCGGCGAGTTCCTGTTGCCGGTGCTGATGAGGTACACGGCGGACTTCACCGTCCTTGCCCTGCGCGCCACCGGCATCCCGGTGTATCAGGAGAACCTGTACTTCATCGTCCCAAACGGCCGCTGGTCGGTCGTCGAGGCCTGCAGCGGGCTGCGCTACCTGGTCGCCTCGCTGATGGTGGGCGCGCTCTATGCCTATCTGAACTACGTCAGCCTGCGGCGCCGGCTGCTGTTCATGCTCGTCGCGCTCGCCGTGCCGATCGTCGCCAACTGGGTCCGCGCCTACATCACGGTCATGATCGGCTATCACTTCGGCTCGGAGTTCGTCGAAGGCTTCATCCACATCGTCTATGGCTGGGTCTTCTTCGGCATCGTCATCGGCATCATGTTCGTGATCGGCGCGCGCTGGAACGAGGCGCCGGTACCGCCCGCCGCGGTGCGGGCGCATTCGGTGCCGGCCTCGCGCGGGCGCTGGCTCGCGCTCGCACCGGTTGCGCTCGCGATGGCCCTCTTCCCGCTGCTGCTGGCGCGGCTGGAGAGGCCGGCGGCGGCGTTCGAGGTGGCGCTCGCGGCGCCGGCGGCGAAGCCGGGGTGGACGCTCGCAGAGGGTGGGGCGCATGCCTACCGGCCTTCGTTCCAGGGCCACCGCGGCGAAGTGTTCCAGGCCTACCGGCGCGACGATGGTACCGAGGTGGGGCTGTACATCGCCTACTACGCGGCGCAGCGCAAGGGCGAGGAACTGGTCATGCACGGCAACAGCCTCAGCGGCCAGGAGGAGGGCGGCTGGCGACGCACGCGCAACGGCGAGGCGCGGCTGTCCATCGGCCCGGTGCGCCACGCGGCGCTGAGCCGCGGCTACGAACAGCTCGAGCTGTGGGGCTGGTACTGGATCAACGGCCGCGTCGTCAGCAACGACTACCTGGCCAAGGCGCTGCTCGCGCTCGATCGCCTGACCGGGCGCACGGACGACTCCGCGGTGGTCGTCGTCACCGTGCCGGCGCGGACGGCCGAGGCGTCGGGCCTGGCGGCGGCGGAGACCTTCGTGCGCGACTTCGCGCAGGCGATCGACACCCTGCTGATCCGCACCGAGGCCGGCCGATGAGTGCGCCGCCGCTGGTCATGCACGTCGTCTTCAGCTTCAGCGTCGGCGGCCTGGAGAACGGCGTGGTCAATCTGCTCAACCGCCTGCCGGCGGGGCTCTACCGGCACGCCGTGGTCGCGCTCACCGAGTGCGCGCCGGCCTTCACACGCCGCGTCACGAACCCGGACGTGGAGTTCATTTCCCTGCACAAGTCGCCCGGCCACGGCGTCCGCCTCTATCCGCGGCTCTACCGCCTGTTCCGCACGCGTCGCCCGGCGATCGTGCATACCCGCAACCTCGCCGCGCTCGAGGCGGTGGTGCCGGCGCGCGCGGCCGGCGTGCCGGTAAGGGTGCATGGCGAGCATGGCTGGGATGTGTCCGACCCGGCCGGCACGCGGCGCAAGTTCCAGGTCATGCGTCGCGCCTACAGCCCCTTCGTCAGCCGCTATGTTGCGCTGTCGGCGCAGATCGAGTCCTACCTCGCCGAGCGCGTCGGCATCGCGCCGGGGCGCATCGAGCGCATCTGCAACGGCGTCGACACCGGCCGCTTCCACCCCGCGACGGCAGGCCGCGCGGCGCTGCCGGGCTGCCCCTTCACCGCGCCTGGGCTGGTGCTGGTGGGCACGGTCGGGCGCCTGCAGGCGGTGAAGGATCCGCTCAACCTGGTTCGCGCCGTCGCCCTGGCGCGGCAGCAGGGCGGGGCGGCCGCGGCGCTGCGCCTGGTGCTCGCCGGCGACGGCCCGCTGCGCGGCGCGCTCGAGGCCGAGATTCGCCGCGCCGGCGTCGGCGACGTGGTCTGGCTGGCGGGCGAGCGCAGCGACGTGCCCGAGCTGATGCGCGCGCTCGACGTCTTCGTGCTGCCCTCGCAGGCGGAAGGCATCTCCAACACCATCCTCGAAGCCATGGCGAGCGGCCTGCCGGTGGTGGCGACCGCGGTTGGCGGCAACGCGGAGCTCGTCGTGCCGGGGGAAACCGGCGTGCTCGTGCCGGCGGCGGACCCGGCCGCGCTCGCCGACGCATTGCGCCTGCAGGCGGAAGATGCTGCAATGCGTCATGCCTGCGGCGCGGCGGGTCGGCGCAGGGTCGAGGCGGGCTTCAGCCTCGACGGCATGGTCGAGCGCTATGCCGCGCTTTACCGCAAGCTGCTCGACGAAGCCGTGCCGTCGAGCCTTTCCGCCTGACCAGGGAGTTCAATCATGTGCGGAATCGCCGGCCTCTTCGACACCCGCGGCAAGCGCGACTTCGACCGCGAGCTGATGCGCCGCATGAACGACGTGCAGCACCATCGCGGCCCGGACGAAGGCGGCTACCACTTCGAGCCGGGCGTCGCGCTCGCCCACCGCCGGCTGTCGATCATCGACCTCGCCACCGGCCAGCAGCCGCTGTTCAATGAGGACGGCTCGGTGGCGGTGGTGTTCAACGGCGAGATCTACAACTTCCAGGAACTGGTGCCCGAACTCGAGGCGCTCGGCCACGTCTTCCACACCCGTAGCGACACCGAGGTCATCGTCCACGCCTGGGAGGCCTGGGGCGAGGACTGCGTGCAGCGCTTCCGCGGCATGTTCGCCTTCGGCCTGTTCGACCGCAACCGCGACACCTTCTTCCTCGCCCGCGACCGCCTCGCGGTGAAGCCGATGTTCTACGCGCTGCTCGCCGACGGCACGCTCGCCTTCGGTTCCGAACTGAAGGTGCTGATGCAGCACCCGGCGCTCGACCGTCGCCTCGACCCGCTCGCGGTGGAGGAATACTTCGCCCTCGGCTACGTTGCCGAGCCGCGCACGATCTTCCTCGGCGCGCAGAAGCTGGGTCCGGGCGAGACCCTGTGCGTGCGCCGCGGCCAGCCCGTGCCCGCGCCGCGGCGCTACTGGGACGTCCGCTTCACCCTCGACAGCCGCCTGTCGCTGGGCGAGGCGGTCGCCGAACTGGGCGAGCGCCTGCGCGAGTCGGTGCGCCTGCGCCTGATCTCGGAGGTGCCGCTGGGCGCCTTCCTGTCCGGCGGGGTGGATTCGAGCGCGGTGGTGGCGACGATGGCGGGGCTGTCGGCGGAGCCGGTCAACACCTGCTCGATCGCCTTCGACGACCCGCGCTTCAATGAATCGGCCTTCGCCCAGCAGGTCGCCGAGCGCTACCGCACCAACCACTACGTCGAGACGGTGAAGTCGGACGACTTCGACCTCATCGACACGCTCGCCGCGCTCTACGACGAACCCTATGCTGACAGCTCGGCGATCCCGACCTGGCGGGTCTGCCAGCTCGCGCGCCGCCGCGTCACCGTGGCGCTGTCGGGCGACGGCGGCGACGAGAGCTTCGGCGGCTACCGGCGCTACCGCTCGCACCTGACCGAGCAGCGCTGGCGCGACAGCATGCCGCACGGCGTGCGCCGGCCGGTGTTCGGCCTGCTCGGCCGCGTCTACCCGAAGGCGGACTGGGCGCCGCGCGTGCTGCGCGCCAAGACCACCTTCCAGGCGCTCGCGCGCGACGCCGTCGAGGCCTACTTCCACAGCGTCTCGATCCTGCGCGGCGACCTGCGCCAGCGCCTGTTCGCGCCCGCCTTCCGCCGCCAGCTCGGCGGTTACGGCGCGATCGAGGTCTTCCGCCGCCACGCCGCCAACGCCCACACCGACGACGCGCTGGCGCTGATCCAGTACCTCGACCTCAAGACCTACCTCGTCGGCGACATCAACACCAAGGTCGATCGCGCCAGCATGGCGCACTCGCTCGAGGTGCGCGAACCGCTGATGGACCACGTGCTGGTCGAATGGCTGGCGACGCTGCCCTCCGGCCTCAAGGTCCACGGCGGCGAAGGCAAGTATCTGCTGAAGAAGGCGATGGAGCCGCTGCTGCCGCAGGCGGTGCTGTACCGGCCCAAGATGGGCTTCGCGGTGCCGCTGGCGCGCTGGTTCCGCGGCCCGCTCAAGGAGCGCGTGCGCGAGGCCGTGCTCGGCCAGACGCTGGCCGCGACCGGCATGTTCAACCGCGACTGCCTGCAGCACCTGGTCGACGCCCACCAGGCCGGCACGCGCGACTACAGCGCGCCGCTGTGGACGCTGCTGATGTTCGAGGCCTTCCTGCGCCATGCCGGCCAGGGGCTGCCGGTCACGCCGGTGCTGGCCGAGGCGGTGTGAGCGATGCGCATCCTGCACATCCTCGACCACTCGCTGCCGCTGCACAGCGGCTACACCTTCCGCACCGCGGCGATCCTGCGCGAGCAGCGCGCGCTGGGCTGGGAGACCGTTCACCTGACTTCGCCCAAGCAGGGGCACACCGCGGCCGCGGTGGAAGACTTGGATGGGCTGCGCTTCTACCGCTGCCCGGTGCCGGAGCCGGCGCCGGCCGGGGTCCATGAAGTGCGCCTGATGCGCGCGCTGGAGGCGACGCTCGAAGCCCTGGCGCGTGAGCTGCGGCCCGACATCCTGCACGCGCACTCGCCGGTGCTCGACGCGATTCCGGCGGTCCGCGTCGGCCGGCGGCTCGGCATCCCGGTCGTCTACGAGGTCCGCGCCTTCTGGGAGGACGCCGCGGTCGACCACGGCACCACCACCGAGGGCAGCTTCCGCTACCGGCTCACGAAGACGATGGAGACCTGGGCGCTGCGCCGGGTGAGCCACGTCTTCACGATCTGCGAAGGCCTGCGTGCCGACATCGTTGCGCGCGGCATTGCGGCCGAGCGGGTCACGGTCATTCCCAATGCGGTCGACATCGCGGGCTTCCAGCTCTCGGGCGATGCGGATGCCGCACTCCGCCACCGCCTTGGGCTCGATGGCTGCACCGTGGTCGGCTTCGTCGGCTCGTTCTACGCCTACGAAGGGCTGGACCTGCTGCTCGAGGCCTTTCCCGGCATGCTCGCGCGGCAGCCCGACCTGCGCCTGCTGCTGGTGGGCGGCGGGCCGCAGGAGGCGAAGCTCAGGGCCCAGGCCCAGCGGCTCGGCGTGGCCGCCAAGGTCGTGTTCACCGGCCGCGTCCCGCACGGCGAGGTCAGCCACTACTACGACCAGATCGACCTCCTCGCCTACCCGCGCCACTCGATGCGGCTCACCGAGCTCGTCACCCCGCTCAAGCCGCTCGAGGCCATGGCCCAGGGCCGGCTCTTCGTCGCCTCCGACGTCGGCGGCCACAGGGAGCTGATCCGCGACGGCGAGACCGGCCGCCTGTTCGCCGCCGGCAGCGCCGCCGCGCTCGCCGCCGCGGTCGAGGACATGCTCGCCCACCGCGAGCGCTGGCCGGTGATGCGGGCGGCGGGGCGAGCCTTCGTCGAGCGCGTGCGCAACTGGACGAACAGCGTCGCCAACTATGCGCCGGTGTATCGGCGGCTCACGGAGGCGAAAGGTGCCTGATGCCCGGCCCCCCCTCCTTTACCTGGTGCATCGCATTCCCTTCCCCCCGAACAAGGGGGACAAGGTCCGCTCGTTCAACATCCTGCGCCAGCTCGCCGTGCGGCACAGGGTGTTTCTCGGCACCTTCGTCGATCACCCGGATGACCGTGCCCACGTGGCGCGACTGCAGGAGTGGTGCGAGGACGTCTTCGCACTCGACCTGCAGCCCCTGCGGCAGCGCATCGGCAGTCTTCGCGCGCTGCTGGCCGGCGAAGCCCTGAGCCTGCCCTATTACCGTGACGCGCGCCTGTCGAGCTGGGTGCGGGCGACGGTGGAGCGCGAAGGGATCGGCCGGGCGGTCGCGTTCTCGGGGCCGATGGCACAGTATCTCGCGCCGCTTCGCCTCCAGTGCGCGATCGTCGATTTCTGCGACGTCGATTCCGCCAAGTGGACGCAGTACGCGGCCGAGCGCATGTGGCCGCTGTCCTGGCTCTATCGGCGCGAGGGCGCGCGCCTGCTCGCCTTCGAGCGCGCTGCGGCGGCCAGGGCGGCGTGCAGCCTGTTCGTCACCGAGGCCGAGGCCGGTCTCTTTTGCCGTGCGGCGCCCGAGGTGGCAGACAGGATCCGGGTCATGCAGAACGGGGTCGATGCCGACTACTTCTCGCCCGCACACCGGTTCGAATCGCCCTATCCGGCGGGCGGGCCGGTGCTGCTCTTCACCGGTGCGATGGACTACTGGCCCAACATCGATGCCGTCACCTGGTTCGCCAAGGAGATCCTGCCCACGATCCGTTCGCGGATCGCCGACGTGCGCTTCTGGATCGTCGGCATGAACCCCGCGCCGGCGGTGCTGGGGCTGCGGGAGGCGGGCATCACCGTCACCGGGACGGTGCCCGACGTCAGGCCTTACCTGGCGCATGCCGAGCTCGTGGTTGCGCCGCTGCGCATCGCCCGCGGCATCCAGAACAAGGTGCTCGAGGCGATGGCGATGGCGCGCCCGGTGGTGCTTGCGGCTGCCCCCGCGCAGGGCCTGGCGGCCGACGACGGACGCGAGTGCGTGGTGGCGGACGGCGCCGCTTCGTTTGCCGATGGCGTCGTGCGGCTCCTGACGCAAGCGGACGCCCGGCAGCGGATGGGGCGGGCGGCGCGGGATTGCGTGCTGAAGAATTACAGCTGGCAGGCCCATCTGCGCCTGCTCGACGAACTGCTTGGTGCTGCGCACCGGCACGCGTATCGGGCGGCGTGACGAACACGCTCATGGCGATGCCACGCTCGTCCTCCCCTCGCGACAACCTGCGCCTGCCGTCGGTGTGCATCGTCGGCCCGCTGCCGCCGCCTTCGGGCGGCATGGCCAACCAGTGCGAGCAACTGCTGCGGCTGCTCGGGCGCGACGGCGTCGAGGTCGAGCTCGTGCGCAACAACGCGCCCTACAGCCCGGCCTGGGTTGCCGGCGTACCCGTGCTGCGGGCGGGGTTTCGCCTGCTGCCCTATCTGTTGCGGCTGTGGCGGGCGGCAGGCCGGGTCGAGGTGATGCACATCCTGGCCAATTCGGGCTGGGGCTGGCACCTGTTTGCGGCCCCGGCGGCCTGGATCGGCCGTGCGCGGGGCGCCGGGGTGATCATCAACTACCGGGGCGGCAACGCCGAGCCCTTCTTTGCGCGCGCGCCCCGGCATGTGCTGGCGACGCTCGCCGCGGCCGATGCACGGGTGACGCCATCGGCTTTCCTGCAGCGCGTGTTCGCGCGTCACGGGCTGGATGCGCTGATCGTCCCCAACATCGTGGATTTGTCGCGCTTCCGCCCGGCGCTTCGCGCCCCCTTCGGCGATGCGCCCCATCTCGTGGTGACGCGCAACCTCGAGCCGATCTACGACATCCCGACCGCGATCCGCGCTTTCGCGCTCGTGCGCCAGGGGTTTGCGGGCGCACGCCTGACCGTCGCGGGTAGCGGCCCCGAGCTCGAGCGCCTGCGCGCCGTAACCAGCCAGCTTGGCCTGCAGGACTGCGTGACCTTCTGTGGCCGGGTGGATAATGCGGAGATACCGGCGCTCTACGCCTCGGCCGACTGCATGCTCAACCCGAGTACGGTGGACAACATGCCGATCTCGATCCTGGAGGCCTTCGCCAGCGGCGTGCCCGTCGTCAGCACCGACGCCGGCGGCATCCCGGACATGGTGGACCACGGCGTGTCGGGCCTGCTCGTGCCGATTGGCGACGCCGATGGGATGGGACGCGCGGCACTGCGGGTGCTCGAGGATGCAAGGCTCGCCGGCGCGATGCGCGAGGCGGGGCTGGCCGCCGCCGCGGCCTATGCCTGGCCGGCCGTGCGCGAGCAATGGCTCCGGATTTACCGTTCTGTCGCCCGGGCGGGCCCCGGCCAGATGAGTTCGAGGATGAATTCGAATGCGTGATCTGCTCCTGCTCCTGATCGTGGTTCCGGGTGGCCTGCTCGCGCTGCGGCACCCTTTCGTCGGCGCGATGATGTGGACCTGGATCAGCATGATGAATCCGCACCGTCTGGCGTGGGGATTCATGTTCGAGGCGCCGGTCGGCCTGTTCATCGCTGCGTGCACCCTGATCGGACTGCTTGCGTCGAAGGAGAAGCGAAGCCCTTTCCTTGGTGCGCCGGTCACCTGGCTCGTGATCCTGCTCGTCTGGATGTGCATCACGACGGTGTTCGCGTTTGATGCCGTCTCAAGCTTCCGCACCCTGGAGAAAGTGCTGAAGATCGACCTGATGGTGCTGGTCACGCTGATGCTGGTGCGTACCAAGCGGGAGATGATGGTCTTCGCCTGGGTGATGGCCATTTCGGTCGCGTTCTACGGCATCAAGGGCGGACTCTTCACCCTGGCGACCGGTGGCGCCTTCCACGTCCTTGGCCCTTCGGGTTCCTACATCGAGGAGAACAACGCCCTCGCGGTCGCCCTGATCGTGACCGTGCCGTTGCTGCGTTTCCTGCAGACGACGCTCGACCGCGCCTGGCAGAAATACGCCGTGACCGCCGCGATGGTGCTGTGCGGCATCTCCATTCTGGGTTCGCAGTCGCGCGGAGCACTGCTCGCAATCTCGGCGATGCTGGCCCTGCTCTGGTGGCGCGGGCGGAACAAGCTGCCGACCGCGGTGATCCTGGTGGTATGTGGGGTCGTGTTCCTCTCCTTCATGCCGGACACCTGGTGGGAGCGGATGGGCACGATCCGGACCTATGAGCAGGATCAGTCCGCGATGGGACGGATCAACGCGTGGTGGATGGCCGTCAATCTCGCCGCGGACAACTTCTTCGGTGGCGGTTTCAGCATCTACAACCCATTCGTGTTCGGCATGTACGCACCGGATCCGAGCTTCGTCGTTTCCGCCCACAGCATCTACTTCCACATGCTCGGCGAGCACGGCTTCCCGGGGCTCCTGATCTACCTCAGCCTGTGGCTGGCGACCTGGATGAGCGCCGGCTGGCTGCGCAAGCACGGCCGCGCGCAGACCGAAACCGAATGGTGCGTCCAGCTCGGTTCGATGGTCCAGGTGGCGCTGGTCGGCTTCGCGGTGGGGGGCGCCTTCCTCAGCCTCACCTACTTCGATCTGCCCTACAACCTGATGGCGCTCACCGTGGCGGCGCGCGTCTGGGTGCAGAGCAGGGGCTGGGAGCGGGAGCCGGCGCTCGGGCCGCAGCGGCGGATTCTCGGCGTGCCGGTGTTCCTCGGCGACCGCCTCGGCGCGCCCCCGGCGTCAAGGCTTCAGGACGCGTAGCGCATAGTTGCGCAGATCCGCCAGCAGCGGGCCGGGGTCGCGCCGGTCCCACAGGTAGTAGCGCGTGTTCGGCCGGAAGAAGTCGCGCGCGAAGCGCCACAGCTCGTGGCCGGGCCGGATCCTGAAGAAGGGGTCGCGGATCCTGGCCGGTTGCAGCAGGATGCGCACCAGGCGCTTGAGCTCGGTGGCCACCATGCGGCAGCGCAGGTCTTCCCGCAACGGCGGCAGGGTGGGGAGTCGGCCCAGCCCCTGCAGGTGGTAGGCGAGGCTGGCGAAGCCCGCCTGCGCATGCACCGCGAGCGGGAAGCTGCCCCAGAAGCGGCCGTTGATCTCCATCAGCACCGCGTCGCCGGTGGCATCGTCCAGCCGGTACTCCACCATCGCACACCCTTCCCAGCCGATCGCCCGGAGCAAGGCGAGCGAGCGTTCCTGCAATTCCCGGTGGCATGACAGCGGCACCGCATCGCACACGCTCGAGAAGCCGCCTTCCGGCGGCCACTCGGCGATGCGCAGGTGCTGGAAGCGCCGCACGGCCTGGCCTTCGTGCATGAAGAAGAACTGCCCCAGGCCCCGTCCGGGGCAGTATTCCTGGATCAGCGGCCAGATGCCTGCCGGCGCGAAGCGCTCGCCGATGCGGCGCAGGCTCTGCGCATCGGCGGCATATTCCAGCTTCTGGAGGGCCAGCCCCTGCGCATGCAGGCAGGGCATCGCCGCGATCGGATCGGCCCACTTGACCACCACCGGGTAGCGCAGTTCGCCGCAGGCCGCGCGCCATTCCTCGAGGCTCTGCGGGGCGCGCGTGCACGGCACGCGGATGCCCACGCTTGCCGCCAGCCGAAGCGTCTGGGCCTTGTCGAGCACGCGGCGAAAGGCCTCGGCTTCGGGCGCGATCACCTTCACCGGACCGAAGGCATCGCGGTGGGCGATCAGCCAGCTGAGATCCGTCTCCGAGATGCCGAGCAGCATCGCGCCGCCGTACTCCTCGCCGAGGTCGCGGATGCGCTGTATGAGGGCGTGGTCGCGCGCCGGCCCGACCACCACGCCGCGTTCGAGATGGCGCGAGGCCAGGCCGATGGAGCGATCGCGGTTGGCCAGGCCGACCACGCGCACGCCGGCACGGCCCA